>JAYVLZ010000069.1:0-21627 GCA_043759175.1 Chitinophagaceae bacterium | reverse complement strand
CTGGGTTATGCGACAGAAGAAAGACCGGTAAGTATTGCTGAATTAGAAGAAGGCTTTGTAAAAGAAACATTGAAAGAAGCGTTTGGCGCAGGCACTGCTGCAGTAGTGGCACCCATTCAAATAATACATATTAACGGTGTGGATTACACATTACCTGCATACAGCAAAGACAGCCTGCATAATAAATTAAAAGATCAGTTAGAGTTGATACGTACAGGTGCAGTTGCAGATGTGCATGAATGGAACTGTATTATTGGATAAATATTTTTGTAGTGAATGGCGTTAGAAATGGTGGGTGCTGGAGTAGTTACCGGCACCCTTTTTATTTGATTTTAATTTGAATTACAGTCAATAATTTAATCGTTTCAATGCATCTTCAACAGACAATTTAAATTTATTAAATGAATTCAGTGTTTCAAGTTTATCCATAGCAATTTTTTGTCCAAGAGGCTGATATAAATCTCCTATTGTAATTCTATTTCTCCTTTTGGGTAAGTTAGACTGTGCAACATTTAGAGCATCTTCAATAACTTTTTTGGGATCAGCGATTAATTCTGGTTCTCTATTGATTCCTAAATCTATATCTGATTTATTAGTATTTATTTCGTCCTTTAATAACTCCTTATCCGCTAACATCCAGGCTTCGGTCATTTGTACTGGAATTACTGATACCAAATTTTTACAGATTGTATTATCATTTTGCTGCCTGACTGCTTCTAAAGCAGGGATAATCTTATTCTTCATCACATCTTTATCATTATCGCTATCAGCATCTACATGAATACAAACTACATTCATACCAATATTATGTGCCTCACTTGAAATTTTAAGAACATCCTCTACAAAAGTATTTTCTCTTGGGAATTTAATAAAAACAGGATCAAATACTTCTATGTTACTTTCACATTTGTAAGCAGCATCCTCAAATACTTTACGAATAATATTTTCGAGAAATCTTTTATCAGTTGGTCCTTCAGTTGAATACGCAATAGTCAATATATTACTCATCACGCCTCAATTTTTTCTATTTCTTGGTCAACGTCGGCAGTTTGCAAATAATTTATGACATTGGCAAGTGTTAATTTTCGCTCACTCTCAGAAAATTCAATCCCAAGCTGAGTACTCCCTTTAATTACAGGAAGCATTTTTGTAACTTGAATTTTATACTTGCGATTATCAATAGTTAAAAATTGAGTAACTAATTGAGACAGCCATATTCTGCAAATATCCTGCTTACTTAATTTAAAAGCATCTCCAACTAACACAGGCGAATGAGTATTCACTATTACCTGACGTAATCCCTGACCCTCATCATTTTCAAAATGAGAAACTAAGTCTAATAGTAGTTCAGCAGTAAGTCTCATTCTTGCAGGATGTACTCCGTTTTCAGGTTCCTCAAAACACAATAGACCCCTATAGTCATTATCATATAAGAACACACATAAAGTTAAAAGTCTTAATGTTCCTTCAGATAAAACTCTTGAAGTAAAGATTCGTCCATCTTGAGTCTGCACCTGTACAACAAATTGCCCTACTTTATCATCTATCACGGATACTTTTGTTATACCTGGAAGCAATGAATTTAACCTCCTGGTAATTTGCTTTATTAATCCAGTATCTAAAGTTTCAATTCTGTGCAAAACGGCGGCAAGATTCTGACCAGTACGTGTAAGATTATCTTTAGCAAGATAAGAACTTGGCTGACGCAGATCCTCAGGATTAAGCTGCAAAAATCTCCAGTTTTTAATTTCTTCTTTAGCTGCTAAAGCATGAGGAAAATCAACAGAGTTAACTACACTTATAATGGCTTGATTAATGTTGTTTAAAGAAAATTCTTTCTTTATTGCCCCTTTACCATCTTGCCGCAAATTAACACGGTCATTATTTGTATCAATGTAAGCCACCCCTCTTTTTCCTGACACCACCTTTGGTATCCATTTTTCTAAAACTATTTTTCTAATATAAACTTTTATCCATTTATCCTCGTCATGTCTTATGGGGTTTAAGGATTCAGAAACAATTATCAAATCCTGAATACCTCTATCATTCTTAAGTTGTTTAATTTTTATTTCATATCGCAGTCTGGTATATTTTAGTATAGCTGATCCTCCAAATTTATCTTTTATGCCCTTATCAAGTAAAAGCTCAACAGCAAAAAACATCTCAATTGCTGTTGAATCATTATCATATTGAGTAAAAAGTTCTGTAGCATTCCCCCTTTCTTCACTAAAAGCTGTTTTTAAATCAGTATCAACAATTCTGCTTAGCAAATGCATTGCATCGAATAAATTACTTTTACCAGAAGCATTTGTTCCTGCAATAATAGTAAGAGGCGCAAATTCCATTTGGAAATTTGAAAAAGTTTTGAACCCATCTATTTCTATCTTAGTAATCATACCCTAAATTTAGGCTCTATTGTAAACAAAACATTTATTAATCAACTGATATTAAAAATTTAGTAATAAACATTAAAAAAGCCTATACCCCAATCTTCCCATTCACAATTTTTAAAATGGTTGCTTCCGCTGCAATGGTTTTATTTTCTATTTCTTTTCCTTTTGTAACAATGTCCTCAACAAAATTTTTATCATCATAACCTGCTGCATTGATACGCACATTCATAAAAGCCCCCATCACCGCACTGCGTACACACAAGGCACCTACTCCTGCGTCAGAAACTGAATTGGGATTTCCAACTTCAGCCATTGCTTTAATTACTTCCATGCTGGCATAAGCAACCTCCATTACTTTGAAAGGAATTTCAATAGCATATTTTGTAGCATCCTGTATGGCTTTACTACGGATTGATTTTTCTGCTTCATTTCCTTTTGGTAATGCAAATGCATTCATGATCTGGTTAAAGGCTTTGGTATCTGCATCTACCAGTTTCACTAATTCATTTTTGTACTGTTCTCCTTTCTCTGCCCAATCACTAAATTCCTTCCATCGTTCGTCCCATCCTTTTTTATGACTGCTGAGGTTGGCCACCATTGTTCCCAATGCTATACCGAGAGAACCAACATAAGCAGCAATAGAACCACCGCCGGGTGCAGGGCTTTCACTGGCTGTTTCATCTGCAAAATCAGCAAGGGTCATACTAATTAATTTGCTGTCTGATTTATTTGCCAGCATGTATTCAATAATTCTTTCTTCTGGTTTAAATGGTCCCAGTTCATCCAGTCCCATTGATTTAATGGCGATCCTGATCAACTCTTTTTCACTTACACCAGTTGATCGTTGTTGCTTTAATAAAAAATATTTACCAGCATCCGTCATTGCTTTTAAAGGAATCAATCCTACCAGTTCACTACCGGTTACACGTATGCCACGTTCGGTGGCTTTCTTACACACTTCATCAAATGCAATGTGAACCGGAGTAATATTAATGTTGGTGAGATTCATAGAAATTTGTGCAACGCCATATTCTTCGATAAACCATCCAATGGCTTTTACACTTTTTAATGAACCGGGGATATTTTTTTTATTCCCATCGGCTGTTATCGTTCTGCCGCCTTCTCTTACATCAAAAGCAATGGCATTGGCTCTTCGTGTACTGGTGGTGTTTAGGTTTACATTATAAGCAACTAAAAAATCTCTTGCCCCAATTACTGTTGCTCCACGTTTGGCATCAAATACTGCTGGGCCAAAGTCTGGTTTCCATTCTGGTTGTATAATTTTTTTTGCAAAACCTTCATACTCACCGGCACGGATGACTGACAAATTGTTTCTTGATTTATCCGGCTGTGCAGCTTCATATAAATAAACTGCCAGCTGCTGTTCTTCTCCCACTCTTTTTGCCAGTTGCTGTGCATACTTTGCTGTTTCTTCCATGCTGATGTTGGCAATAGGTATCAGCGGACAAACATCAGTGGCACCCATCCGTGGATGTTCGCCTTTGTGCTTACTCATGTCAATCAGTTCACCAGATTTTTTTATGGCGAGAAAAGCGGCGTCAATCACAGCTTGCGGCGTTCCTACAAAAGTCACTACCGTTCTGTTGGTGGCTTTACCCGGATCAACATTTAATAATCTTACACCTTCCACCTTTTCAATTTCATCTGTTATCTGGCGGATGATATTCAGATCATTTCCTTCGGAAAAATTGGGAACACATTCGATGAGTTGTTGCATAAGAAAAGATTTCCCCCGTCCCCTAAAGGGGTGACTTGAGTATTATATAATTAGAATTGGAACTTTTACAAAGATGCAAAAAAAGAATCACCAAAACTGTCTTGCTTTAAATGAATTCCCCGTTGATTATCACCTTATCGACCAGGTTGGTTGCGAAAGAATAAGGCAGGTAAGCGATTGATGGAATGGGCTTGGTAAAAATGAGATTGGCTCTTTTGCCAATGGTAATACTTCCCACTTCTTTTTCCAGTTCCATTGCATAAGCGCCATTGATAGTGGCCGCATTGATCGCTTCTTCGGGAAACATTTTCATCTGAATGCAACTCAACGCCACTACAAAATTCATATTGCCGCTGGGTGATGAGCCGGGATTGTAATCACTGGCCAATGCAATGGCACAACCACTGTCTATCAATTGCCTTGCTGGCTGGTATTGCATTCTTAAAAAGAATGCTGCTGTTGGAAGTAGTGTTCCAATAGTTTCGGATGCCGCAAGATCAGCGATATCGTCTGCTGTCATTGTTTCTAAATGATCCACTGAAACTGCGTTCAGTTTTATGGCTGACTGTATTCCGCCAATACTGTTGAGCTGGTTGATATGCAGCTTTGGTTTTAAACTGTAGCTCATTCCTGCTTTGCAAATCACTTCCATTTCTTTTGGTGAAAAAAAACCTGTTTCACAAAACACATCAATGTAATCTGCTAATTTTTCTTTAGCAATTACTGGCAACATTTCATTGATGATGCTGTCAATGTATGCTTCATGATTTTCTTTAAATGCTAAGGGGAAAGTATGTGCACCAAGGAAAGTGGATTTAATAAGAAGATTTGATTTCTCTTTTAGTTTTTTTATTACCCGGAGCATCTTCAACTCTCCTTCTACCGTTAAGCCATAGCCGCTTTTTATTTCGATGGCTCCTGTTCCTGATTTACTTACCTCTTTCAATCTTTTCCATGCCTGGTTAAAAAGTTCGTCTTCTGAAGTATTATTTAGTTTTTGTGTAGAGTTTAAAATACCACCACCTTTCGCTGCTATTTCTGCATAACTTAATCCTTTTATTTTATCAACAAATTCATTCTCCCTGCTGCCTGCAAATACCAGGTGAGTGTGACTATCGCACCAGGCCGGCAATATGGATTGGCCATTTGCTTTGATAATGTGTTTGGGTAATTGTGGCACTTTTAATTCTAATTCATACATGTGGCCGTACTCAGCAATGATGCCATCTTCAATTAACAGGAATGCATCTTCAATTACTGGTAAATCAGACAAGGCTTTACCCCGAAGCAAATTATTTTGTTCCCTTATATTTACCAGTTGCTGAATATTTATTATTAGTTGGTTACACATAGCTATACCTTGCTGCGGTTATTACCAGCAATTTTTTTTGCAGAAATATTTGGAAGTGTATTGAGTTGCTTAAAATATTATTTCGCAATTGAGTAGTTTACTGGTGATGGTGCCATCTGTTGTTTGCTGCTTTTCATATTCACCATTTACCAGCCAATAATGAGCTATGCTTTTTGTTGCAGGCTCAACAATAAAATATTCCTTAACCCCATATCTTTCGTACACGTCTTTTTTGTCATCTAAATCATATTTGGATGTACTTGGGCTTAGTAATTCAATAACCAGGTCTGGCGCTCCATGCAAGCCATCTTCTTCTATTTTGTGCAAATTTTCGTTGGCAATAAAACAAATATCCGGTTGAAAAACATTTCGATTGGAAAGATAAACATCGTAAGGTGCTACTCTTGACTGGCCCAGCTTATTTTTCTTTATATGCATCGTTAATTCTACAAAAATATCGCCTAACACAAGCTGATGAATATCTAATGGTGCTGCTGCCATAATAATTTGATTGTTGATTAACTGTACTAAAGTGCCTTCAGGAAAACTTTTGAAAGCTTCTAACATAGTACGTGGCGGTTTAATAATAGAATTCTGCATATAATCAATTTGTAATAAAGTTACAAACTTTATTTGTTTGTACAGTTGGACTTAGTCACAGCTTTTTAAATATTTCGTTACCAAAATATTCCAGTGACGGATCTCTTGCCCCCATTAGTAAAAGAACGCAATCATTGGTTAAATGCCGTCTTGCAGTTTCTAAAAATTGATTTCTGTCTTCCACAAAAAAAGCATTTTTACCTAACGCTTTGATGTCTGTAATCAGGTCATTAGCTGAAATATCTTTTACTGCGGTGCCGCCGGCATAAAAAATTTCACTCATCCATATTTCATCCTCTGGCCTTAATACTGCTGCAATTTCTTTTACAAAATCATGGTGCAAAAAGCGTGTAGGGCCATAGCCATGTGGTTGAAACCAGGCAATTACTTTTGGTGCAATGTGCTGGCAGGCTGAAATGGAAGCAGCGCATTTAGCAGGATTGTGTGCATAATCATCAATTACCCAAACGCCATTTTTATTTCCTAATATTTGATGCCTGCGATAAATACCTTCGTAATTTTTTAGTGCTGCTGCACAGGTATCCAGATCAACTCCCAACTGGTTAGCGACACAAGTAGCGGCCAAAGCATTTTCCATATTATGCTTTCCTACGGTGTTAATTTTGAATTTTGTCCCGCTATCGGCGGGATTAATTTGAAATTCAATTGACAGCCCTTGCTGGTGGAAATTCTTTGCCACATACCCTGCATCCCCATTTTCATCTGTTGAAAAATCCTGGTTGCTGTTAGCTGATAATTGTTTTGATAAATGATTGGATTGATTTACAACAAACAATTTTTTTGTATTGCTTTTGAAAGTGCTAAAAATATTCATCAATTCATCAATCTCCTGATGATCTTTGTCAATGTTTAATAACACACCAACTTCAGCATGATATTGAACAATAGAACCGTCACTTTCATCTGCTTCAATTACCAGCCACTCACCTGCTCCTACTTTGGCGTTGCCAATCTTTTTATCTTTAATGATACTCACTAATCCTGCACCGCTGATGATGCTGGGTTGCATACCTGCATATTGGAGTATGTCAAACAACATTGCACTGGTGGTGCTTTTGCCGGAAGTTCCACCTACAGCAATTGTTTTTTTACTGGCCGCAATCATGGCAAGTAATTCAGAACGTTTGATGATGGGTATATTCAGTTGTTTTGTTTTCTGTACTTCGGGCACATTGTCTTCTACTGCTGTTGAAACTACCACAAGGTCTGTTTTATCTGTAATGCCTTCACCATTTTGCAAAAAACATTGAATGCCTTCAGCTTCTAATTTTTCTTTTATTTCGTTGTATGTATCTGGTAAAAAATAACGGTCGCTGCCACTGATATTTTTTCCAATGCCGGAAAGATATTGTGCAATGGCACTCATGCCGGTGCCTGCCACACCAATGAAAAAGATATTATTGAAATCGTTGATGGTTTTGTTCATCAGTGATATTATTTTTAAAAAGTAAATTTAAAGATCAATTATGTTTAGCCGCTTGTAAAGCTGAATAATGGTATGCTGTAAAAGTGAGTACTTCGGTACTGAGCGAAGCCGAAGTACGCTCAGTATTAATTACAACGATGCCAAATAGCAATACTGAAGCAAAGTTCAAAAAAAATTACGCCAATCGTTTTTTTATATGCAGGCTTCTGTACGAAACTACAAATGCACTAAACAATAAAATTGCCCCCAACAAAAAAGGCGCTCCCGGTAAATACACCGGTGCCTGATCGTGTGAAAAATAAAAGAACAGATTGTTCATCACCAACGGTCCCACAATAGCACAGGCGCTTTGCAAACTGGCTAATGCACCCTGTAATTCTCCCTGTGCATTTGCTGGCACCTGCCCCGCCATTACCGCCTGCAACGCAGGCTGGGCAATACCTCCGGAACAATAGGGAATTAAAAATACAAACATCATCCAGCCCTGTGTGGCAATGCCAAATAAAAACATACCAATGGTATATAATAACAGGCCCGTATAGATGCTTTTTTCATTTCCCAATTTGGGGTTTATAAATCTTATCAATCCTCCCTGCACTATAGCCACCAGTAAACCAACCACACCTAATGAAATACCCACCATTTTTTCATCCCATTTAAAACGATACATGGTGAAATAACTCCAGTTGCTCTGCACTGCATGGGATGCCAGGTAAACCAATACGATTGATATTACAAGGCCGCTTAAAGCAGGATATTTTTTCAGGCTTAATAAAGAACCTAATGGGTTTGCCCTCTTCCATTCGAACTTCCGGCGGTTTTCCTTTGACAGAGATTCAGGCAAAACAAAATAACCATACAGCCAGTTGATCAATGCCAATGCGGCGGCGGCATAAAAAGGAACCCTTGGCCCGAAGTGCCCGAGCAGCCCTCCAATTACCGGCCCTATAATAAAACCAAGCCCGAATGCTGCACCTACCATACCAAAATTTTTTGCCCTTGTTTCCACGGTGCTAATATCTGCGATATATGCAAAGCCTGTGGTAATACTGGCACCAGTGACACCGGCAATAACTCTTCCAATAAATAGCCAGGCATAGGTTGGTGCAAATGCAAGAAAAAGATAATCGATTCCGAAACCAAAAAGGGAAGCTAACAAAACGGGGCGACGGCCATACTTATCACTCAGGCTGCCCATAAGCGGTGCAAATAAAAACTGCACAAATGCATAGGCGAACATGAGCCAGCTGCCATATTTAGATGCTCCGCTTACATCTACATGTTTTAATTCTGAGATCAGTGTTGGCATTACGGGAATGATAACACCAAAACCAATCACATCAATGAGCAAAGTGATAAAAATAAAACCGATGGCGGCTGTTTTGGAAGAACGCATTTAAAATTGGTTTGGATAAATTAAAACGCAATTTATACAAACCAACAAGATAATGGAGAAAAAATAACGGCCAGCAGATTGTAATATCCGGTTTACAAAATTAAAAAGGTTATTAGCTTTTCAGATTTGCAACCAAATCAATATATTCCTGCATGGCAGTTTCTTTTGTCTTGCCTTTCATTCCTTCCCATGCATTGTATTTTGTTTTAGCAACAAAATCGAAAGGATTAGATGGAGCTTCGCCTGCAACATCACCTTCAGTACTTTGTTTGTAAAGTGAGTATAATTTTAGCAGCGTTTCGTTGTCTGGTTTTTGGGCTAATGTTTTGCTGTTAGCAACCGCCTGATCAAATTGTTCTTTTAGTTCCATGTTTATTTATATTAAATAATGAGTATTAAATGATTTGCAAAGTAATACTTTACAGAAGGAAATCCGGGAAAGCAATTCATAAATTTATATGCTGTTATCTGATAAAGATTTTATTCGTCCTGTAACCGTTTCAACATCTTCAGGTAATCGTATTGCAGGTCTTCATGCAATGTACTGATGGTTTTGCTGATCTTTTTCAATTGTGCCTGGTAAAGATTGGTTAAAGCTGTACTGTTGTAAAAAGGTATGCCTGATGCCTTTAACGTGTTACAAAAATGCAGGAGTAATTCTATTTCCATTTCTTTGGATGCGGTGTACTTGATATATTTACCGGTAGTCTGCAATATTTTACGTATACTTTTTTTGGCAAAATAAAGATTGCTTTGATTGATCTCTGTAAACTGTTCACCGATTTCTTTTTTAACCATTTCAATATACCCGTGCTCATCATTCGATTCAAAGAGTAAATAATTCATCAGCTCTTTATTCTCTTTTTTAAACTTTGCCAGGCGTACACATATTTCCACCAGCTCATCTGGTGGCAGGTTTGCCAATTCCTGTTTCAATTCATTAATGGAAGCAACTTTCATTTAACTACTTATTTATTATTATCCCAGGTATAATTACCTGTTAAAAATATTGCTATTTCATCAATTCGATTTAAGTTGAATTGAGCAGGCAAAATAATTTTAAAAAGCAACTGTATAATTTAAAAGAAGCCGGCCAGCTTTGAAGAGGCATTATAAACCATGAAGCGGAAGTTCAACTTATCCCCTGCAAAAGGAAAAAGGATACGGAGGATGTTATACTTTACGCACCATAAAAATGTGCAATGGTTTTATTCAACCCTTTCAGGCAATGTCATTACATTAACGGGATATAATAAGGTCATTGATTTTTTATTCGGTTTTCTACTAAGGTTCTTCTTCGGCTTAATTCAACCTTAGTAGAAAAATATTATAGCTTTAGCCAACCTTATTACCTTTAATTATCTTATTTCCTTAACTTGATTAAATTACTCTTTAGCTTGTTGCACAATTTTATCCTGTTTACACTATAACATACAGTGATGCTTTACTGAATCTGTAAATATCCTTCAGTTTGCTGCACAAAAAAACCTCCGTCGAAAGGAGGTTTCTCATAGACCTGAGTTCATGAAGTTTACATGGTTGTTCTTCTTAAGTATTGGATTGGTTTCAGTGGTAAAGGTAATTGCAAATAGACTATGGTTTAAGGTTATATGGTTAATTACATGTTCAAGATAAGTAAATAAGTGTTACAATAATGACTTTGCTTAAAAAAATCCGGATACAGCATAAATCTGTTATCTTATTAAAGCTATATCTCCCTGTATAGTTTGCGTTTTGTTTTCTGTATCTGCCATACTGATTTCATAAAGATATATATCTGACAATAATTTTACTCCCCTGGAATCGCCGTCCCACCCTGCGTTAATGTCATTCGTATTAAATCCTGCTCTTTCAAAAACAACTGCGCCATACCTGTTTATGATTTTTAAAGAAATTATTTTTACAGATGCGGTGGATCTTGGATAAAAGATATCATTCACACCATCTCCATTTGGAGAAAAAGTATTGGGTATAAATAATTCGCCGCCTGCTTTTGTAACCGTAATATTTACTTTATCACTTGCTGCACAGCCAGCAGCATTTTTTACTTCTATAGTATACTCAGTGTTCTTCAGCGGTTTTACTGTTATTGCAGATTCACTGTTTCTGAAAATTGCATCAGTGGGTGACCAGCGCACTTCTGTTACGTCAGTTGACAGCGAGGGTACCAGGTCCAATGCAACACCTGCAGCAATTTTCTTATCCGCCCCGGCATTCACTTGCGGATAGGCTGCTACTTCCAGCATAACATAACCCGTATCAGTAAAACATCCTCTATCATCCGTACCAATAACTTTATAGGTGGTTGTAGCAGCAGGCTTTGCTAGTGGTGTTGCTGTTGCGGCATTATCCAAATCTGTTGCAGGAGACCATTGATAAGATGCTGCACCATTTGCCTGCAATTTTTTTGTTTGACCAATACATACTTTGCCAGGTTTATTGATGATAATTTTAAACGGCGCTCTTATCTGCACAGTATCTTTGCCCGTTACCGGAACCTTACATCCCTTTTCATCCATCAGCATTATTTTTGGCATATAACCCCCTGCGTTAGTATAGGTATGTAATACGAATGTATCTGCATTATTAAGCGTATTGCCATCATTGAAATCCCATGTATAAGACACTGCATCTGTTGATTGAACTTTAAAACCCACCTGCTGCTGCGTACAAATATTAAACGGATTGTATGAAATAATTCCTTTTGGTCCTTTAACAACGATTTGTTTTTGCATTTGGGTAGTACAGCCACCTCTTCCTTTTACAGTTAGCGTAACAGTATATATTCCGGGGTAAGAATAAAAATGAGAGGGCGTATGAGTGGTGGTGGAACTACCATCTCCAAAATTCCATAATTCATCCATTGCATTTAAAGACTCATTAGTAAACTGTATCATCAACGGGGGGCACGCTTTAAAAGAATCACTCATGGTAAATTTTGCCACAGGGTCTTCTACTCTCACAAGATTTACTTTTACATTGCTGTCTGCACAGCCATATAAATAATTATTGATAACCAGCTTTACTGTGTAAGATCCTTCCGCTGCGTATGCATGTTGTACAAACTGAGTAGATGCGTTACTGCCATCGCCAAAATCCCAACGATAAGTTATACCTGGTTCGGCATATGGAGTAATGAGTGACATTAATTTGTTAGTACAGCCAAGCGTATCATAGGGAAGTATGTATGCAATGGGTCTTATAACGATGACCGGTTTAGACAACTTAGCAGAATCCGAACATCTGCTTGCATCGGTTAGTTTTAATTTTACTGTATAACTTCCCTCTTTACTGTAAGCATGTTGAAATGGTGCAGCTGTTAGTGTGTCAATAGTTCCATCTCCATAATTCCATGTCCAGCTTTTGATGGCGTTTACTCCGTCAGTTAAAGAGCTGTCTGTAAATAAAACTGGCTTATTATAACAGACTCCAGAAGTATTGGCTGTAAATTTTGCAGCCGGTCCATTCACCCGTAT
Source organism: Chitinophagaceae bacterium (assembly GCA_043759175.1). Classification (GTDB taxonomy): domain Bacteria; phylum Bacteroidota; class Bacteroidia; order Chitinophagales; family Chitinophagaceae; genus Ferruginibacter. The sequence goes on along the minus strand of JAYVLZ010000069.1, from coordinate 9,226 downwards.
ATAACCATGCTTTATGAGGGTATCATTGCAATTGGTTGAATTAATGATCACCAGTGCCACATCATATTTGCCAGGCTTGTTGTAAACATGTGTGATAGCGTATTCACGGGACAATTCTCTTGTACCATCTCCAAAGTCCCAAATCATGTGGCTTACAGTATTGCTGTCAACATAAGGAGTAAAAAGTATTTCACTGTTCTTGCAAATCACAGAATCAGATGCATAAAATGATATATGGCGCTGTGCAATCTTTACCGGCAGTGTTTGAAGATAATAACAGCCCGTGGTATAATTCCATGTTTCTAATGATACTGAATAATTTCCCGGTTCGGCATAAGTATGTGAAGGGCTGAATTGTGTTGAAGCAGTTCCATCACCAAAATTCCAAGCCCATTTATCTGCTCCCAATGAATGATTATTAAAAAATAATTTAGACGCATCTGAACACGTAAAAATATACTTGAGTTTGGATACTGCCGGTTGCAGGTAAATCAATTTTTCTTTTGTTGAAGTATCGGCACAGCCGCCATTCCAGGCAACCATTTGTACCGTCACAAAACCAGTATCCCTGAAGGTGTACTTCGGGTCTTTATCATATGACACGTCATTGTGATTAAATTCCCAGGTATACTTTGTAGCTTCCCCTGAAGTAAGGTTGGTAAAACTTATTTTCTTGTATGCACATGCATTGGTAATATCTGAAATAAAATCTGCCGCAGGTCTTTTACTTACCCTTATGGCATTTGCTATTTTAATGGTATCGATACAACCACTGAGGGTAGAAGCAATGACGGAAACGGTATAATAACCTTCCGTATTAAAAGTATGTACGGGAGATCTTAAAGCAGACGAAGTTCCATCACCAAAATTCCATATCATATTTAACACGCTGTCTGCCGGATTGAAAACAACATTTATTTTTTTTGCAAAAGGTATGCAACCGCTATCAGGTAAATTTACCAGCGCAAGCGAAGATGCCCTGACATGTATATAATTTATTTTGGTTACAGAATCTATACAGCCATTTACATTGTTTACTATCAGTTTAACCGTATAATTTCCGGTATCACTGTATTCATGAAAGGGATTGGATGAAATACTTTTACTGCTGTCCCCCATATTCCATAAATAACTGTTACCTGTTAACTGCTGATTGGTAAAATGTACTGTGAATGGTGCCTTGCATCCCCTGGTATTACCTGCAGTAAATGCTGCACTTACAGGTGTATCAACTTTAATATTTTTAATAGTTGAATCTAAACAGCCAAACTGGTTGCTCACAAACATTTTAACCGTGTAGTTGCCGCCGTTAGCATATGTGTATAATGGATTGTTGGTTTCCGAAGAATCCCTGTTTCCAAAATACCATTTGTATTTAACATCGCCGGTGCCGGTGGATGAATTGGTGAAAGTAATTTTATTGGGTGAGCATCTTTCATACACATCCTTTGTAAAACCAGCTTTTATACCATTTACTTTAATGTAAGCAGTCTTTAATAACGATGACGAACAGCCATAGCTGTTCTTTACATTGAGGGTAATATTAAAATCCCCGGTTTGATCATAGTGATGTGATGGATTGCGAATATCTGATAACACGCCATCCCCAAAATCCCATTTCCATTCGGTTAAATTTCCATAGGCCGATGTTGTTTGATCTTTAAAATTTACATCCAGTTGATTGCAACCGGCAGTTTGCGAAGCGTTGAAATTAATTACAGGTGCTCCATACACAGTGATCTGATTAATCTTCACTATAGAGTCTGCTGCAGTGGCGGATTTTACCACCAGCTTCACTGTGTAGGTGCCGGGATTAAAATAAGTAACAGAAGGGTTTTGCAGGTATGAAACCGTTCCGTTACCAAGATCCCATTTCCATTGAGTTGGGTTGCCTGCAGACTGATCAGTAAAATTTACCAGTATGGGTGCACAGCCACTAACATTGGAGCAAGAAAAATTAGCAACCGGTTGTGCGTAAACGATAGCACTAAAGAATAGAGCTATGTTTAAATACAAAAGCTGTAATAATAAAATTTTCTTACGGGTTGGTGATTTCATTAATGTCAGGGAATGTGAATAAAAACGGGCGAACGATTTTACTCCAATAAAAATGTCTGTGCGGATATGGTGTGGAAGAAACGTAAGTGCAGGCTGATACCAACAGATGTATAAACATGCTGTAGTTTCGGTTCACATTTCCGCTTCCGTACCATAAGCGTATTGTAGAAACGAAAAAGGTGTTTCGTTATTATAAAACCAGGGAGTAATTATTTACTGTGAAATAAAGCGGAGAAAGTGCAAGGAATTTTTACCCGGAATGTTTTCGTATAAACTCTATCGCTTTCATCATGTCTGCTCTTAAAATGCTGATGGAGGAATGATTTTGATAATGCTTTTTCATAGCATGGCGAGTACTACAAGACCTTCCCACATAAGTTGCTTTATATGGACATGTCAGAGTACCACCATTTAACGTTTTATTTAACTGTTATCCACTTAGAAGATAATAAGACCGGGGATATTACTGCGTTACCGCACAAGGTAAAGATAATGAAGAAGCAAAACAGCTTTTAAAGGAAATCTTCCCTATTATGATGGAAGAAAAACATGAAGAACTTATCGCTGCTATTACTAAGAACCCCTTTCAAAGTATGACCTACGAACAGCAAAAGATTACTGCATGGCAATTGGGATTTTGTAGAATACCTTAAATCATATAGCTGCATAGTACACCCTATTGAAGGTAGAAACTTATCTGGCAGAGAATTAAAGATCATTCGCCACATACCTAATAGCAACATTGTCAAAAGCCATTCCATTACTTGAATATTTACGCAAATGGAATTGTATCACAGCCTACAATCGAAAGATGCTGCGATACTCTTTTTATACCCTACCCCCACTCCAATAAATAAGAAATAGCATCGGCATAAATACCCCTTCCTTAAAATTAATTGCAAATACCTATTTCATAAAATATAAACCACTAAGCAATTTTACAGTACATACGATTCCCTTCGTTTACAGATAAAAAATGTAATGTATTGAGATTTTAAAAACACAAATGACTAAGGATGAATTGACTATATAGTGCCGATAAGTACAACCATGAATAAAAATCTCATTAAATTGTACCTTAAAATCTCTAAGCAATTTTAATGAACAGACTCATAACCCAGTTCCTATCCTTTTTATTTATACTGACAATATTGCTGATTTCCTGTAGTACACCGAAAGAATTAGAATACCGGGAATTCAGAAATTTCTCTGTTAAGAAAATTGGCTTCTCCACCTCTTCAGTTAAAATGGATATGATTTATTACAATCCAAATGGATTTGGGCTGCAGCTTAGCAGAACAGAATTGGATGTTTTTGTCAATGAAGTTTTACTCGGGCATACTTCACAGGAATATCAAATTACTATTCCAAAAAAAGAGCAATTTGTAATTCCTGTCACCATGGATGTTGATATGAAAAATCTGCTTAAAAATAGCCTTACCACTCTTTTTAATAACGAAGTAAAAGTGAAAGTAACTGGCTCAATAAAAGTGGGAAAGGCAAATGTCTTTATGAGCTTCCCGGTAAATTATGAGGGAATACAAGCGGTCAATTTCTTCGAATAAATTAGAAAAGCCCTCACATTTTCGGTGAAGGCCTTTCTGCAAATTTTGCTTTAACCAATTAAATTGATCAATTTATTCTTATTTCACTTCTTCAAATTGAGCATCTTCTACGTGATCATTTGGTACACCATTGCTGCCTTGAGATTGCTCAGGCCCTGGAGTTCCCGTACCCTGCTGTGCTCCAGTTCCACCAGTTTCCTGCGTAGCTTTATACATCTCTTCGCTTGCTGCTGTCCATGCTGCATTCATTTCTGCAGTGGCCGAATCAATAGCTGAGATATCCTGTGATTTGTGAGCATCTTTCAATTTATTCAATGCTGCCTCAATGGGTGCTTTTTTATCAGAACCAATTTTATCTCCATATTCTTTTAATTGCTTTTCTGTCTGGAATATGAGACTGTCAGCCTGGTTGATCTTTTCTATCTTTTCTTTTTCAGCCTTATCTGTAGCTTCATTGGCTTTTGCTTCAGCTTTCATCTTCTCAATTTCTTCCTTGGTAAGACCACTACCAGCTTCAATTCGTATTTTTTGTTCTTTACCAGTACCTTTATCTTTGGCACTTACATGTAATATACCGTTTGCATCTATATCAAACATTACTTCAATTTGTGGTACACCACGTGGAGCTGGAGGAATTCCATCCAGGTTAAATATTCCCAGGCTCTTGTTATCCTTCGCCATCGCCCTTTCACCCTGCAATACCTGGATCTGAACACCCGGCTGGTTATCGCTGGCTGTAGAAAATACTTCCGTTTTTTTGCTTGGAATGGTTGTATTGCTTCCAATCATCGTTGTCATTACACCACCCAAAGTTTCAATACCAAGGTTAAGCGGAGTAACATCCAGCAGCAATACATCTTTTACCTCTCCAGTTAATACTGCACCTTGAATAGCTGCACCTACAGCTACCACTTCATCAGGGTTAACTCCTTTGTTAGGTTTTCTTCCAAAGAATTTTTCTACAATTTCCTGTACTTTAGGAATACGTGTACTGCCACCTACCAGGATCACTTCATCAATTTGAGTAATGGGAATACCTGCATCTTTCAACGCCAGTTCACAAGGTTTAAGGCAACGCTCAAATAATTTGTCCGCTAATTGCTCAAACTTTGGACGGGTTAGTTTAGTCACTAAGTGTTTAGGAACGCCATCCACAGCTGTGATATATGGTAGATTAATTTCTGTTTCGGAAGAAGATGACAATTCAACCTTTGCTTTTTCTGCAGCTTCTTTCAAACGCTGTAAAGCCATTGGATCTTTACGCAGATCAATTGCTTCCTGGGATTTAAATTCATCAGCCAGCCAGTCGATAATCACTTTATCAAAGTCATCACCCCCCAGGTGCGTATCACCATTGGTAGATTTTACTTCAAATACCCCCTCGCCTAATTCTAAGATGGAGATATCGAATGTACCACCTCCCAAGTCGAAAACTGCAATTTTCTGATCGGTGTGTTTTTTATCTAAACCATAAGCCAACGCTGCAGCGGTAGGTTCATTAACAATACGGCGTACATTTAAGCCAGCAATTTCACCGGCCTCTTTTGTAGCCTGGCGCTGTGCATCATTAAAATAAGCAGGAACTGTGATTACAGCTTCTGTTACTTCCTGTCCCAGGTAATCTTCTGCAGTTTTCTTCATTTTCTGTAAGACCATTGCAGATATTTCCTGTGGCGTATATAATCTGCCATCTATGTCAACACGTACGGTATTATTGTCACCCTGGGTTACCTTGTAACCCCAATGGCTTTTTTCTTCTGTTACTTCATCAAAACGGCGACCCATAAAACGCTTCACACTCGCAATGGTATTTTGTGGGTTGGTGATAGCCTGACGTTTGGCAGGATCACCTACTTTACGTTCGCCATTTTTTAAAAATGCAACGATAGAAGGCGTTGTACGGCGGCCCTCATCATTTGCAATTACTACTGGCTCATTACCTTCCATTACGGAAACGCAACTGTTTGTTGTACCTAAGTCTATACCTATTATTTTTCCCATGATTTAATAGAATTTTTGTTCATTGTAGTTTGTCAATGATTATGCCACAGGGATTATTGTGTAAAAATGTCAGTTCACCCATGCTGAGAGAAATAAGGTTCCACCTCAGGTGTTATTCTTCACTTTAAAAGTATAGTGCTTTTGGCTGAGGTAGCTAAAAATGATAACGATGGCAGTAGTAACAATTTTGGCGATAGTAGGAAAAAAATGAAGCCGTTCTACAAACAATTTTATAAAGAAATAATTGAGCAGGATATTGGTGGCAACAATTACCAGGTAACGGAATAACTGAATGCGGCCCCGTAAACTGGACGCTGTCCACACTACATATTTTGATAACAAAAAACCAACAGGTATGGTGATAAACATAGAAACCAATAATGCAGCTATATGTGGTTTGAATGCGATAAAGCCCAACTCAACTACCTCCTTTTTAAAAATAAAATTGTAACTGATAAAATATAAACAAATATCCAGTACCACATTTCCGCCACCACAGGCTGCATAACGGAAAGTCTGCAATGGCATCAGCTTTTTAAAAGGCGGATAAAAAAAATCAATGAGAGATATAATAGTATGTTTAACCATGCTTAAAAAGAGCGCTGAAATTAATTCTTTTCTGCTTCAATATTATAAAAAAAATCCCGTCCAAACAGACAGGATATTCTAAAATATTTTTAAACTAAACTATTAAAAAGTATAACGGGCAGCAATGCCTCCAAAGTCTCCACCAAATCCTTTATAGCGCTCATTTCCAAAATCAAAAGATGGTTGCCAGTCTGCGGAAAGATTTAAAGGTATTTTACTGAATTTATAGTCCAGACCTATTACACCATCAATACCGGGAGCAACATAACTTCCTCCATACGTGTTTCTGTTATAATATTTACCATTATAAAAGCTTACATGAACACCTGGTCCCACATACCATTTTAATCCAGGGGCTCCAGGAATATCCCAATGAAACTCATATAATCCTGTTATTCTGCCACCTCTTTCCCAAAAAGATCCTAAGGCTTCTAATGCTGCACCTTTATTAATAAAATGTTTAAGAGTAACCGCTGCCCCACCTGAGGCAGGATAAACTTTTACGCCAATTGCTGTAACATAATTTTCTGACGAAAAACTTGAACTACGCTTTTGTGCAGAAGCACTCACTACACTGAACAGCATCATTACGCTACTCAGAAAAAATACCTTTCTCATGATTTAAATTTTTTTTTGATTCATTTACTAATCTTAAAATACCATGCCAGATATTTTATTATTTAATTATACAACTCTTCTTTTAACTCCTTTACCCTGTTATCTTCTAAATATTCATCGTACGTCATCAGGCGGTCAATCATTCCTTTTGGTGTTATTTCAATGATCCTGTTGGCAACAGTTTGCATAAACTGATGATCATGTGTAGTAAGCATTACAATACCAGGAAAGGTAAGCATCCCATCATTAAAGGCAGTAATACTTTCCAGGTCAAGGTGATTGGTTGGCTCATCCAGCATCACCAAATTAGGATTTTGCAGCATCATCTTACTAATCATACAACGCACTTTTTCGCCCCCGCTCAGCACATTTGTTTTCTTTAAAATTTCATCCCCACTGAACAACATTTTCCCCAAAAATCCCCGGATAAAATCTTCATCCACATCTTTTGTATTGGGTGGCACAAACTGGCGCAACCAATCCATCAGGTTTAAAGAGCCTGTAAAAAATTCTGTATTGTCATTGGGAAGATAAGCGGAAGTGATGGTGGACCCCCATTCATATTTACCATGATCTGCTTTTACCCTTCCATTAATGATTTCAAAAAACGTAGTTAATGCCAAAGGGTTTCTACTAAGAAATGCTATCTTCTGTCCTTTTACAATATCGAAAGTGATTTTGCTGAACAATGGTTTGCCGTCAAAAGATTTGGAGAGTTTTTCTACATTTAAAATTTGGTTGCCTGCTTCTCTTTCCGGTTTAAAAATAATGCCGGGATATTTTCTGTTACTCGGAGTGATGTCTTCAAAAACCAGTTTATCTAATGCTTTTTTACGGCTGGTTGCCTGCTTGCTTTTAGAAGCATTGGCACTGAACCTGGCGATAAATTCCAACAGGTCTTTCTTCTTCTCTTCCATCTTCTTGTTCTTATCGCCTGCCTGCCTTGCTGCTAATTGAGAGCTTTCGTACCAGAAGGTATAGTTACCGGTGTATATCTTGATTTTTTGTTTATCAACATCCGCTACATGCGTACATACGGAATCTAAAAAGTGACGGTCATGACTCACTACCAACACGATGTTTTCATAATCGGCTAAAAAGTTTTCCAGCCAGCTGATGGTTTCCACATCCAGGTTGTTGGTAGGTTCATCCAATAATAATATATCAGGATTACCAAACAATGCCTGCGCCAGCAGCACCCTTACTTTTATGTTGGCAGGAATATCATTCATCAGTTGCTGATGCATTTCTTCTTTTACACCTAACGCATTCAGCAGTTGAGCAGCATCACTCTCTGCAGTGTATCCCCCCATTTCACCAAAATCATGCTCCAGTTCTCCGGCTTTCATACCATCTGATTCTGAGAAATCTTCTTTCATATATATGGCATCTTTTTCCAGCATAAGATCCCACATTTTTTTATGCCCCATCATTACAGTATGCAGAACCGTTACCTGGTCAAATTCAAAATGGTCCTGCCGCAGCATGGCCATGCGTTCGCCTGGAGAAATAATAACGGTACCTTTATTCGGTTCTATTTCGCCACTTAATATTTTTATGAATGTAGATTTACCTGCTCCATTGGCGCCAATTACACCATAGCAATTTCCCTTGGTAAAACTGATATTTACTTCATCAAACAACACCCTTTTGCCATAGGCCAGGGTTACATTATTTACACTGATCATAATTTTAAAATGGGCGCAAAGATAAGCAGTGGCGGGGAAATGCCCCAAAGAGGTCAGTTATTATTATTTTTGCCGCATGAGCATCGTTAAAAGTTTACAGCAAACTGTTATTACAAGTCTTACAGGATTATATACCCGGCCATTTACAGAAAAGGATTTCCAGATCAATCAAACAAAACCTGAATTTGAAGGAGACTATACTGTAGTATTATTTTCTTTGGTAAAGTCATTGAAACAATCGCCGGATGCTATTGGAAATGCACTTGGTGAAGACCTTGTAAAAAATAATCCGGATCTTTTTATTAATTATAATATTATAAAAGGATTTCTAAACTTATCCATCGCAGATAAATTTTGGATCAGCCTGTTGCAAAATAACCATGCTGATATTTGCTATGGCAAAAAAGAAATGAATGGTGAAAAAGTAATGGTGGAATATTCTTCCCCTAACACCAACAAGCCTTTACACTTAGGTCATTTGAGAAATAATTTTTTAGGATGGAGTGTGAGTGAAATACTAAAAGCAAATGGATATGAAGTGATCAAAAGTGCGATTGTAAATGACAGAGGGATTCATATTTGCAAGAGCATGATTGCATGGCAACTGTTAGCCAATGTATCATACAATTCTTTTAATTCGGCTTCATTAAAATCTTTCACTTTGCCTAATTCTTCCGTATGCTGTTTGGAAGTAGCTACCATTTGATC
>JAYVLZ010000068.1:0-15054 GCA_043759175.1 Chitinophagaceae bacterium | reverse complement strand
CTATTTCTACTAAGGTTTTTTTTCATACACACAAATTGACCATTCACTATTGACAATTCACGATTCTTAACACTATTGATTAATATTTTTTTGAATGGTCGTTAGCAGATTTTTCATTTGTAAACCCAGGTCATTTGTATTTTTAAAAACAATTTGATAATCACTTGTACCAGCTACAGTAGTGGAATGTGGTGCACTGATATGTCTTACATAAATAATGGTTTTTCCTTTTGCTTTTGCATATCCCACTTCCACACCAATTCCAATGGCTTTATCAGAAGTTTCGGCAATCAACATATCGGCCTTATCAATATCAGCAAATGCCTGCTGCATCATTAGCCGTTCCTGGGTTTTATCAAATTGATAATTGTCAACGAATACAAATGGCGTTATCCCTGCCTGATGCAGGGTTTCAGTAATTACCAGCAACTCTTCATTTAGCAAATGCCGTTTGCTATAACTCACCGATATATATGCAAGACTGTTCATCGAAAAAAAAATTAAATTTTATACCGCTTATACCAGTAAATAACCAAACTGGTTTTACTGCGGCATAATACCATCTAAGATTTACACATAGCCCCTGCCCGTTCAGTCAGGCGGGCTTTGGACTATTTAGCAAATCAAGATGGTATTATTTATTGCCATACACTTTCATATAACTAAAAGGTTCAGTAATATTTCCATTCTTCACTATCGTAGCCCTGTCTATCATAATACTGTTACCTTTTACCAAATCTTCCAGCACATACTTTATTAACTGCTCACCAAAATACTGGCTGGCATCTCTTGGCAATTCATTTGGTAAATTACCTACTGCCATCACATCAATACTGCTGTGCAGATAGGGCACTGTTTTTTCTTTGGTAATTTTATCTACACCATACACAGGATCATTAATGCTTTGATCTCCTAAGTTAATTGGAACAGAGCCATGTTCATCATCTGTAATATCAGCAATGGTTTGTATGGCAAATGTTTCATCAATATCACCGGGTTCAAAAAGTCTCGGTACATTTTCAGTCCAGTACACACCATTCATCAACACATCTGTGCATTTTGAGTAGGGCAAAAAACGGCTGCGGTATTGTTCAGGATGTTCATGAAAATGATCCCGTTTGTAAGTCTTCAGTTCTTTATGAGTGTACAGGTCTGCACCTTTTAATTGGACGTACACAGGATAGCTGAATTTTCTTTCCAGGTATTCATCCGGTTCCACTTCTGTAATACCCATCAGGTTCATTACTTCCAGCACACCATGCGCCACACGGCCGCTACCGGTGATGGCCACTTTTATATTTGGCAACTTCAATCCAAAATAAGTATGAATTAAAGTTCTGTAATCTTTGCTGGTATACACACTGCTCAAATTAAAATATCCCGTACGTTTTCCAAAAGCCATCATACCATTATGAGCACCTACAATACCTGCAAAGAAACCAAATCCCAATACCCGTTGTCCGTCATCATGCACCAGGCATTCATAGTCTATCAGCGAAATCTTTTTATCCAGTATGGTTTTAAAAAGTTGCTGGTTATGTGGTTGCAGTTTTTTGGTGTGAGAAAAAAATAAATAAATTTTCCCGGGAATCAGCATATCCACCGGCACTTCTTTTATACCCAGCAGGATATCGCATTCACTCATATCTTCCCTAACTTCCACACCGGCTCTTTCAAATTCTTTATCGGCAAAACAACGGTTGGTGGAATGTTGTGCCACCACTTTTATTTCGGAAGAATTTTTATGCAACCACCTGCATTGTGCCGGGGTAAGTGCCACCCGGTTATCTGCTGGTATTTTTCCTTCCCTTATCAAACCTATTTGTAACATCAATCGTTTTTTGTGGCGGCAAGTTAATAAATCTTGTTTGAAGTAAATAAGCCTGGTGATGAACTAACATTGCTTTACTTAATTTTGCAGCATGAATTATTTTGAATTATTTGATATACCCGTGAGTGTTACGGTTGATAAGAGTACGCTGGCAAGAAAATATTTTGAGCTTCAGAAAAAATATCATCCGGATTTTTTTGTGCAGGAAGATGAAACAACACAGCAGGAAGCACTGGAAAAAACATCTGATCTGAATAAAGCTTTTAAAATCTTTAAAGACCCGGATGCAACCATTCAATACCTGTTGAAATTAAAAGGCTTGCTGCAGGAAGAAGAAAAATATCCATTACCACCTGATTTTTTGATGGAAGTAATGGAACTGAATGAAAACTTATCTGAAGACTCCGTCGCTGCAATCGCTGATTTTGAAAAAGATATTTATTCAAAAGTAAGCAGCAGCATCAAAAATTATGACGACTCCACCACCAGCACAGAAGACTTGCTGAAACTGAAAGAATATTATTACAAGAAAAAATATTTACAACGTATTTTGGACAGAATAGCCGGATAACGTAATATTGCAGCCCGTTTGAAACGTAAGTTTAATAGTTGGTTTTCCCAAACTTCAAACTACTGAACCCCGAACTTCAAACTTTAAGAAAGCCCATGTGGCGGAATTGGTAGACGCAGCAGACTCAAAATCTGCCGTTCGCAAGGGCGTGAAGGTTCGATTCCTTTCGTGGGCACAAAGCCTCCTTTTTAAGGGGGCTTTCTTATTTGGTAGCCCAAATTTGTTTTAATTTCAAATAAATATTAATAATACCACTGAGTATCATTCATAAATAGTTATATGGATTTAAAGTCTTTTTTATTAAATGTCAATTCCTGGAGTGATTTTAAATTTCATTTGGAAAACAAGTCCAAATCAGAGAAGGGACAGGCGTTCGAACAAATAACAAAATATTATTTAAAGTACAATCCTATTTATCAAACCAAACTTAAAAATGTTTGGTTACAAAAAGAATTATCGACAACCTTGATAAAAAAGCTAAATCTTCCATCCAATGATCAGGGGATAGATTTAATAGCAGAAACTCATGAAGGTACATTTTGGGCTATTCAGTGTAAGTATCTGCAAGATGAAGACCAAAAGCTTTCTCATAGAGCGATTTCAACATTTGTTTCATTGAGTGCAGGAATAGCAGAGAATATTACTTATTGCTTAGTATGTTACAACCGTTGACGACTATGCTAAAATATATAAGGGGAAAAGGAATATGGGTTTCTGTAATGCCGACGAATGGAATAAACTTGACAAAGAGTTTTTTACTTGGGTAAGAAATAAATTATCAGGAAAAGAAAAGCCATTGATTCCGAACAAACCTAAAGAGCATCAATTAAAAGCATTAAAGGAAGCAAATGATTATTTTATAAAAGAGAAGAATACAAGAGGTAAATTGATTTTCCCATGTGGTGCCGGAAAAAGTTTAACTGGGTATTGGATAACAAGAGACCTAAAGCCCAATAGTGTTATTGTTGCTGTTCCATCACTCTCACTTGTAAAATATACCCTTGAAGTTTATTTAAAAGAATCAGTTGCCAATAAGGATAAAATTGAATGGCTTTGTGTTTGTACTGATGAGGGTATTGGTAAAAATGATGATGTGGTTATTCACACTAATGAAATTGGTGTACCATGTATAACAGATAAAGTATTTATTGCAAATTGGCTCAAAGAAAACAATAAGAAAAAAACAATCATTTTTACCACCTATCAATCCGGCAAAACAATTTCTGAAGCTTGTAAAATAGCCAACCATAGCTTTGATTTGGGCATACTTGACGAAGCCCATAAAACCGTTGGAGATAAGGATAAATTATTCAGTTATTTGTTATTTGATAAGAATATAAAAATCTCTAAAAGGATTTTTATGACTGCTACTGAAAAACGATATGCAGGTTCTTCCGATGCGATTTTAAGTATGGATGACCCAGATATCTATGGAGAAACCTTTGCTGCACTTTCCTTTAAACAGGCTATTGATTTACGTATAATATCAGATTATAAAATAATTACTCTATTTATTTCTGATAAAGAAGTGAGAGATTTAATAGAAAAGAATGCCTTTGTAAAACCAACAGGAAAAGAATGGAATAATGAAACTGAAGCAAGAACCGTGGCTTCATTAATAGCATTGCGTAAGGCAATGAAAGAATACCCTATTCATCATGCAGTTACTTTTCACTCCAGTATAAAAAAGGCAGAGGCTTTTGAACAAAGCCAGCCAACTTTTAGCAATGCTTATCCAAAACTTGGCAAAGTAATATCCTATCATGTTTCTGGCGCAATGCCTACTTCTTTCAGAAGCAGAATTATTAATGAGTTCGCAAATAGCAAAAAGGCGATAATAACTAATGCCAAGTGTTTAACTGAAGGTATTGATGTCCCAAATATTGACTGTGTATTATTTGTAGACCCACGCAAAACCACCATTGATATAGTACAGGCAGTTGGAAGAGCCTTGCGTAAAAAAGAAGGGAAAGAATATGGGTATGTTATTTTACCAGTATTCACAAAATCACTAACTAAAGAACTAATAATAGAAAGTGATGAATTTGCTGAAATACTTACCACTATCAGAGCTTTAGCAGCGAATGATGAGCGTATTATTGAATACTTCAGAGATATAAGCAGAGGAAAAAAAGTAAATAAAAAAGATAGTCCAATACATTTTAACATTGATGTAAATATTGCTGAATATCTAAATGAAAAAGACTTAGTAGAAAATCTTGAACTAATAACCTGGAGTAAGTTAGCTAAACTAAGTTGGATGCCGTTCGGTAAAGCAAGGAAATTTGTTCACTCTTTGAGTTTGAAAAGTTGGGCAGAATGGAGTCAATATTGCAAGTCAGGTGGAAAGCCTGAGGATATTCCCGCTAATCCAAATCAGACATACAAGAATACAGGATGGAAAAGTAATGGAGACTGGTTGGGGACAGGAACCATTGCTCCAAGGCTAAGGGTATACAGACCCTTTAATGAGGCAAGGAAATTTGTTCACTCTTTGAATTTGAAAGGTAAGGAAGAGTGGAAACAGTATGGCAGTTCTGGTAAGAAGCCTAAGGATATTCCCGCTAGCCCCAATTTAACGTATGCAAGTAAGGGCTGGAAAGGTTATGGAGATTGGTTAGGGACAGGAACAATTGCTCCCAGTCTAAGAGTTTTTCGACGCTTTAAAGACGCAAGAAAATTTGTTCATTCTTTGGGTTTGAAAAATTGGTTAGAATGGAGTCAATACTGCAAGTCTGGGGGAAAGCTTGAGGATATTCCCGCTAATCCAAATCAGACATATAAGAATACTGGATGGAAAAGCAATGGAGATTGGTTGGGAACAGGAACAATAGCTCCTGGACTAAGGATATATAAGTCCTTTAATGAAGCAAGAAGATTTGTTCATTCGTTGGGTTTAAAAAGTTTGAAAGAGTGGAGACAGTATTGCAAATCGGGTGAAAAACCGGTGGATATTCCCGTGGCCCCTAATAAGACATATGAAGATAATGGGTGGATAAGCGCTGGAGATTGGTTGGGAACAGGAACAATAGCTCCTAGACAAAGAATATATAAGTCTTTTAATGAAGCAAGAAAATTTGTTTACTCATTGGGTCTGAAAAGCTGGCAAGAGTGGATACATTATTGCCAATCAGGGGTAAAACCTCAGGATATTCCTGCCAGCCCAAAAATTGTTTATAAGATGAGTGGGTGGAAAAGTCTTGGAGATTGGCTAGGGACAGGAAGAGTTGCTGATAATCTAAAAGTATATAGGCCATTTAAAGACGCAAGAAAATTTGTTCACTCTTTGGGTTTAAAAAGTTGGAAAGAATGGAGTCAGTATTGCAAGTCAAGGGAAAAGCCTGAAGATATTCCTACTGCTCCCAATCAAACTTATAAGAATATTGGATGGAGAAGTAATGGAGATTGGCTGGGGACGGGATCGATTGCTCCCAGACTAAGGATATTCAAACCCTTTTATGAAGCAAGAAAATTTGCTCACTCATTAGGTTTAAAAGGTCAGTTGGACTGGAATCATTATTGCAAGTCAGGGGAAAAGCCTGAGGATATTCCAGCTGATCCGGCTCAGACTTATAAGAATAAGGGCAGGAAAGGTTATGGAGATTGGCTGGGGACAGGAAGAATTGCTGATAATCAAAAAGTATATATGCCCTTTAAAGAAGCAAAAAAATTTGTTCACTCTTTGGGTTTGAAAAATGGGCAAGAGTGGAAACGATATTGCAAGTCAGGTGAGAAGCCAGAGAATATTTCTGCTTCTCCTCATAAGACATATAAAGACGAAGGTTGGAAAGGTTTTGGAGATTGGCTAGGGACAGGATCAATAGCTCCCCGACTGAAAATATATAGGTCTTTTATTGAAGCAAGAAAATTTGCACACTTATTGGGTTTAAAAGGTCAGTTAGAATGGAGACAATATTGCAAGTCAGGGAAAAAGCCTGAGGATATTCCCGCTAATCCAGATAGCACCTATGAAAATAAAGGATGGAAGGGTTATGGAGATTGGGTAGGGACAGGAACAATTGCTCCTAGACTAAGGATACATAGATCCTTTGAAGAAGCAAGAAAATTTGTCCATTCTTTGGGTTTAAACAGTATGCAAGAGTGGAGACGGTATTGCAAGTCTGGTAAAAAGCCAGAGGATGTTCCTACTGCAGCACATAATGTATATAAGGTACAAGGTTGGAAAAGTTATGGAGATTGGTTGGGGACAGGGGCTATAGCCCCTCAATTAAAAGTATATATCCCCTTTGAAGAAGCCAAAAAGTTTGTTCACTCTCTGGGTTTAAAAAGTGAGTCACAGTGGAGGCAGTATTGCAAATCAGGAGAAAAGCCTGACGATATTCCTTATTCACCACAAAATGTTTATAAAATAAGTGGATGGAAAAGTATTGGAGATTGGTTGGGAACTGGCTCTATTGCCTCTCAGCTAAAAACATATATGCCATTTAGTGAGGCCAGAAAATTTGTTCATTTTTTGGGTTTAAAAAGTAAGCAAGATTGGAAACTATTCTGCAACTCAGGAAAAAAGCCTGAGGATATTCCTGCTAATCCAAATCAGACTTATGAAAAGCAGGGGTGGAAGGGGTATGAAGATTGGTTGGGAAGGAATAATAATGTATAACAAATGATAATAAAGTTCTGACATATGATAGACTAACATGCCTCTTGCTACAAGCCCTGATCTGAAGATAGTGCCTTTTTATTGGCTCCCTTATTCATCTCTTCCTCCTATTTTTGTAAGAGCGATTGAAAACGCACTTTCTACTTTATAAAAGACTATTTCCACATGAGCAATATAGAATTCAACAAAAACGAAGATGCCATGAAACTCGCCTGCAGCCAGGTGAAGCATCGCTTAGAAGATATTTATGAAGGCGGTGGAAAAAAGGCAATCGAGAAACAACGGGAGAGAAATAAACTCACTGCCAGGGAAAGAATTAAACACCTGTGTGATGATTCCAAACCATTTACAGAAATCGGTGCTTTTGCCGGATATGAAATGTATGCAGAACATGGCGGTTGCCCTGCAGGCGGTACCGTTAGCGGCATTGGGTATGTAAGCGGCAGACAATGTATTGTTGTTGCCAATGATCAAACGGTAAAGGCTGGTGCATGGTTCCCTATTACCGGCAAAAAGAATTTGCGGATGCAGGAGATTGCAATGGAGAATCATTTACCCATCATTTATTTGGTGGATAGTGCCGGTGTTTATTTACCCATGCAGGATGAAATTTTTCCGGATAAAGAACATTTCGGCCGCATCTTCCGCAACAATGCGAAGATGAGTGCGATGGGCATTACACAAATAGCCGCTGTATTAGGCGCCTGTGTAGCAGGTGGTGCTTACCTGCCCATCATGAGTGACGAAACATTGATGGTGGAAGGCAATGGCTCTATTTACTTAGCCGGTCCCTATTTGGTGAAAGCTGCAATAGGCGAAGACGTAGATACTGAAACACTTGGCGGTGCAACCACACACACCGCCATCAGTGGTATTGCCGATTATAAATTTGACAATGAAAAAGAATGCCTTGATTATATAAAAAAAATAATTGGCAAACTCGGTAAATCTGCCAATGCAGGATTTGACAGGATAGCAAGTGTTGAACCTAAAAAAAACAGCAATGATATTTATGGCATCATCAGCGTGGGCAACACCAAACCTTACAATATGGTGGACATTATTGAATGCATTGTGGATGCCGATAGTTTTGATCAGTTTAAAGAAGATTATGGCAAAACCATTGTTTGTGGATATGCAAGAGTAGATGGCTGGGCCGTGGGTATTGTTGCCAATCAGCGGTTGATCGTAAAAAATAAAAAGGGCGAAATGCAATTGGGTGGTGTAATCTATAATGACAGTGCCGATAAGGCTGCCCGTTTTATTTTAAACTGCAATCAAAAAAAGATACCCCTTGTTTTTTTACAGGATGTTACTGGTTTTATGGTAGGCAGCAGAAGTGAACACAGCGGCATTATAAAAGATGGCGCTAAAATGGTAAATGCTGTTGCCAATTCAGTGGTTCCAAAAATTACATTTATTGTAGGCAACAGTTATGGTGCCGGTAATTATGCCATGTGTGGAAAAGCATACGACCCGAGATTTATCTATGCATGGCCCAATGCAAAAATTGCAGTAATGGGCGGCGACCAGGCTGCTAAAACCTTATTGCAGATACAGGTGGCTTCTTTAAAAGCAAAAGGCAAAGTGATAGAGCCTGCAGAAGAAACAAAATTGCTGAATGAAATTACTCAACGGTATAATACTCAAACAACGCCTTACTATGCAGCCGCACGGTTGTGGGTGGATGCAATCATCGATCCGGCTGAAACAAGAACGCTGATTAGTGAAGGCATTACAGCAGCAAACAACAATAGTAAAATAGATGAGTTTAAAACAGGAGTACTACAGGTATAACTCATGTTTCTAATAAAACTTTACTGAACAGCTTTGGTCAAAAATTGACTAATTTCACCGCTTCCGAAAACAGCAGGAACAACCAGCATTCAATATTTATGACAAAAAAAAAATTACGCAAAATTGTTGCGCATTCTGTGGTGGCAATCGTACTGTTTCAATCCTGCCGGGACGATAGTAAACTAACTATTCCGCCACCCACTCCTGACCAAAGTTTTACTGAAAGTTTTGATAATTATGATGAGGCCTATGCTAAAGGATGGAGGTCTGTTAACAGCAGTACACCCATAGGCCGCAAGTGGTATGATGTGGCAGAAACACCCAACTTTGGTTCTGTAAATTATTTGGTTACTTATTTCCCCGGCTGGGCGCAGGCCCAGTTTACGCTGGATTCCCTTCAGTTTCCCTATGCACCTTTTCCTCAGCGTTACTGGATGCCGGCATTCTTTTCTCAAAATGCAGTGAATGGTTATGCAGCTACCAGTATTGCCTGTGCAGATGTAATTAATTTTTCAGGGCCCGGCAATCCCTATGATGTAAGTTGCTGGTTAACGTCTCCGGAATTATCCATCAAAAATGGTGATCAAATTATTTTCTATGCTTACAGTAAAGGCGTTTCCCGTTTACAGTTATGGATTAGCAAAACCAACAGTCTGAATGTGGGAAGCGATGTAAACAGCACAGGCGATTTCAATATCAAATTGCTGGATATTAACCCTGGCTATGCTGAATTTGAATCTGACGCAGCCAACGCCTTCCCTACTGAATGGACAAGATTTGAAGGAGAAGTAAAAGGATTACAGATGGTTGTTAAAGGCAGGTTTGCATTCAGATATTTGTTACAAAACCGGGATCCAATTGTAAGATCAACTACTGATCCAAATGATCTGGATACACTGTACAATCAAATTCATAAAAGTGTAATTGGTATAGATGAAGTAACTTATACGAGTGCGAAATAATAATTGTGAATGATGAATCAATGTTGTTTACTTAAGGTAAAATTATTGGGGTACAAACATTTGTTTTTAATTAAACATTGTTGTGTCACTTGCCGACCCTGTCGGCATCCCGATGTTACACTTGAATCGGGACTTTTACTTTTTCAGCAATATTGAACAAAAAAATACAAGGCTTAAGTAAACGACATTGAGTCGTCAATGAAGAATCGTCAATAATCAACGCCATTTAAACATAAACTGCATTAATACGGTTTACTTAAAACTAACTTATTTATATGAAGAATAAATTTATCCTGCTGGCTGGAATTTTTGCAGCAATCATCATCACGGTATTTTCCTGTGGTAAAAAAGATTCGCCTGTAAAAACTTCTACTGATTTTTCATTTACAGAAGAATTTGATACGGTAAGTAAAGCCGTTGCTAAAGGATGGGTGATTAGAAATAATACAAAACCTTTGGGCACAATTGGGTGGACACAGGGTTTTTTTTACGTTTCTATGTATCATGGATTGGTTCCAAAAACTTTAGGTACGTTACCTTTTAATTATCCGTCTGCCGGGGGCTTTGGTGATAACAATCCTTCTTTTTCCGGCAGTGATTTTATTATGACAACATCTGAATGTGGTTTTAATATTGCTAACTGCAGCAACTGGCTGATATCTCCTGAAGTAATGATAAAGGATGGTGATGAGATCAGTTTTTATACAAGAACATATGATAACCCGGCCATTGGTGCAGACAGGCTGGAAGTAAGGTTGAATGAAGCTGACGGTTCATCAGATGTGGGGAGAGATTCTGGCAGTGTGGGCCATTTCACAAAAGTACTGGTGGACATTAATCCGGATTATTTGTTAGAAGGCGATGGATCTTATCCCGGCGTATGGACAAAATATACAGCCACTGTCTCCGGATTTACTATTTCTAAAAAATCAAGAATTGCATTTAGGTATTATGTGCCTGATGGTGGTCCGCAGGGGCCGAATGGTTTAGGCGTGGGTATTGATAAATTCAAATTTACTTCTATGTAAGACGGGTAATTTTACAACAAACGGCTGTGTTATATGCTGTGCTATCAGACACACCTTAATTGTTCAAGTATCATACCGACATCTTATCTTTATCGAAATTACTTTATCACTATATGGCTAAAAAAGCAAAAGAAACTGACCATAATGAAAAGGTTTATGGGAAAGTAAAAAAGAAGTACAAACATGCTTCAATCAAACAGAGAATTGAAGCCTTATTTCTTGATAACATTGGAAAAATAATTTCAAGAGAACAAATTCTTCAAGTTGCGACAGATCCAATTACTGGCAAACAACCAGAGAACTGGCATCAACGGCTTTCAGAATTGCGAACTGATGATGGATATACAATTCTTTCGTGGCGTAACAGAGGTTGGCTCCGTGTAGAAGAATATCTAATGACTTCCTCAGACAAAAGATCTCAAGCTGCTAAACGAGTTAGGCCAACCAAAGAAACATGGACAAAAATTTTAGATAAAGCAAAACATTGTTGTGAATGGAAAGAGGATGGGAAATCTTGCGAACTAAAAGAAAATGAAATAGATCCAATTGGGGGCGGAAAAGTAAAACTTACCCCCGACCATAAAAAACCTCATTCAATTAATCCTGAATCTGACCCAACAAATCCCAAACAATGGCAAGCCTTATGTGGCAGACATCAAGTAATGAAAAAGAATTATTGGGACAGTTCAACTGGCAAAATGAATGTTTATGCTATCATGCAATCTGCCACGACTATTGAAAAAGAAATAGTCTTTAAATTTCTTTTAGATTATTTTGGCTACATCATGGATGAGAAAGGAATAATCACTAAATTTGTTAGTAAATGAAAAAGAACGGAACTGACACCAAAACTTATATTGACAACCTTCTGGAAAAAGATGGAGTTGTTGTTCTTCCACCTATGGAAGCGAAAGAAAGTATGCGTTTAATTACGCAGCTTGGTTATATTCCTCAAATGACAATGCTTGACCCTTGGTATAACAGAGGTACAGGGGGAGTTAGAGAGGATTATGTTGAATATATGTTGGAAATTATTTCTAACATTAGCGATAATACAAAACACTTTTTTCTTTGGGGTTTTCCAGAAATAGCTGCTCAATTCATTAATAAAATTCCTGCACCATTAGAATTTGTTTGTTGGCTGACTTGGTATTATAAAAATAATCCTTCTGTCATTCGTGGTTGGCGTTCAAGTCAACAAGCCTGTTTACATTATGCATCTAAAGATGCAAAAATGTATCCTGAAAATTTTTTTAATCCGCAACAACAAATTCGCTTTGAAGAAAGCAATATGAGATTTATTCCAGGGCCGACATCTGTTATTGAAGAAGCTTTGATAGTTGGCTTTGTTGGTAAAAAAGAACAGTTGGGACATCCATCGCCAAAACCAGAAAAGATTTATGAAAAATTAGTTCTTATGTCGTCAAAAAAGAATGACCTAATCTATGACCCAATGGCGGGTGGCGGAACAACTGGTGCAGCTTGCAGGGCACAACATAGAAAATGTATTCTTTCAGACATATCAGACGAGTATATCAAAATAATAGAAAAGAGACTTAAAATAAAACGAGTTCCTGCTAAAATTTTAGAAGGCCTAATGCTTGAAGTCGCATAAGTATACACCATTGGGTTTGGTAAAAGGCTGGCTGACGAATATATTCTCATCTTTTTATCGCTATTAGTTATGCCACAGCTTGACATAATTCTATTGGGCTTTTGTTCTTAACTTCATCATCAGTTATTCTATTCAGCTTCGGCTCCGGGCTTGAACTTGTAAAGCCAGCCTTTCGCCAATCCCAGGCCGTTACAGGTAGTCTTTTTTGCTTCTTATTGCATATCGAATTCTTAGTTTTACAAATGAAAAAAAATAGATCCTACATTTTATTGTTTCACTTCCTGGTGTATTTATTTTTCTTTTCAGTATTCATGATTTCCTGCAAACAAAAAAAAGCAATTGCAGCTGAACCCATAACACCAGACAGTACCGCCATCATCAGCCAAATTACTTATACTGCTATTGCAAACTCAAAAAAATTATTGCACGATGGTCAACTGATCACACGAAGTGATAATGATTTTGAGAGCATGATAATGCAAAATTTTTCAAGAAGGGAACGGGTATATTCACATAGTGGTATTGTTTTTAAAGAAGATAGCGGATACGTAGTTTATCATTGCATGGGTGGTTCAGAAAATCCGGAAGGTGCCTGCAGGAAAGATCCTTTTGACTCATTTGTAAACCCATTACAAAAAACAGGATTTGGAATTTTTCAATATCAATTATCTGCACTGGAAGCAGAGAAAATGCATGCTATTTTGAAAAAGGATTATGATTTAAAAATTCCATTTGATGCAACATTTAATTTGAAGACTGATGACAGTTTATATTGCTCTGAAATGATCTACAAAGCACTGAAGCAGGCAACAGGTAAGAAAATAATTTTGCCTTCGTCATTTATTGAAAACTTTAAACCCAAAATCATGGGCTACAAAAACAATACTGTTTTCTTTAAAAAATTTGAATTCATCGGAATAGATGATTTATACCTGAACCCTTTTTGTAAAGAAATAATAAGGGTGAAATATCAGTAATGGAACATATTTTAATATACACAGATGGGTCTTCCAGGGGTAATCCTGGCCCTGGTGGTTATGGGGCGATTTTAATATGGGGCAATCACCGGAAAGAATTATCACAGGGCTTTCGCCTCACTACCAATAACCGGATGGAATTAATGGCGGTGATAGAAGGCCTGAAAGCAATAAAAAAAAATACCCTGCCGGTAACTATTTATTCAGACAGCCAGTATATAGTGAACGCAGTAGAAGAAGGTTGGCTAAAAAACTGGATAAAAACAGATTTTAAAGGTGGCAAAAAAAATGCGGACTTATGGAAAGCATATTATAAAATAGCTCAAAAATTTTCCATCAGGTTTGTTTGGGTAAAAGGGCATTCAACAAACCCTTACAACAACCGCTGCGATGAACTGGCCACTGCTGCTGCAGACAGCAAAGACTGGCTGGTGGATGAAGGATATGAAAATGGAGTATAAAAAAGAGGGTCAAAAGAATTTTTTGCACGCTGAGTTAAAGAGATCGCAGAGAATAAGAGTATTGGTTTTCAACCTCTGTGTACTCTGCTCCTGTGCGTGGGAATAATCTTATAGCAGAGAATAAGAGTATTGGTTTTAAACCTTTGTGTACTCTGCTCCTCTGCGTGGGAATAATCTTATAGCAGAGAATAAGAGTATTGGTTTTAAACCTCTGTGTACTTTGCTCCTCTGAGTGGGAATACTCTTTTGAGAAAGCCTTAATATAAAAAAAAGACCACTTTGAGAGTAGCCTTTTTAAGAAGTTAGTTTTGGGAACAAGTTATGCCCTTTCAGGTTTTGCAGATAAATATTTATTCAACAGGTAATAACTACCGAAAAAGATTCCGCTAAAAATTAATGTTGCATATAAGCTGCCTTTTAAAAATGGCAGGCCCGCTGTCATACAACTATCCAAACCTTCAATGGTTTTAGGATAGGGCAGGTTATTTAATCCTAATCCCCCTCCTATCCAAACTGCAAAATTGGATGCAAAAAAGAAAAACAATACTCCCACTAAAGAACCTGCAAAAATATGAGCCCATTTATTTTTATTGATACCAAAACCAATTACGGTAATTGCTATAAATAAAAGATAGTTCACCCACTGTCCTTCATAAAATCCCTGTATTGGTGTTAGCTTAAACTGAAATAATACTTCATAAATAACATCTGATACCAGCATAGAAGCCAGCGGCATCAAAAAAGAGAATTTCTTGTTTGCAATAACACTTCCACTAAACAGTGCCATTGCTATTTGAGGAGTAAAACCCAGTGGTCTTCCTGGCATTATCCTGTACAAAGAAGC
The DNA here is from genome assembly GCA_043759175.1 of Chitinophagaceae bacterium. Lineage (GTDB taxonomy): Bacteria > Bacteroidota > Bacteroidia > Chitinophagales > Chitinophagaceae > Ferruginibacter. The sequence continues at coordinate 347 of JAYVLZ010000068.1, read as the reverse complement.
CATTAGCACCAGCAAAACAAAACTTCCTGCAATTGATTTATCTATCTTCATTTAATTAAATTTATGGGGCAAAAATAAGTAATTAAAAATCTGTTCCAACTTTTTAATGGCTTTTCTCCTTATATAGACAATGCTTCAACAACCATTTCATCATGGCTAAACATATGCACACAGGTAAAAAAGGGGAACAATTGGGCAATGCTTACCTGTTGAAAGAGGGCTATATTATTTTAGAAATCAACTGGCGCTATTCCCGCTGGGAAGTGGATATAATTGCAACTAAGAATAACATCCTTCATTTTATAGAGATCAAAACAAGACGATCAAAAAAATATGGTATGCCGGAA
>JAYVLZ010000067.1:0-6190 GCA_043759175.1 Chitinophagaceae bacterium | reverse complement strand
TTATATTACAGGAATAGAAAGACCCGATGATGTGACCATTGATGAAAGACCTTTTAAAAAAGACAGCACTTTTACTTATAACAGGGCAGTAATGCCTGCGGCTACTGCAGGTCTAATACAGGCTTCGGCACGTTACGGAATGCCAGACACAGCATTGATGTATATGCATAAGATGCTGAACACATTTAGTTATGCCACACCAGGAACTACTTATGAAGTATCTCCTGATTATGGAATGTTTGTACAGGCATGGAATATATCCTGTTTGAATATTCCACTGATTCAATATTTTTTTGGCGTAACTCCTGATGCTTATAAAAAAGAAATTACCATTCACCTGCAAATGCCTTCAGTATGGAATGAAGCTTCATTAAAAAACCTGCTTGTTGGAAACACAAAAATTTCTGTTCATTTTAAAAAGAAAAAAAATGCCATTATCTGCAGCATACTATCATCGGAGCCCGGATGGAAAATACATTTTGTAACTGATTCAAAAACGGGTTCAGTGGAGGTTAATAATAAAGTTTTGAAGACAGTGAATAGAATAGTTGAATTAAGTGGTATTAAAAATACAGTACGCTACAATTTGAATTAAAAACCTGCAGGAATTATTCTGCAACATTTTGAACAGTCAAAGACTTACGGTGCAGTCTTGCACAAAACAATCCATAGATTACAATCATAATAAAACAACAGCAGGGCACTAAGTAAGAAATCTGCAGACCCATTGTATCTGCAATCATTCCCTGCAGGGGTGGAAAAACAGCGCCTCCCACAATGGCAATATTCATTAACGCTGAACCCTTTTCTGTAAAGTCACCAATTTTTTCAATACCCAAACTAAATAATGTTGGAAATAATATAGAAATAAAAATACCCAGCCCCGCCATATAATATGGGTTCCAGGAAGATTTGGTAAGTGCAACCAATAGCAACAAAACAACCATACCAGATGCAAAAATAACCACCAGTCTTCCTGCGGACATAAATTTAAAAAAGTAGATACTTACAAAACCCACAATGGTTGCAATAACATAATAGTAAGTGAGAAAACTGGCAGCTCTGTCAGCGCTGAACCCTGCAATGGATTTATCCTGCAGGTAGTTAATAAAAAATCCTGCGGTACATGCTTCAGCACCCACATAAAAAAACATAATGATGGCTCCCCAGAAAAGCTGTGGATATTTTTTTGATTCTTTTAAAATAGAGAAAAAAGAAAACCCTTTTTCAACTGATGGCTTAAAAGCGGGCAACACAGAAAATAAAATAAAAATTGCAAGCAGAAATGTTCCTATGCCCAAACTCATATAAGGTTTGTAAAACGAAATATTTTTATCAGCCCCATAAATTAAACGGGTGCCTAAAATGGGTGTTAATGAATACCCGATCCTTGAAAACACCTGTACAAAATTAATACGGGCATGTGCCCCATCCGGCGTGCCCAGCATGGTTGCCAATGGGTTTGCAGCTACATTGATAAGTGTAACGCCAATAGAAACAACAAACAAAGCCACCAGTACCAATATATAAGAAGAAGTAAAATATGCAGGTATAAAAATACTGCACCCAACAGTGCAAATACCCAATGCGGTTATTAAACCAATTTTATAACCAACCTTAGAAATATAATACGCAATCGGGATTGGGAAAACCAAATACACTAAGTAAAAAGATTGCTGTATCCTGGTGGCCTGGGTGTAAGAAAGATGAAAAAAACTTTTAAGAGACGGAAGCAAAATATCATTCATGCAAATAATAGCACCTACAAACAGGAACACATAAGCTACTAATAATAACGGTTTCCATTGATGCTTCATCTGATTGTTATTTTATTTTCCAGTATTGCTCTTTCAATAGAAATTACTGTTTTGTAAAAGCGATAAATGTAATTGATGTCTTTTGTTATCCTTATTAATAGGTTGCCCGTCCCCCGGATATATCGTAAATAAAGCCGGTAGAAAAACTATTTTCATCAGAAACAATAAAACAACACATAGCGGCTACTTCTTCCGCTGTACCAAGGCGTTTCATAGGAATTTTTGCTGTCATATAGGCTAATTGTTCGGCAGAAGTATTTTCATTCATAGGTGTTTTTATTACTGCAGGCGCCAATCCATTTACTGTAATATAAGTATCGGCAAATTCTTTTGCCACACCTTTAACCAACCCGATCACTCCGGCTTTGGTAGCAGAGTAGCCCACCATTCCCGGATTTCCTTCTTTGCCAGAAATAGAGGAGATCAATAATAAACGCCCCTTGCCAACTTTTGCCATTTTCATTAAAGTGTATTTTGTAATAAGGAAAGTACCTTTCAGGTTTACTTCATAAAGCCTGTCAAATTCATCAGTTGAATAGTCAATAATTTTTGTACTTGTTGGACCAACTATCCCTGCAGAGTTTACCAGTATGTCAATTTTTCCCCATTCTTTTTCCACCAGTGAAACTGCTTTTGACACCTGTGCTTCGTTACTGATATCTAACAGGAAACCTTTTGCTTTGATACCACTCTTTTTAAATTCATCAACCGTTTTTTTCAACAGCGGTTTATTAAAATCAAACAGCGCCACTGTTGCGCCCTCATTTCCAAGCCTGTGTGCCACGGCTTTTCCAATACCACCTGCACCACCTGTAACAATGGCTACTTTATTGCTGAACTTTTTTTTCATGTGTGTTTATTTACAAACGATAACATAAATATTGAAATGATTTTCACTGCTGCTAATAGTTTCACAGTTCAGGAGTATAATAAATATCTTTTCCGTTTACTTTTATTTCAACATCCACCAAATATTTTTTTAAAGCCTGTGTATCTATAGAAATTCCCAGGCCCGGTTGTTCAGGAACATGTATATAGCCATTCTCATCAGGAAGAATTTTTTCCAGTGAAATTTCCTGCGCCAGTGATTTCAATTCAACCGGGTATTCACTGATAATATCCTTTTCAATACCCGCAAAAGATTGTAAAGAAGCACTCAATGCCAAATGAGAAGTGAAGGTATGATTGACATAAGTAATGTTGCTTTGCTGAGCCAGGTTTGCCACTTGCTTTGCTATAGAAATACCTCCTATCCTGCCTGCATCTATTTGAATAAATTTAAGCCCGGCATATTGCATCATCAGTTTTGCCTGTATAAAATTATTACAACCTTCGCCACCAGCTAATGGAATCTTCGGCACTGATGCTGACAATGCCTTATATGAATCCAGTTCCATATTGCTGAATGGTTCTTCCAGCCAATACGCATTTATTTTGTCCAAATGGGTTAACCGCTCCTCTGCTCCTGAAACATCATTATTCCAGGCGGTACCGGCATCTATCATTAAATGTGTGCCTGGTCCCACTCCTTCACGGGCAGCTGTTAATTGAGCCTTATCATTTTCCAAAGAACTTTTGCCAAATGGGCCCCATCCAAATTTCACTGCTTTAAAACCTGCTGCATTTGTTCGTTTTGCTTTTTCAAAAGTATCTTCCGCTGAATCACCAAATAACTGTGATGCATAGGGTAATTTTGGATAAGCTCTATTATATCCCAATAGTTTATAAACCGGTTCATTCAATTTTTTTCCTAACAGGTCCCATAATGCAATATCAATTCCTGAAAGCGTATGGTCTGCCTGCAACAGGTCAAATGAATTTTCATGAACAGCAACTGATATACTTTTAATGTCTTCAGCGCTGTTGATATTTCTCCCTTCCAATGAATATTTTAATGGCTTACATGCGCTGTGACTCATGGGACACACATAGCTTGCAATGCTTGTAAGCGGTGAAGCTTCACACTCTCCCCAACCTTCCAAACCACCTGCTCTTATTCTTACCAATAAAGCATCCTGGCTGCCATCGCCAATGTTCAATACTTCCGGCATGGAGAGATAAAAAAAATCAACTGATTCAATTTTCATTAAAAAAATTATTATAAAATCAATACTTAAAATGTGATTCAATTTTCATAACAATTAAAATGTAATGGTAAGCCCCCCATCAACAACAATTACCTGCCCCGTTATATAAGAAGCATCTTTACCTGCAAGAAAAAATGCAACGCCGGCAATCTCACCGGGATTAGCCGCACGTCTTAATGGTAAATGTTGATTGTTCACATAATTATCCTTAAACCATTGCGTATCCAGTTCATTTTGTCCGTCAACAATTGACATGGCGGTATCTACAAAACCAGGAGCAATTGCATTCACTAAAATATTGCTATCGGCAAGTTCCAAAGCCATTGATCTGCAAAACTGGTTGATGGCCGCCTTTGCCATAGAATAACTGCTGGCATATTTTTCAGCTCTTGTTCCATGGATGGAAGTGATATGAATAATCCTTCCGGCATCATGCATAAACTTTGTTGCCAGTTTGGTCATCAATAGACTGCCCGTAAGCATGCGGTCAAAAATCATCCGCCACTGACTGATCTCCATTTCAATCGGATCTGTTTTTTCAAATATGCCTGCACAATTCACCAATACATCCACTGAACCCCAATGTTGCTGTATTAATTTCTCTCCTCCCATTATTGTTGCCGCATCTGCATAACTGCCATGCAGCAACAAATGATTGCCCCCGGGAAGCTCCTTAATTAAAGCAGCTAATTTATCCTCCTGGATATCATTCACACAAACATCAAATCCTTCATTTGCAAATCTTATTGCGGTGGCTTTTCCAATGCCCGAAGCAGCGCCTGTTATGATTGCCTTTCTTCTGTTCATCATTATAAATTATTTTCTCCGGCATAAATATTTACCACGGTATTGATTTCTTCGTTAGGTGCCAATATGGAACACTGGTTCAAATTCTTTGCATCGTTGATACTCATTGGCATGCTGCTGCAGGGTTCTATTATTGCTGTGTAGTGATCCAGCAAACCACCGTAAGAAGCAAAATACCATTGATAAGGAAATACATTTTTATCATAGCGGTAACTAAACAAATGTTTGCCTTTACCACTTAAGAATTCCATTCCTGATTGCTCAATATCATACAAATAAAAAAAGTCAACACTGTTATTTTTTGCAGGAACTGTTGAAGCATTGGTATTCTCTATCACAGGCCAATCAAATTCATTTAAGTTATTAAATCTTGAATAGTCCGGATCAACAACTTTCCCTTTTTTAGCAGTAGTAATTAGTTGATCTCCCTCCTCAATGGCCAGTGCTGCATGTAATTTCCACAAAAAGTTTCTTTGACCACCAGACTCGTTTTTTATTTTATATTCCAGGTGAATCATTGGTTTGTTTGCATTGAAGTGAACTGTTTTTTTATAATACAGTCCACTCAATTTTAATTTACCAAATACAGCAATGCTGTCTTCATTCAATTCATAATCTAAACGGGTTGTCCATAATTCTCCATGATCGGGATAATCAACCCCATCAATATTTTCAGGGATATCATTGGGAAGCAGTTCATCAATACCACCATAAAAATTACTGTCATAATCTGCACCCGTTTCAAGCGTTTCAAGCAACAGGCTTTCATTCCTCCACAAAAATTCTTTTCCCAGTTTCTTATTAAAAATGCTGATTATTTTTCCTCCAGCGGCTGGAGCAATTTCAAATTTGATATGACCGTTCTCACAAGTAATAACTTCAACTTCATTAATATGGCTTTTAGAAATTATCATAATTATTCAGTTGATACTACAGTTTTTTAAGCCGTATAAAAAAGCCACCGCCTGGCGCAAGATGAAATTTTATTGTATCATTCTTTTTTACTGTTGATTCAGTTAAAATATAATCTCCGGCATACCTTTCCGCATTCACACCATCTTTACAAATGGTTGCCTTGTAATTGCCCTCAGCAATAAAATCAAATTTAATATCAATGTCTCTTTCAGACCAATCTGTCATGGCACCAATAAACCAGTTATCATCTTTTTGTCTTGCAGTCACAATATACGCTCCCACTTTTCCATCAATTATTTTTGTTTCATCCCATGTTGTTGGCAAGCTGCCCATTAATTCTGTAAACTTTGGTTCCATCCATGCCTGTGAAGGATTGCCGGCAAATATCTGCATGGGGTTGTCATACACAATATACATCGCAATTTGATGGCTCCTGGTTCCCTGAGTCATTACCATTCCCTCCATTGTGCGAAAGCCTTTTTGTGTGGCATTGTTAAAGACCACCGGCTCATAATCAAAAGAACCGGCAAGCATTCGGGTATACGGCAGCGTTACATCATGCGG
>JAYVLZ010000066.1:0-6933 GCA_043759175.1 Chitinophagaceae bacterium | reverse complement strand
AAACCTAAGGGTACTATCCATGAATAAACAATGGGATAAAGTAGTGGCGTTGATTAAAAATGCAGCTTAACTAAATCCCCGACAATTATAAATGCACCCGGTTATTCAGTGCTTCACATTCATGATAATAATACAGGGCTGAGTCGTTGTGATTAAGGCTTTCGTAAAAGCGCCCAGACCAGAGTAAATATTTTTTATGAAGATCATCAGCAGAAGTTTTTGCCAGGTAAGGGTATGATTTTTTTAACATGCCCAGGCCTTCTTTAAAATCTTCCCTAAAAAAAAGAATATATCCCTGTTCAATCATATACCTGGCAATCAGTTCATCATTGCCGGTTTTTTCAGCAAACACCATTCCCTTCTTTAACACATATTCAGCGCTGTCGAACCTTGTTTTTCTGAAATATTTTTTGGACAGGGAGAATAGGGTATCCGCTTTCTCCTGATCATTTTTAAGCTGTGATAAAATAGAATCAATATTTTGTGAAGTGGCGTAACCGGTGGAAATAACAATCAATAAAATAAATATTACAGGGAATTTCATACACTGCTTTTTGAGTACCAGGTTTATTTTACTTTTCACATTGCCTGTTGCTGGCACCTTGTTATGCCCGATAAAATTTTTGAGATTCTTTTGGTATAAGTTTTTTATTGGTAATGTACAAAAAATTTAAAGTAAAGGCAACCCCTATTTGAAACTGTAAAGTTGAAATTGGTTACACAAAAAGAGGTTACCCTTTTGGGTAATATTGATCGATGGCGTATTTCCTGGAATAAGCAAATCTTTACTGGTACTGCCTGTGTCCGGTTGCGCAGATGCATGTGAAGTATTGGGCCAATGCCAACGCTTTGGGAATAAGAAACAGGAAATGTAAAATGACAAAATAATAACAGCATGGAGTGTTTTCATCGCATAATAATTTGGAATACTAAACAAACTTTGAAAACTGACTATTGTGTATATGTGCTGGGGGAACTGTGGATTGCGTAAGTGTTTTAATACCGTCAATAAACGGCAATTACAATTTCAATTCCATAACATAATCATTCATGTAAAAATCATTGCCGATGTCAATATCTTCTTCACCAATAATTTTAAATCCTGATTTTTCGTAAAAGTATAATGCCTTGTTGTGCCTGTTTACATTGAGCTGTAAAACAGTGGCAGGGTGAATCTCGTTTGCAATATAATTGAGAAGGATTTTGCCAATACCTTTACCCTGCTGGTTGGGCAAGATATAAATTTTGTGGAGTTTAAAAACAGCAGGATTGTTTTCTTTTGCTGAATAAGAAGCAAATGCCACTGCTTGTTCACCATCATAAGCAATAATAAACTGGTGGCCTTTTTCTATTTGTTTTTGAAGGGATGGTTTACTAAAGATCAGCTCCATCATATAATCAAGCTGTTGCGGAGTGAGTATATCGCTGTAAGTGGCAGGCCAGATGATGTTGGCTAAGTTTTGAATAACGTTTATGGATGTTGTATCCGCCTTTTTTACTTCAATCATCAACAGATTTTATTGTATAGTGATCTTTAATTCAGGGGCAAAAAATAGCCGCCCCTGTTTATCATACACAATAATATCAAAAAAATACAATTCTTCACCTTTATGGAGTTGTTCGGTAATATTAGTTTTCCAGATTTCAGGCAGGGGTGTTTCAGTAAAACGCTGTGCTACCATATCTTTCGCAGGTGTTACAGCACCCGTGGTTTCATCTTCGGTTACTCCCAGTCTTTTGTATGCAAACTGGTAGGATGAAATTTTAAAACTGCTATTCTTATCATCAGCAATTCTCAGGGGTTGCAGGATGATCAGTTTCCCTTCTTCAGGCCCACAGCTTGCAGTGCCGGTATATTTACCGAGGTAGCTTTTCACTACAGGAGGTTTAAATTTTGCAAAAGTACTAACCGGCTTTTTTGACGTTTGGGCAATGCCAGTAAAAGAAACCATTGCCGCTAATAGAAATGCCATTAAAAATCTTGTGTATCGAAGTGCCATCGTTTAATCTTTAAGGTACAACGAAATTACGCCATAAATAGTATGAAACGCCTTTCTCCGAATGAACCAAACTGTTAAACTATACAGCGCTCTAATTATCAAGGCTCAAAGCCATGGCAATGTGATTACGTTAAAGGTTTCCTCAACTGCAAAGCACTTAAATATTAATAACCACGGGTTTAAAATCGTGGCTATTAAAGAATTTCTAACACTATCGTAAGGGGTTAGAATATTAGCTGGAAAGAGCCTGTTAATTCAGCGATGCCAGGCTCTCCTCAATGGTCTTAATCCTTGCTTCTGCATCTGCCTTTTTCTTTTCCTCCAGCGCTATTACTTCGGGTTTAGCATTTTGAACAAAGCGTTCGTTACCAAGTTTTTTTATTACGGATTGCAGGAAATTTTGCTGGTGTTCCAAATCTTTTAACAAATCAGTTTTTAGTGTTTCGCTGTCTAATTGTTTTTCAGATTCAATATAAAATTTATCTTTCTCCACAGCTACTAAAATAGTATTGACAATTGGGGAATTGGTAAAACCGATAGAAGCTGCATTTACCTGTTTGGATATTATTTTTTCAATCTCTGAATAGGCAGCCGCATTGTCTGTTTGTATGTGCAGTTCAATTGGGTCTTTTGGTTTGATCTGATTTTTATTTCTTGCGTCTCTTAAGGCAGAGATTACCTGTTTCAATAGTTCACCCTTTTGCAGCATTTCTGCATCAGCAGTTTTAAGAATGCTATTTTGAGCAATGCACAAATCAGTAGTTTGTGGTTTTAGCAATTGATAAATTTCCTCAGAAATAAATGGCATAAAGGGATGGAGTAATTTCATTAACTCTTCAAAGAAGTTAACCGTTTTATTGTAAACAGTTGCTTCAATTGACTGTTCAAATCCGGGCTTAACCCATTCTAAATACCAGCTGCAGAAATCATCCCATATCAAAGAATAAATTATTTTCAATGCTTCACTCAGCCTGAACTGTTTCATCAAAGCATCCACTTCAATTTTTACTTGCTCCAAACGGTTTTCAAACCAGGACAAAGCAAAGCTTTGAGTTGTGAGCTTTGAGCTGTGAGCTTCTGTACTGCTCGTAGCTCGTGGCTCAAAGCTCGTAGCTTGTCTCCCTTCCCACATCTTTACCAGCTTCAACGCATTCCACAATTTATTATTAAAATTCCTTCCCTGTTCCAAAGCACTTTCATCAAACATCAAATCATTACCGGCAGGTGAAGAGACCATGATACCAAACCTTACCGCATCGGCACCATAGGTATCAATTAATGCAAGTAAATCAGGTGAGTTCCCAAGGCTCTTACTCATTTTTCTCCCAAGTTTATCTCTTACAATACCAGTAAAATAAACATCATTAAATGGCTTTTCATTCATGTACTCTTCTCCAGCCATAATCATCCTTGCCACCCAAAAGAAAATAATTTCCGGTGCAGTAACCAAAGTGTTGGTAGGATAATAATATTTCACTTCCGCATTACCTGGATTGCTAAAACCTTTAAATACTTCAAAAGGCCAAAGCCAGCTGCTGAACCAGGTATCAAGACAATCTTCATCCTGCTTTAACTGAGCATTGGGTATTGAATATTGAATATTGAATATTTCCTTCGCCTTCTCTTCATTTTCTGCCACTACAAATCTTCCTTCTTCATCATACCATGCCGGTATTCTATGCCCCCACCAAAGCTGTCGGCTAATGCACCAGTCTTTGATGTTCTCCATCCAGTGACGGTAAGTATTTTTAAATTTAACAGGGTGAAATTTAATATCATCGTTCATCACTGCTTTCAATGCAGGTTCACTCAGCTTTTTCATGCTTACCCACCATTGCAGGCTCAGTCTTGGCTCTACAACTGTATCTGTTCTTTCACTGTAACCAACTTCACTCATATAATCTTCTGTTTTTTCCAGGTATCCATTTGCTTCCAGTTCCATCACAATTTTTTTCCTTGCGGCAAACCTGTCTTCACCAATAAAAATTTGTGCAGCTGCACCCAGCGTGCCATCTTCATTTAAAATATCTACTACCTCCAGTCCGTGTTTTTGGCCAAGCTGGTTATCATTCATATCATGAGCAGGTGTTACCTTCAAAGCCCCTGTACCAAACTCCATCGTAACATAGTCATCCGTAATTATTGGAATGCGTCTATTGATCAACGGTACCAATGCAAATTTTCCATGCAGGTGTTTGTAACGGTCATCATTTGGATTTACGCAAATAGCAGTGTCACCCATAATGGTTTCAGGACGCACAGTAGCAATAGTAATGCCGCCCCCATCCCCTCCCGATTGTATCGGGACAGGTGCCGGGGGGCTTTGCGGAGAGTCTGCAATTTGATAACGGATATAATATAATTTTTGCTTCGTTTCTTTTCTTATCACTTCTTCATCACTCAATGCAGTCTTGGCTTTGGTATCCCAGTTGATCATCCGCTTGCCACGGTAGATAGCACCTTTATTATAAAGGTCAATAAAAACTTTAATCACACTTTTATAGTAATCATCGTCCATGGTAAATGACGTCCTGTTCCAGTCTAAACTGCAGCCTAATTTTTTCAACTGCTGTAAAATAATGCCGCCGTATTTTTCTTTCCATTCCCATGCATAGCCCAAAAATTCTTCTCTTGTTAAAGAAGACTTGGCAATACCTCTTTCCCTCAGCATGCCCACTACTTTTGCTTCTGTAGCAATAGATGCATGATCTGTTCCCGGAACCCAGCAGGCATTCTTCCACTGCATTCTTGCACGGCGGATCAGGATATCCTGTATGGTATTATTAAGGCAATGGCCCATGTGCAATACACCCGTAACATTGGGTGGAGGGATAACAATGGTATAAGGCTCCCGTTCGTCAGGCGTACTGTTAAAATATCCTTTATCCAGCCAGTGCTGGTACCATCTTGCTTCTACATCTGTGGGTATATAATTTTTGCTCAGTTCCATGCCCTTACTCCGCATACTACGGAAATATTTTTTGTTTTTATGTAACAGGCATTTATACTTCGTGGGATCATCGTTGTGTCACTCACTTGTACTGAATACCAATTTGCAGCTTTTTAAATAATCACTTAATCAAACTTCAAACCTCAAACCTCAAACTTTCAAACTTTCAAACTTTCAAATCGGTTGCAAATGTACGAATTGCCAGTGCATAATAAAAGACCAATCAATCTGGCTTCTTTTTCTCTGCCGCTCTGCCCCTCTGCGTGGAAAAACAACCAGTGTTTCATTAAAAATTGCATTTATATTTACGGCCTCAAAGATTATCATTGCAAACAGCCAAACAAAACCTCCGACTCCAAAAAATTATTACTGGTATTGGTATTATTCTTTTTTTGGCAAAAGTAGTTGCCTGGTATCTCACTGGTTCTGTGGCCATCTTAACAGACGCACTGGAAAGTACCGTAAATGTAATTGCCGGATTGATTGGCGTGTACAGCCTGTATGTAAGTGCCAAACCAAAAGACCAGGATCATCCATACGGACATGGTAAGGCAGAATTTATTTCAGCAGCGGTAGAAGGCACATTGATTACTGTGGCCGGCTTTGTGATTATTTATGAAGCCATCAGCAACCTCATCCATCCGCATGATATCAAACAACTGGATTTTGGTATTTTAATAGTGGCCGCTACAGCCATCATCAATTATATTGCCGGAGCCATTTGTGTAAATACAGGCAAAAAGAATAATTCGCTGGCATTAATATCCAGTGGCAAACATTTACAATCAGATACCTATTCCACCATTGGAATTATTGCAGGGCTTGCATTAATCTACTTTACAAAAATATGGTGGATAGACAGTGCCGTTGCCATTCTCTTTGCTTTCATTATTATGTTTACCGGCTATAGAATTGTGCGTACATCCATCGCCGGTATTATGGATGAGACGGATGAAGTTATCATTACTAAATTAGTTGAATCACTTAATGCAAACAGGAGACCCAACTGGATAGACATGCACAACCTGCGTATCATAAAATATGGAGCCACATTGCATTTAGATTGTCACCTTACCGTACCCTGGTACCTGAATATACATGAAGCACACGCTGAAATAGACGCTTTGTCTGCATTGGTAAAAAAAGACTTTGGAGAATCAATGGAACTATTTGTACACACAGATGGCTGTCTTGATTTTAGCTGTGCAATATGTATAAAAGACGATTGCAATGTGCGTAAGCATCCATTTGAAAAAAAAATTGAATGGACGGTAGAGAATGTATCTAAAAACATTAAACATCAACTCTGATGCCGCTGGATGAGATATACTGGAGTGGCCGCTACAGCAACAATGATGCTGCATGGGATACAGGAACTATCACCACTCCGTTAAAAGCATACTTTGATCAGTTAACAGATAAAAATGTTGCCATCCTTATTCCCGGTTGCGGCAATGGTTACGAAGCGGAATATCTCTTACAAAAGGATTTTTCAAATATTACATTGATAGATATCTCAACTGTTCTTTGCAGGAACCTGGAAGAAAAACTACAACCTTTTTTATCATCCGGATTAAAAATTATCTGTGCCGATTTTTTTGAGCTGCAGGGGCAGTATGATCTCATTATTGAACAAACTTTTTTCTGTGCATTAGATCCATCGTTAAGAAAAGCATATGCAGATAAAATGTACCATTTACTGAAGCCCGGAGGTAAGCTGGTTGGTTTATTATTCAACCATTCTTTTCAAGGCGGTCCGCCATTTGGAGGAGACGAGAATGAATACCGGGAATTGTTTCAGCAGCAATTTAATATTGCAATAATGGAGGAATGTTATAATTCCATTGCGCCAAGAAAAGGTGCGGAATTGTTTGTTAAACTAATTAGAGAATGATCAGGAGCCCCTTTGTGGTATAGATGTTTTAAAATATAAATAGGCTGGATGTCTAAATTAATATTTTGAGGTGGTGGATAAACCCGCCA
>JAYVLZ010000065.1:0-9265 GCA_043759175.1 Chitinophagaceae bacterium | reverse complement strand
CCAATGGCACATTGGGAAGAGAACTTATCAAAATGCTTGATACAAACAATCTTCAGTTGCTTTCTTATTATGCCAAACATGATATCAAACATATTCTTTTGGATTATGACACCACTGATAGAGGCGAAGTATGCCTGCAATGTTTTATGCTGGGCAACGGACATATTTCTTTTCCTGTGTTTATCACAGTCGTGTTTGGTTTTGTAACCATACCGGAGCATTGGTAAATTTTTATTGAAGCATATAAAAAAGGAAGGAGAAGCAATTCAATAGAACATTGGAAGTGGTTTGAAATACTTCATGAACCTGTATTTGATTTACAACGAAAAATACAAAACAAAAACACACAGTTATGAAACAGCTATGGTTCAGAAAATTTGGGATAACATATTTTCCCATTCATCCGGCAGGATACATCATTACATTACTGGCAATCATTTTTATGGTGCCGGTGGTGATAGCAGCAGACAGGAGTGCACATTCTGTAAGCGACGAATTGTATCAAATTTTTGTATATGGCACCTGTACTGCTTTTTGGTGGAAGTGGGTTGCAGAAAAAACAAGCTGAAACCTTTGAAACATAAAAATACTTTCATACATGCAGCCGGTGGCATCGGTCATGCGTTTCGTAAAGAAGCAAACTTCAGGGTGCATGTGCTGGCGTTGGTGCTGGTGTTTGCTTTGGGGGTGGCTTTGCACATCAGCGCCACAGAGTGGCTGTTTGTTGCCGGCTGCAGTATGTTGGTATTATCAATGGAGTTAATCAACACTGCTATTGAGAATATGTGCAATCTTATTTCAACAGAATATCATCCGTTGATAAAAATTATTAAAGATGTAGCTGCCGCCGCAGTATTGGTAAGTGCTATTGGAAGTGTGGTAACAGGCTGTATCATTTTCGTACCTAAAATTATTTATTATATAAAAATTGGTTTATGATAAAAATATCTGTTGCTGAAAAAATCATTTTTAGTTTTTTATTATTTGTAGGCGGTATGCTGCTGCTTCGTATTATGTATGCAAACAGCTTCAGGTATATTTTTTTGATGTGGAATTTATTTTTGGCATGGATACCTTTTCAATTGAGCCTGGTTATTTCTTCAGCTGCACAAAAAAATAAATGGATAAAATATTTTTTACTGGCTGCATGGCTTTTGTTTTTTCCCAATGCGTTGTACATTATTACTGACCTGATGCATCTTGGTGAAGGGGATAGCAATGCACCGCTGTGGTTTGATGCAATACTGTTGTTTACTTCTTCTGTCACCGGTCTTATCATGGCTTTTATTTCACTGTACTACGTGGAGCAGTACTTAAGAAAAAATGTAAAGGCAAAGCATGTAAATAAATTAGTGGTGGCGGTTTTGTTCCTCGGCTCTTTTGGTGTTTATCTTGGCCGTTTCCTGCGGTGGAACAGTTGGGATATTTTGGCTAATCCTGTTTCATTATTAATTGAAGTGTCGGTACGTTTCACAAACCCTATACTCCATTATCGCACATGGATTGTAACCATGCTGCTCGCCTGTTTATTTTGCCTGTTGTATTTTGGTGTAAAGCAGCTGGTAACTGCTGTTGTTTTAAACAAAGACGATTTTTCGGTATAATAATTTATTCAAAAGCATAATTGATGACGGCATGAGAACGAACTTATTAAAATGGCTTATAGAATCCTTCGTGCTTTTCTTAATCTCTTCAAAAATTTCTGAAATACAAACTGGTGATTTGACTTTTTTTAGGAAATGAGCTTGATATTAATACTTCAGCAGAGGAACTACAGGGAAATAAAAAAGCTCCGGGGTATTAGCCCGGAACTTTTTACCTGTAAACTTTATTTTAAAAAATAATACCTAAACCCAATGATATAACCTGGTTTTTATATTTTGGAGTTGAACTGGTACCATCACCATTATTATTTTGAAAATCTATATTGTACCTTAATGAAGCAACAAAGTTTTTTGCACCTCCTTCAATGCCTATTACGCCACCCAAAATATTTTTCCGGAGATTATCGTTATCAGTCTTCACAAGTGTTTCATCCGATGCGTTATTAACAGTGAAGTTTGTTTTTCTTGAAGTAAGAAAAGAAAATTGCGGACCTACCACTATGCCAAAACCGGGAACGGGTTTTAATTTTGCAAGCAAGGGCACTTCAATAAAATTTGTAGTTTGTTTATACTCATAGGGAGAGCCCAAATAAGTTCCGGTTGCTTTATAACCTTTTTGTGAAAACTGTAATTCGGGCTGAATACTGAATACACTTGCAATCGGCAAATCAAGGAAAATAGCTGCATTATAACCTGTTTTAGAACCTGTAGAATAATCAGTATTGCCAGATTTAACCATATTAGAAAGATTCATACCTGCCCTTGCACCTACCCGTACACTTTTTGAAGTGGAAGAGGTTGTTTGTGCATACAATTTGACTGTGCTTAAGGCTAATAAAGCCGCTGAAAAGAAAATAATTTTTTTCATAGTAGTATTTTTTATTTCTACGATAATTGAAAAAAATGTGCCAGATAAAAACCATTGATGAAATGTATTATTCCATCTTTTAATCGGAATGCTGTTCTACAAACCGGGAATATGAATACACATCCGGGCAAAAAAAATCCGGTTTCTTTTGAAACCGGATAAAATAAATTGAATAATTAAATTAAAAATCTAATCCAAGGCTTAAATACCAGCGTGGCTTGCCTTTGAAAATACCATTCATTTCCCAAGCAGCATCCACCTTTAAAAAATATCCCAGCAGCACACTTCTTGCACCAAAGCCATAGCCGCCTGCAAAAGGCCCGATGCCACCAACTTTTTTATATACCTGCACGGGTGGGTTGCCGTAAGTAGATGATGGCCTTGCAATACCTTTATAAGCACCATTCCATGCTGTACCCAAATCAACAAACTGAACTAATTGAAAATTTCTTACAAAGGCATTGTTGATAGGCCGGTTAAAAAGTGTTGTCCATACCGGCAGGCGAAATTCACTGTTAATCAGCAGTGAGTTATTTCCATTGGCTACATTTTGCGGAAACCCACGAAGGCTGCCCACCAAAGTTTGAAAAGTATAATCAACATCAGGAGCAGGGGTATTGCCATTGTTGAAGAATTTATTGTTGTTATTGCCGCCAAACATTAACCAGCCATCTGCACCACCGAGATAATAGATTGTCTTTTGACTGCCCCAGCTAAAATCGCCTGCTGCCCTTCCAGCCCAAATAAAGTTGCGGTAGATGGGGTAATAATATCTTGCATCAAAGCCCCAGTTAAAATTATATTTTTTAGGAGTGGGATCATTGTTTGTTGCTTTGCTGATATTGGTGTTCCAGTCAAAGAAAATTTTATACCGCAGGCCGTTCCAGATATTTTGTGTCGGGTTCAGGGTATTGTCAAACACATACTCTGCATGGGTAAGGGCAAAGCGCCTGTTAGTGTTGGGGATAATAAGCGAAAGCGTATCACCAGCATTGCCATTAACAGCGTCAATGTAAGTTGATACAACAATATTATCATTTCTCACACCAAACGAAAGGCTTATTCTTTTTGTTCTGTCAAAAGGGTAGGAGACATTTCCCATGTAAATATTTGTAATTATTTTGCCGGGATAAGAAAACCCCAAACCATTATAACTTCCGCTAATGCCATATTCTTCTTTATTTCTGTAATAAGTAAATCCCCAGTCAAATCTTCTTTTATAATTCTCATATCCAAACAGCCACTCATTATCTTTTAAGTTTGTTGACAGCCTGAAGCCACCAAATATCCGCTGGTCTTCCATTAATTCAGATGTACCTAATCGTATCAATCCATTAAGTGGTGTACCTGAGCCTATCATGATGGGTCCGCTGCCGCCAGTGTAAGGTTGATAGCGGGAAAATAAAATTGAATTACTGAAACTTACGCCGCCATAATCTGCCCCAAACTTAACAGGCTTGTAAGGATACAGCTTTGCACTTTTTAATGGATCATACTTTGCTTCCACAATGTTTACCACTTTTCCTTCCATACTTACACTGCTGTCTTTCTTCTCCTCTTCAAAACCATTTTGAAAAAGAGCATCATTTTTTGCACTGTCTGCCGGCAATGGCTTATCAAATTTGTCTGCGGCTTCTCCTGCAATTTTATCTGCCATCACCACTCTTTTCATATATGTGGTGGGTGGCACCGTTATGTTCCTGCGGCGCAGAGTGTTTTCATCAATCTTTAATTTGTACAAAGTCTTTTCATCGCTTTGCCTTGTTACTTCACTCACCTGCTGATTGTCTCCCGCCACTCTTGTTTCTGCAATGTTACTTTCATAATTGCTTAATGGAAATGTATAGGTAGAATCTTTTGATACTGCTATTACGGCCACAGAATCAACATCCGTTTTCTTATATACTCTAAGCACACTGTCCACTTCTTTTACAGATGGGTTGTGTAAAATATCATCGCCAATGATTACCAATGTATCAAGGCCTTCTGCTTTTGTGGTAAAGAAACCTGCATACCTGTTGGCCACACCATTTTCATCACTCACAAATGTAAAGTGGTTGATGTTGTATGGCATTGGATAACGGGCATTGCCATATTTAAGATTTGATAATTGTGTTATCTGGTTTAGTTCTGCTTTTGCACTGGCATTGTTTACAAAAAATATATTGTAGCGGTAATGGCTTGGTATGGAACTGTCGCCACCCCTTGCATCGCCGGATGGCCGGTTGCTGGCAAACATAATTCCGTTCTTGCCGGGAAGTGCTACATAAGTTGGGTCAAGATCAGAATACAAATCATTGGTTATCTGCTGCACTTTTTCATTTTCCAAATTGAGCATAAAAATATCTGAGTGGCCGTTTTTGGTGGCGCTTAATAAAAGTGTGCGGCTGTCCAGCATATATTTTATATCCTGCACTTGCTGAAACTGATCTGTCAAATCAAGTTTGGGATATTTTACAGTTGTTACCAAATCATACACAAATAATTTCAGCCTTCCTTCCTGGTTGTACACAATTGTAATTCTTGTTCCTTTGGGGTCCCAGGCAATTAAAGGATAATCAGGGTTCACTTCATTCCGGTAACTCCTGGTGCCATATTTAAGCAACACGTATTCTTCAAAATCATCGTACAGCTTCACCTTCACCAAACCTTTTTTAAACTCTACCAGCACATAAGAACTGTTCTTTTTATTGGGGTTTACATTGATGCGGTAGTAATCGTGGCGCTGATCAATATCAAAACTTTCTATCTGCTGGCCTTTCGGATATGCTTTTCTTTTTTTAATATCTGTTTCATATTTTTCTTCCTGGTATTCCATGTACTGTACCAGCAGTTCTTTAAATTTTACTTTGCACACCTGCATACTTGCCCTGTTAAGGTTTTTATACAGGCGGGCTAAATAAAGAAAATAGGTTACGTTTTCTTTCTTGTATTTTTCTTCTATGTAATACCAAAAAGAATGGCCTGCAAGGCGTGGATTGGCAAAAGCGAATTTGTAAAACTTGCTGTATTTGCCGCTCAGTATCTCACTTTTTAATTCATCATCTAATTGTGTGCTCCAGTTTTCTGCAGCAAAGTCAACATAGCCATCAGTAAGCCATACAGGTAAATCAAGCAATGCCTGGTTGCCGGCAAATTCACCAAGGTCTTCACCAAACAAAACATTGTCTGTAATAATTCTTGCAATGCCCTGCCGTATTTGTTTGCGGAGTTGTGCATGGTCGCCATTAAAGTAAACAACCATTTTATTGTTTACTAATTTGGTGGTGCCGCTGGTATTTTGCCAGTCTATGTCAATACCGATATTCGATTGCTGCATATCGGCATATTCATTATACACCACAATATTTGCCCGGCGCTGCAGGCTGTATTCGGTAAATTCTTCTATCTGCGGCAGTTCTTCTTCCGCCACCTGCATCACAAACTTTGCTATCTCCTGCCCATTTTGGTTGAAGAAAGTATTAAAATTTTTGCTCTGGTAATATTGCCATTTGAATTTTTTGTACTGCACCCTGTTCTTTCCAAATTTTACATTTTCTATTACCTGTGCATGAAGGGGAGCGGTACAGATGAAACCGAGAACGGTGATAAAAAGAAGCCTGCTAAACTTTACCATACTATTTTTGCCATTTATAAGAATAAAATTAGGCTATTAACGCCAGCCGTAAAAATACCCCTTTATTATCAAAATACTTGTTACATGTGGAATATCAAAAGCTTTGTGTTCAGCCCCATACAGGAAAATACTTATATACTGTATAACGAAACCAATGGTTGCTTAATCATTGACCCCGGCTGTTATTTTGATGAAGAAAAAAGCAAGCTGCAATCCTTTATTGAAAAGAGTGGTTTGAAACCGGAAAAGCTGCTTAATACGCATTGCCATCTTGATCATGTGTTTGGGAATAAATTTATTTCAGAAAAGTATGGCCTTACGCTGCATTTACATGAGAAAGAAAAACAAGTACTGGAATTTGCACCCACAAGTGGTTTGATGTGGAATATGCCTTTTGATAATTATGCCGGTGATTTTATTTTGATGAAAGAAGGCGATATGATTACACTTGGCGATGATGAATTAAAAGTGATTGAAGCACCCGGCCATTCGCCGGGGCATGTTTGTTTTTATTGTGAGAAGCAAAATTTTGTTATTGGCGGCGATGTATTGTTCCAGGGAAGTATTGGACGAACAGATTTGCCCGGCGGTGATTTTGATACTTTGATAAAAAGCATCCGTACAAAATTATTTGTATTGCCAGATGAAACGGTTGTGTATAGCGGGCATGGAGAGCCAACGACTATTGGGGAAGAGAAAAAATATAACCCGTTTTTGAATTAAAATTCGGGAAGGTTTTTGAAGAGTCATTTTAATGGGGCAAGCAGCTATCATAAAAAATTAGCAGTAACCTTATACTGATTAATCTTTTAATTGTTGTATCCTTTCTTTTGCCTCAGCTTTATCTTCTGCACTACCATATTTAATGATTTCGTTATAGTAATATGTTGCCTGGATTTTGTCTTTCATAAGGTTATATACATAAGCAAGATTGTGCAGTACAACAATATCTTTGGCATTTATATCCAATGCTTTTTTGTAGTAAAATGTTGCTTCCTCATATTTGACTTGGCCAGCTTTGGAAGACCCTGCCATTGAATAAAATCGTATATCAGAGGAAAATTTTTCCATCATAATATTTGCAACTGCAATCACTTCTTCATCCTGTTCAGCATTAAAATAATTGGTACAGTATTTATATATTGTATTGATAAAAAACTCAGGCATGTCTTCACAAGGTTTATTATCTGTCCATAGCCAACCGGCTTGAGCAGCAGAAAATTTATTGATGATTTGAATAATTAACCTGGATTCGTCTTTGTACTGCTGTGTTTGCTCCTGCAAGTAAATCTGTCCAAAATAAATATCAAGCCGTTTTGGGTTTGCAGCCAATGCCTCCTCAAGAAAATTATATGCTTTTTTCACCAGCGAATCTGTAAAAGTAATTTCACTGTACATATAACCGGCTTTGTTTCCAAGTGAATCTGTCAGTTCCAAATGCTCTTCTTTACCCGGGCTTTTATCCAGCCTTACCATTTCCTTTTGAGATTTGGAAAAATAAAAATTTGAAAATGCAACAAACATTTCAGGGTCAGATGGTTTTGCCTTTTGCCATTTCTCCAACTGTTTCAATAAAACTTTTTCATCAGCATCTTTATTTCTGAGCTGCTGGTAATCTTTTTTAAAATCCTGTGCATGTGAAGAAGTACAGATAAAAAAAGCTGTTAAAAGAACCAGGTATTTCTTTTTCATAAAAATTATTTTTTTCCCATACACAATTCCACCAGCACTCCATTAGTTCCTTTGGGATGAACAAAACAAACTAATTTATTATCGGCACCTTCTTTTGGTTTTTCACTCAGTAAAACAAAGCCTTCATTTTGCAGCCGCTTCATTTCCGTTTCAATATCTTCCACTTCAAACGCAATATGGTGGATGCCTTCGCCTTTTTTTTCAATAAACCTGGCTATCACTCCATCAGGAGTGCTGCTTTCCAGCAACTCAATTTTTGTTTCCCCTTTTTGAAAAAAGGCTGTGTTTACCTTTTCGCTTTCCACGGTTTCTGTTTTGTAGCATGGGGTGTTTAGCAGCTTTTCAAATAAAGGGATGGAAGTTGCCAGCTCTTTTACGGCTATACCAATGTGTTCTGCCTGTATCATTGCCCTAAAAATTTTTGTTGTTGCGAAATGAGTAAAATGCTTGTTTTATGCTTTTTGAGGTTCTAAAAGTAGAACCTTTTGCAGTAACTTTGTGTTTGATATAAAAACGACAGAGAATATGTTGAAACTACCGATTTATTTAGATAATAACGCTACCACACCGATGGATCCAAGGGTGCTGGAAGCTATGACACCGTACTTTTTGGAGCATTTTGGCAATGCCGCCAGCCGCAATCATCCTTTTGGCTGGGAGGCGGAAGAAGCTGTGGACTATGCCCGTGAACAGGTGGCAAAACTGATTGGTGCCGACCCAAAAGAAATTATTTTCACCAGTGGTGCTACCGAAGGTGATAACCTTGGTATCAAAGGCGTGTATGAAATGTATGCCAGCAAGGGCAACCATATTATTACTGCCACTACAGAGCATAAGGCTGTATTAGATACCTGCAAACACATTGAAAAAATTGGCGGAGAGGTTACTTACCTGCAGGTAAACCGGGAAGGTTTGATAGACATGAAAGAACTGGAAGCAGCCATTAAGCCAACAACAATATTAATCGCTATAATGTATGCCAATAACGAAATTGGCACCATACAGCCAGTGAAAGAAATAAGCACACTTGCTAAAAAGCATGGCGTATTATTTTTTACTGACGGCACACAGGCAGTTGGTAAAATACCTGTAGATGTAATAAAAGATGGTATTGACCTGATGGCATTTACAGCACATAAAATGTACGGCCCCAAAGGCGTTGGTGCGTTTATTATCTTCTTCCATATCCAAACGGCAAACTTCGCAAGCTTTACCAAAACCAACAATGCCGGGAACATTCAAAGTGCCGCTACGCATTCCTCTTTCATGGCCACCGCCATCCATTTGAGCCGTTACTTTTACACGTGGATTTTTACGTCTTACATATAAAGCACCTATTCCTTTTGGACCATACATTTTGTGTGCTGTAAATGCCATGATATCAATGCCGTCTTTGATTACATCTACCGGAATTTTTCCAACTGCTTGAACTGCGTCTGAAAAGAAAAGGATGCCGTTCTTTTTAGCAATGGCTGCAATTTCTTT
>JAYVLZ010000064.1:0-7270 GCA_043759175.1 Chitinophagaceae bacterium | reverse complement strand
TGTGTTCAATGATCAGTACACTATTGCCCCGGTCTACTAATTTATTTACTACTTCCAGCAAATGCTGTATGTCCTGAAAATGCAAACCCGTGGTAGGTTCGTCCAAAATATAAAATGTTTTACCCGTATCTTTTTTCCCCAGTTCTGTTGATAGCTTTACTCTTTGAGCTTCGCCACCACTCAGCGTTACCGCACTTTGACCGAGTGTGATATAACCCAGTCCCACTTCCTGAAGCACTTTTATTTTACGGTAGATAAAAGGTACGGCCTGGAAAAATTCTACCGCTTCATCCACTGTCATGTCCAGCACATCGCTGATAGATTTTCCTTTGTAGCGGATCTCTAAAGTTTCCCGGTTATAACGTTTGCCATTACACTTTTCACAATGCACATATACATCCGGAAGAAAATTCATTTCAATCACCCTCATACCACCACCCTCACACACTTCGCATCTTCCGCTTTTTACATTAAAAGAAAAACGCCCTGCAGTATATCCACGGATCTTTGCTTCCGGCACCAGCGCAAACAATGTTCTGATATCAGTAAAAAATCCACAGTAGGTAGCCGGATTACTTCTCGGTGTACGGCCAATGGGGCTCTGGTCTATCTCAATCACTTTGTCGATCTGTTCAATGCCTTTGATGGCTTTATATTCTAATGGATTCGCCTTGGAGTTATAACAATATTTATTCAGCAAAGGATATAATGTTTCATTGATCAGAGTGGATTTACCACTGCCGCTAACACCCGTTACCAGGATCAGTTTGCCCAGCGGAAATTTTACGGAAACATTTTTTAAGTTGTTTCCTTTTACGCCGGTGAGTTCTATAAATTTTCCATTGCCCTTTCTTCTTTCTTTTGGTATGGCAATACTTTTTTCACCACTTAAATATTTAGCCGTTTCAGATTTGGATGCCAGCACTTCCTGCGGCGTACCCATCGCCACAATCTCACCACCATGCATACCTGCTTTTGGCCCAATGTCCACCAGGTAATCACTCGCCATCATAATATCTTTATCATGCTCCACCACCAGTATGCTGTTGCCGATATCTCTTAAATTTTGCAAAGCACCAATCAACCGCTGGTTATCCCGCTGGTGCAAACCAATGCTTGGCTCATCCAAAATATAAGTGATGCCCTGCAACTGTGAACCGATCTGTGTTGCCAGCCGTATCCGCTGACTTTCGCCGCCGCTCAAACTTCTGGAAGGCCGGTACAAAGTGAGATAAGTCAATCCCACATCCAATAAAAACTGCAGCCGCTCCCTGATCTCTTTCAGCACATCTTTTGCAATGGTATTTTGTTTATTGCTCAGTCTTTTTTCAATGCCTTTAAACCACATTGCCAGTTTATCTAAATTCATATCACTTAGTTCAGCAATATTTTTTTCATCTACTTTAAACCAAAGACTTTCTTTTCTTAATCTTGTTCCATTACAGGTGCCACAGGTTTTCAATACCATAAATTTTTCCACCCAATCCCTTAATGCCTCACTACTGTTGGGAGAAGCAAACCATCTTTTCAGCATGGGGATAATGCCCTCATAACTGCCGGTGTATTCCAATGGAACTGTTTCATCACTTAGATCCAGTTCCAGTGCCGGGTTAATTTGCTGGTCACCATACAGTAACAAATCTACCTGCTCCTGCGGCAGATCTTTCAGCGGTTTATCTAAATTGATTTTGTATTTTCTTGCAAATGCTATCACCTGCTGAAATACACTGGCATCCCGTTCTTCACCTAATGGTACAATGGCTCCGTTCTTTATACTTTTGGATGTATCCGGCAGCACTTCCTCCATGTCAATCGTATAAACTGTGCCCAAACCTTTGCAGGCAGGGCAGGCACCATACGGACTGTTGAATGAAAAAGCATTGGGAGAAGGTTCTTCATAACTGATGCCGGTATCAATGCACATGAGTTGTTTGCTGTACAAGGCCTCCCTGCCCTCCAAAGGAGGGTTCTGGGACTCTGATGGTTCAGCACTATTTTCATTATTCTGAGATTTACCGTCTGATTTTTTTTGTTTGCTTTTGGAAATATCGGAACCCACTCCTTGTTTTGGAGCAGGGTCTTCACTGTCAGCAGGCTCTGAGAACCCTCCTTTGGAGGGCAGGGAGGCCTGGCTTACAAACATCAAATCCTTCCCTACCTGCAATGTCTTCTGCACACTCTGGCTCAGCCGTACTTTCATATCGTCTGTTACGGCCAGCCGGTCCACTACCACTTCTATATCATGAATTTTATAACGGTCCACCTGCATCTTGGGCACCAGGTCTTTTACCTCGCCATCTATCCTTACTTTCAGGTAACCTTTTTTGCGGATGTCTTCAAACAGTTCCCGGTAGTGCCCCTTGCGGCCACGAACCAGCGGTGCCAGCAGGCTGATCTTTTGGCCTTTGAATTTTTCAAAAATATTGCTCACAATTTCCTCTTCACTAAACTTCACCATCTTTTTGCCGGTGTTATAACTGTAGGCTTCACCCACCCGTGCATAGAGCAACCGCAAAAAATCATAGATCTCTGTGATGGTACCCACGGTACTGCGGGGGTTTTTGTTGGTGGTCTTTTGTTCAATGGAAATAACCGGGCTCAGGCCGGTGATCTTGTCCACATCGGGGCGTTCCATATCACCGATAAACTGGCGGGCATAAGCGCTGAAGCTCTCCATGTAGCGGCGCTGCCCCTCGTTGTAAATGGTGTCAAAAGCCAGGCTGCTTTTACCGCTGCCGCTTACACCCGTAAATACCACTAATTTATTTTTCGGAATGCTGATGTCAATATTTTTCAGGTTGTGTTCCCTTGCACCAAACACCTCTATCGTTTCGTTGTGCACCTGTCCGTTGGTGGCAGGCAGTTTCTTTTCTTTTGCCATTGTTGTTTTCCTCGCTGTAAAGATACAAAACAAAATGTGCAGCGATTGGTTCACACAGGGTCGGGACGCTGGAGCGGCCTGAACCGTAATTTTTTGGTAACTGGCATTTGTGTTTTATGGGGCATTGTTGTGTCACTTCTTTTGTACGGCATACCATTGAAGAACTTTTATCGCAGCGGAGAGGTTCGTTGGAAAGCCAACTTCGGCGAAGGCATTTTATAGAAAATATCTTGTTTTGGAGTTATTGATTCAATTGTATATTTTTAGTTCTACCATTTCCGTTGATAGGTTATATGATATTATTTATGATAAAGACACTAAATAAAAAAATAGATAAGAATAATTTATTAAAACCCAGTGAAATTAGAAATTCAGTTAAGCCTTTTATAAGGTGGGCGGGAGGAAAACAAAATCTTGTTAAAAAACTTTCTGAAAGCATACCAGATTTTAAATTTAAAAATTACTATGAACCTTTTCTTGGAGCAGGTTCTCTTTTTCTTTTTGAGGGGTTTAAAAATGCTAATATATCAGACATAAACCCACATTTAATTAATAGTTATACCGCTATAAAAGATTCTGCAGAAAAAGTACATGAACGACTAATATTTCATGAGAAAAAATTAAGTAAAGAATATTATTATAAATTAAGAGAACTTTTTAATAAAAAGAAAGACTCATTTACAATAGACCAAGCAGCAATTTTTATTTTCCTAGTACACACATCATTTAATGGAATTTTTAGAGTGAATAAAAAAGGTGAATACAATGTTCCATTTGGAAAAATTAAACCTGCATTACCAGATTATGAACATTTAATCAAGGTTCAACTCAAATTACGGGATACCGAAATTGTTAATTGCATGTATGAGGATATGATTAATAAAATCTCTCATAACGATTTTGTTTATTTTGACCCGCCTTATCCTCCTTTAAATGAAACTTCATTTTTTCAACATTATTCTATTGATAAATTTCCCAATTGTCAACAAGAAGAGCTTGCAAGTTATGCTTGTGAATTAAGTAGAAAAGGCGCTTTTGTGATGATATCAAATGCAGAAACCCCAATGATACAAAAATTGTATAAAGGATGGAATATTAAAACTGTAGATGCTTATAGATATGTAAATTGTAAGGCAGAGAGAAAGGCTGTTCAAGAATTAATAATAACTAACTACTGATAGATGGAAAATCAAAAAGCTATTCATCTGGAAAAGACTCTAAAAGGATTTTCCTATAATGTGTTGGGGGTAATCCTTCCATTTATATTATCGCTAATCCCGATAATAATCTTAAAGAGATATGAAGCAATTTTTACTTTTTTAGATGAAGGTCAATTCCTTTTGTTTGGGGCTGGCTTGTTTACAAGTTCTATTTTTTTATTTGGGGAGAATAGAAATTCAATTAGAAAAAAGTATGATAAAATATTGAGTAATCTTTCATTGTGGCTTTTAATAATTTGTTCAGCTTTTTATGCTATTATTTATTGTTTAGACTTACTAAAGAATGAGACGCATACATTGAACTTAAATTTTATAAGGTGTGCCTCATTGGTATTATTTACTATCTCCGTTATTAGTATTTATAGAAGTGTTTTTATTGACTTTTTGAAAACTTATCCTGAAGTGGATGTGAAGGAAGAAAGTAAAAAAAATATAGATAATATAATGGATAAACTTTAATAGAATTACCATGCAAGAAATTACTTTTAGATGTTTAAAATGTAAGCAACCAATAGGGGAATTCTATATTGGAATAATAAATCATGAAGATTTGATTACAATTTCTTTTGTTGATATTAGACGTTTACAAACTGGATCGGAACAAAGAGAAGTTGAAATATATACTGGAATTCAAAGAGAACTTTCAAAGAAAAGAGTAAAAGAAATTGGTCAGTATGTAAATATGGTTGATGCGACATTTCCGACTGGCGTCATTTTGCATATAGATGAAAAAGACATTATTAAATATGATGAACCTTCTGGAACAATGACAATTCCTTTTCGGGATAATGTTGCAAAAGTATTAGATGGGCAACATAGAATTGCAGGCTTGGAAGCTTATCCAAAAGATGATAATTCTTTCCAAATTAATGTGACGATTTTTGTTGGTATGGAGTTGGAAGATCAAGCGATTGTTTTTGCAACTATAAATAAAACTCAAACTAAAGTCAATAAATCATTAGTAGCAGATTTGTTTGAGTTTGCTACTCACAGAAGTCCTCATAAGACTGCTCATAATATTGTTAGAGCATTAAATCAAAAGGAAGGAAGCCCATTTAAAGACAAAATAAAAATATTAGGGACAGCTAATGATAAAGAAAAGGAATCAATAACACAGGCAACGTTCTCTGAAACTTTGATGAAGCTATACTCAAAAGATTTCATGGCTGACAGGGATATTTATAAAAGAGGAAAAAAACCAAAGAAATTTAATGAGAAAGAATTAATTAGTCGTCCTCTTAGAAATTTATTTATTGATGAACAAGATGCTACAATTGCAAAAATAATCTGGGAATATTTTAAAGCAATTGAAATTAGGTGGCCAAAGGCCTGGGGATTAGTTGAGCCAGAAATGATTCTAAATAAATCAACAGGATTTATCGCACTAATGAATTTATTTAAAGATTTATATGTTCATGAAAATGAAATTGGCGAAGTCATTGATCACCAAGTATATCTTAATTATTTCAAAAAATCAACTCTTAATGATGTTGATTTTAATAGACAAAATTTTATTCCTGGATCAGGTGGTCAATCAGTATTATATAAAACTCTAAAGGAGCAAGTTCAGATATAATTTTCTTTTGCTCTTGTTGATATTAGTCCAAAGCCCACTCTCGCCGTTGTTGCGTATGCAGGGCAGGTAAGCAGCATGGCGTACCAACAACCAGAAGGCTGTTAGCAATTTGAACATCTTCATTGATCCGTTACTCACGCTGCTTTAGTTTGTGTCCACAACACATCATTTAGATGGTAACAATTTTGTTACCTTAAAATTAGGAAGTATGGTAGCATATATGCTACCTTTGTAAAAATAGAATTAAATATGATTTAATGAAAGTAAAAGATTTATTAAAAATTCTTAGAAAAGATGGGTGGGAAAAGAAAGATCAAAAGGAAGCAGTCATCTGCAACTGGTGCATCCAGTTAAAAAAGGAAAAATTACAGTGCCGGTGCATGGAGGTGATATTCCAAAAGGCACGTTAAATGCAATTCTTAAAACAGGCCGGGCTCAAATAAAGCCCTGCCCTTAAAGGATAAATTGAACATCTTATTAAAAAACGTAAAATTTAAAAACAAGAAATCGAATGACAATACAATTAGTATTGGAAAAGGGAGGTGGCAAACTATGGGGCCGTGTATCTTATGATGAAAATCTCATTGTGGATTCAGCCACTACCTTACAGGCTCTTGAAAAAAAAATCCGTAAACTTTTAAAGGACTTTCACCAGGTGGAAGATGTAAAGTTTGAATACGCCTATGATTTAACTGTATTCTTTGAAGAATTTAGTTTTCTAAATCAATCAAAAATAGCAGAGCTTTCCGGAATCAATGCAAGCCTTTTGAGGCAATATGCATCCGGTGTAAAGAACCCTTCTGATGCACAGGCAAAGAAAATTCAGGCTGCTGTTCGTGCCCTTGCAATGCGGTTAAAAAACGTACACATTTATGCATAAATTGATGTTATAAAAAAGTAAAATTTCTCGTGGTTGAGAAGTTTTTTATTTCCGGGACTACCAATTTAAATGCTTCCATTTACCATGCCTTTACTATTGCTTTACTTTATAGTTAAATATTCATTAAGCACATTAGCCAGCAACTATCAATTAAAGTGTCTTTTACTGGTGATGGTAACTATCCGAACCCCACTCCCGCCGTTGTTGCGTATGCAGCGCAGGCAACCAGTATAGCGTACCAACAACCAGCCTGGCACCAACAATTTTAATGCCTTCCATTTGCCATTCCTTTCTTCATAGTGAATATTCATTGAGCACATTTGCTAAATAGGTAAATTAAAATAACACAACCCTGACCTGTTGGTGATACTTCGGCAAGCTCAGTACACACAACAGGGGCGTTTGATAAATAGTAAAGCGTATTAAATGGCAGCGGCAATAGCAGTGAAAGGATTAATACGCAATCAAATAAAAACCTCTATTTTATTAACTTTATTCAATGAACAAAATCTATCATTTAAAAAATGCAATGACCCTTAACAGCACAGGCGAAAAGTACGATGCAGTATCCATGCCCACCAATGTTGCTGAAATAAAAGAACACCGCCACCAGTTCAGGGAATTTGATTTCCCCCCATTAAAAAAAACTAAATTTACAACATGAAAGCAACTAAAAAAGCGGCCCGGATTTTAGGCCCGGAAGACTTCCCTGG
>JAYVLZ010000063.1:0-11720 GCA_043759175.1 Chitinophagaceae bacterium | reverse complement strand
CCTGCCAAATATTATGAATGCAGGTATCAGGGTGCAGCGGGTGAGGTAAATTATTAATCGTTATAAAATTTAAGTTTAGGAGGTTTAGAATGTTAGGTGTTTAGATTACAGACCAAATAACTAACCATCAATAAATACTTCCAATCGTTGTTTACATAATTTTTAATCTTCAACATTTGATCCCTATTTTATTTCAAACAATAGACTGGTCTGTTATTGAAAAGACAGAACACCCTGGCGAAACAGGTGTGGCTTACTGGCAAACACTTCAGTTTGATGGATTAAGAGTACGACTGGTAGAGTACAGTAAAGGATACCTTGCTAATCACTGGTGCCAGAAGGGACATATTTGTTCAATGTCTTGAAGGGGATTTTATAAGTGAACTGGAGAATGGCGAATCGTTTTCGCTGACAAAAGGAATGATGTACATTGTTTCAGATGATGTAAGTTCTCATCGCTCTACTACTAAAAATGGTGTTAAGCTGTTGATTATTGATGGTGATTTTTTGAAGTAAAAATTACCTCACCCCAGCCCTCTCCATCCTTCGACTACGCTCAGGAGAGGGGGCAAGAACCCTTACTGCAAAAGTGTTTCAAAGATTCACAAATTTTCACGCTGGCAATAGCCTAATTTTTAATTTTTGTACAAATAACCGGCTGTCACAGCCCTTTGAATATTTACTATCTTCGGTAATCAGCATGACTGTAGTAACAATGCCACTCTCCATCTATAAAACAAAAAAACTCCGCTCCATTTTTATCCTGTACTGGTTCCTGCTGCTGTACATCATCGTTGCATTGGTTTGGTGGTTCATTGCACTCAGCAAACAAAATCACCTGATGGCTGATTTTGAAATAAACGAATTAAAAAAAGATCATCCTGATTATACCAGCCAGGTTGAAAAAATATTAGACAAAGAAAAAAGGAAGACAGCACAATATATTGGTGAAGGCGCTGTATTTTTTTTGTTGATCGGCGCAGGGGCATTCGTTATTTTCAGGGCAGTACGTAAGCAGTTCAGGCAGGGGCAGCAGCAGCAGCAGTTGATGATGGCTATTACACATGAATTAAAAACACCCATCGCAGTTACCAAACTGAATTTAGAAACACTGCAAAAAAGAAAATTAGATGAAAGCCAGCAACAGCGGCTGATACAAAATACCATACAGGAAGCCAACCGGCTAAATGATCTTTGCAATAATATCCTGCTCTCCTCACAAATAGAAGCAGGCGGTTACAGCATTACGGAAGAAGAAATTAATTTTTCTGAACTGATACAAAATTGCGCCGATGATTTCATCACCCGTTTTCCTAAAAGGAATATTCATACCAACATTGCCGAAGGAATACTTTTACAGGGTGATAATTTGATGCTGCAAATGGCCATCAATAATTTAATAGATAATGCATTGAAGTATTCACCCAAAGATGCAACAGTAAACATTTCTCTTACAGCACAGGGAAATGAAATATTGCTTTCTGTAGCTGACGAAGGGAAAGGCATAGAAGCAGCAGAAAAGAAAAAAATCTTTGATAAATATTACCGCATTGGAAACAAAGCCACCAAAGAAGCGAAAGGAACAGGCCTTGGTTTATATCTCACCAAAAAAATTATACAGCAACATAAGGCAACGATATATTTAAAAGATAATAGCCCATCAGGGAGTATTTTTGTGATAACATTTAAACCGGAATCGTGAATGTTGAAACCATCAAACTTTCAAACATCAACTTTCAACCGCCAAATGCCTGAAAAAAAGATTTCCATATTACTGGTAGAAGATGAAGAGAACCTGCAGGAAGCTTTGAAGCTGAACCTGGAACTGGAAGACTATGAAGTAACTGTCGCTGACAACGGCCTCTCAGCTCTGGAAGCCGTACAGAAAGAACATTTTGATTTGATGATACTGGATGTAATGCTGCCGGAACTGGACGGCATCAGCGTTTGTGAAAACATCCGGCTGCAAAATAACGACATACCTATTTTAATATTAAGTGCAAAAAGCGGCAGTGCAGACAGGGTGCTGGGCCTAAAGAAAGGAGCAGACGATTATTTGACCAAACCATTTAACCTGGAAGAATTATTACTGCGTGTGAGTAAACTGGTGGTAAAAGGAAAGCAGTTAACCACAAGAATGCCCCTGGAGCAAACCTACCAGTTTGGCAACAATAAAATTGATTTTAAATCATTGGAATGTACTACAAGGGATGGGCAAAAAATAATGCTTACCAAAAAAGAGATCATGCTGCTGAAGCTGCTGATAGAAAATAAAAATGAAGTGGTAACAAGGGAAAAAATATTACAATCCGTTTGGGGTTACAATGTATATCCCACCACCCGTACCATTGATAATTTTATTTTAAACTTCAGAAAGTATTTTGAGGAGGACAGCCGTAATCCGAAATATTTTCATTCTGTAAGAAGTATTGGATATAAGTTTACAGAGTAGATTAAATTTTTTAAAAATAATTTTAGTATATACTGGTTACTCCCACTTGAATAATTCCCCAACAGGCACATCAAGCAGTTTTGCAATATTGAACAATGTCCATGCAGTAGGATTTACTTTGCCCTTCTCTATTTTATTATAATTCTGCTTCTCCTTATCCAGCATATATGCAAACTCTACCTGCGAATAATTTTTACTCTTCCGTAGTTTTGCTATACGTTTACCTAATAATATTTGAAAATCTTTTTGCTGCATGAAACTTACTCATGCAACCTCACAACAAAAAAATTTATTTGGTAATACTATAATATTACCTACATTTAATCTCGTAAAGTTTCCCAATATCCAATCTTGAAGTGTTCCTTCAATTGATTTACAAATACAATTTTTAACCCTATATAAAAATTCAGTTTTTTAATGGCTCATAGTTTTAATACCAACCTTACGAATGTTGCAGCCCACTTCTTGCAACTTTTGAAAATACCAGTCACAAAAACTTCCTTTATAAAATCACTGGAGCAAAATCCTTATTATCCCAGCCTGTACAGCATCAGTAACACTTTTAATAAATTCGGAATAGCCAGCCAGGCATTTACTATTACAGCGGAAGACCTTGGACAGATTGAAGCACCTTTTATTGCTTATTACAAGAGCGCTGCCAATAGTAAAGACTTTATATTGGTGAGTAAGCTGAATGAAAATGAAGTATTTTTTATCAGCGAAGGCAATAAAGAAAAAATTATAAGCAAAAGAGACTTTTTAAAAAACTGGCAACAAATTGTGTTGGTGGCGGAGGGCAATACAACAAGTGGCGAAAAAGATTATGCAGTCAAATTAAAAAAAGAACAACAACAACAAACAAGAAAATACTGGCTGTATGCAGGTGCAGTAAGTATTGCATTACTATTTACTGCTGCATTTACTTACAATGTTGGAAACGCTTTTTTCTATTCTGCAATAAGTATTGTGGCAATTAAATTATTGGGCATAACTGCCACTGCATTATTATTAGTTTATGACATTGATAAATCCAACAGCTTTGTAAAAAATATTTGTACTGCAGGTAAGCAAATCAATTGCGATGCAGTACTTAACAGTAAAGCAGCAAGGTTTTTAGGAATGAGTTGGAGTGAAGCAGGCTTTTTTTATTTCGCCACTACTATTATCTTTTTGTTTTCAGGTATTGATTATTCAATCAAATTGGTTGGCATAGCCACAGCAGGTACATTGGCTGCGGCATATATCCCTTTTAGTATTTATTACCAATCGAAAGTAGTCAAGCAATGGTGCCCACTTTGCCTTACAGTGCAGGTTGTATTGGCAATGGAACTGGCATGGGCAATCATAAATGTATGGATACCTTCTATAAGGTTGACAACTTTTGAAAAGTTGTCAACCTTAATAGATGCCGGAATTATAATACAAATGTTGCTAAGTATTTTACTGCCGATAGTAGGCTGGTATCTCATAAAACCTTTACTCTTAAAAACAAAAGATGAAGCCCTTTATCACAATGCTTACAAAAGATTATTGTACAACCCTGAAGTTTTTAATGGCCTGTTGCAGCAACAGGAAACAGTTCCTGATGGATGGCTACAACTTGGTATTACCATTGGCAACCCATCTGCTGTGAATACTATTATAAAAGTTTGCAACCCTTTCTGCGGCCCTTGCGCCAAAGCACATGTGTTGCTGGAAGAAATAGTAAAACACAATGAAAATGTAAACCTGAAAATAATTTTTACTGCTACCAATAATGAAAATGATCAAGCTGCAAAACCAGTGCAACATTTACTGGCTATTAATAGTAAACAAGACAATCAGCTAATTAAAAAAGCCCTGGACTGCTGGTATTTAGCTGATAAAAAAGATTACGAAGTATTTGCAGCAAAATATCCAATTAATGGGGAATTGGCATTACAAAAGGAAAAAGTGGATAATATGAAAAAGTGGTGTGATGAAGCCGGTATTACCCACACACCCACTTTATTTATCAATGGCAGGCGTGTGCCAGAAATGTACAACACAGAAGAATTAAAAAATATTTTTTAAAATTTTGTTTGCAAACAAAAGGGAATAACCGAACACCCTTATAAAAAAGTAGGTACATTTATTTACATTAAGTTTTTGGCAGCTTTTGATGTATAAAACTGCTATAAGATTATGTTACTTAAGTATAAGGATTTTAAAGAATTAAATACTCAGCAAATGAAGAAGATTTTTGGAGGGGCTATTTATTCTTGTTCAGTTACTAAGAAAGCTGGTGCACCTGCCTTCTGTAATAATTACTCAACTTCGTTCAACTGCAACATTGGGTCGTTAAGTAGTTGTTGTGGCGCTGCTGACAGCTTAGCTAATTCTGACTCTACTTGTTTTGTACAAGGATCAGGAAATTGTTACGCTCAGAGATAGTTTACTCGCCGAATTAACAATACAAAGCTGCCTCATAATTCTGTTTTGCGGCAGCTTTGTTAAATTTCATTCATAATAAGCAAATAAATTCAAACCGCTAATTAGAAAAAGCATTGAATAAAAGAATAATTTTATCCAGTATACTTAAACCCTTTTTATTAATGTACAATGACGATAAAATTATGTGTAATACAATACATAATTATAATTGCAAACTAGTTACACCTTGTTATAAAATACTTCTTAGGTTATGCAAAATATAATATGAATTGGGAACTACTACAAAGTGTCTTTCATAGCCCTTAAGCGTTAATTTTTTTATTAAAATAAAAAATCATGAAATTATTTTATTTGTTTATTGCTTTATTTTTTTTGCAGTTTGGAAACGTATTTTCACAAAATATCATTATAAAATATTACTATCTGCCTACTGGCTATTGGAAAGATTCTTCCGGCTTTGACTTAAGGGAACCAAACAGGTTTATTATTGAAGAACGAGGGCAAGAATTTAAACCAATTGACACCTCTTTTTCACATGAAGGAAAATATTCAATAACTGAAATGGGATTTAATATAAATGATACCGTTTTACTACTAATAGGAGAAGGTTTTGGGCATGTATTAATGATATTACCTGAAAATGATACACTATCTATCTATGCAGACTCAATTCTTACAACCTTCCCTTTTTTTGGCAAAGACTCATTATTGATTGCATGGCATATATTTTATAGGTATAAATCGAAAAATGAAAAGATATATCAGTTTTATGATTCACTTGAAATGAATACAGGTTCACCTTTATATCATAGAATAAATTATGAGCTTGCAAAGACAGGCTATGATAATTTTTTTTCACTTTGCACACAATTATATAATAGGCGTATAAAATTTACTGATAAATATTTTAGCAGGTACAATTTACCTGATGATATTAAAAGTTTATTTGTTCAGGAAATTAAGTCAGGATATATTTTGAATCTTTTGCAAGTATTTCAATATAACCCTCCTAAACTACCATATCAATCCTGGCTTTCGAAAGAGTTTATAGATACATTAAATAGTTTTGAATATAATAATCCCCGCTATCTTAAAAAGACGACAATGTACGCAAAAGCTATAGCAACCTTTTCTTATTACTATATTTTTTATTCACCTATATCAAAGCAACCTGGCTTGTTAAATGAATATGATACGACAAAAAACAGGTTTAGTTCTATAGTTAGAGACTTTATGCTTCAATCCTTTTTCGACTATAACGCAAAATCAAAAGAAAAAATTTACGATTCCCTATTGCTTGATTTTAAAAATATAACACTAGATACAATTGCATATAAAAAACTTGAGTCGTCGAGAAAAGCATTTTTGATTGCAAAAAAAATATCATTGAAAAGCGTACTCCTAACAAAAATTTTTGATTCAAAAAACAATCAAACTACTATTCAATTATTATTGGCTAATGGCAAGCCTGTTTTTATAGACAATTGGGCCTCATGGTGCCTGCCTTGCTTAGCACAAATGAAATACAGCAGCAAGCTTGAAAAAAAATACGGATCAAAAATAAATTTTGTGTACTTAAGTTTGGATAAAAACGAATCACAATGGAGAACAAAGAGTAAAGAATTAAATTTATTTAACAGTTATATAGTTGAAAACAGTTTTGAAAGTATTTATTCAAATTATTTCCAAATTACTTCTATTCCACGCTATATTATTATTGATAAAACAGGAAAGGTAATTACTACCAATGCTCCATTCCCATCTGATGGTAAATTGTTAGAAGGCTTATTAGAAAAGTTCTTGAAAAAATAGTTTGAATACTATGCCTAAAAAATCGTTCCCTCAAACCCTCCAGCGTAACGAAATGGACTGCGGCCCCACGTGCCTCTATATGATATGCAACTATTACAAACGAACCATAAATATTGAAACACTAAGGCAACTCACTGAAATTGGCAAAGAAGGGGTAAATCTTTTAGGTATCAGCAATGCAGCGGAAAAAATTGGCTTTCGTACAATGGCTGTGCAAATACCAACCAATATACTGATAACAGATGCCAATAAACCCTGCATACTCCACTGGCAGCAAAACCATTTTGTTGTACTTTATAAAACCAAAGGCAATACATTTTACATAGCTGATCCTGCAAAGGGCATGATTAAATTCAGCGAAAAAGAGTTTGAAGAAAAGTGGTTAAGCAGCAAAGAAAACGAACCAACAGGCATAGCCCTTTTATTAGAACCAACCACTGCTTTTTATGACAATGAAGATTATGCTGAAAGTAAAAAGGCATCATTCAAAAACATACTTCAATACCTACAACCTTACAAAAAATTAGTAGTTCAGTTGTTGATTGGCTTGCTGCTGGGTAGTTTACTGCAATTGATTTTCCCTTTCCTCACACAAAGTATTGTAGATGTAGGTGTGAATACCGGCAACCTGCCCTTTATTTATATAATCCTTTTTGCACAGTTAGCATTATTTGCAGGCAGGCTGTCTGTAGAATTTATCCGCAACTGGATACTGTACCATATCAGCAGCCGCATCAATATCGCCATACTCACCGATTTTTTAATCAAGCTGATGAAGCTGCCAATGAGCTATTTTGACAGCAAAAAAACAGGCGATATCATGCAGCGCATGAACGACCACCAGCGGATACAAAGCTTCCTCACCAGTACTTCACTCAATACTTTGTTCTCTGCGTTCAACCTTATTATTTTTTCTTTTGTACTGGCAATGTATAATATCACCATATTGGGAGTATTTGTTGCCGCTAGTGTGTTATATATTTTTTGGATACTGTTGTTTCTAAAAAAACGTAAACAGTTAGATTACAGGCAATTTGATATTGCATCTGCAGAACAAAGCAAAACCATACAGATAGTGCAGGGTATGCAGGAGATAAAACTGCATGGCTGTGAAAAACAAAAACGCTGGGAATGGGAGCGACTCCAGGCAAAAATATTTCGCCTGGGTATAAAAGGTTTGGCATTAAACCAATGGCAACAGACCGGTGCATTTTTTATCAATGAAGGAAAAAATATCGTCATCACATTCCTATCAGCACAAGCCGTGATCAATGGGCAGATGACACTGGGCGGTATGCTGGCTATACAATACATAGCCGGGCAACTCAATGGCCCGATAGAACAAATGATCGGCTTTGTACAAAGCTGGCAACTGGCTAAAATAAGTTTAGACCGGTTGAATGAAATTCATTCTTTGGCAGATGAAGAACCAGCCAATAAAATCTTTAATACGGAACTGCCCACAAACAAAACAATTGATTTAAACAATGTTTCTTTTACTTATCCTGGTGCAGGCAATCAGGCAGTTTTAAAAGATATTAATCTCAGTATCTCGGCAGGTAAAATCACCGCTATCGTTGGTACAAGCGGAAGTGGCAAAACTACTTTATTGAAATTGTTACTAAGATTTTATGATACCCATAAAGGAACAATCAAAGCTGGCAGCAATGATTTGATAAACTTTAGCCACAAAGCATGGCGGCAAAGCATTGGCGTGGTAATGCAGGACAGTTTTATTTTTAGCGATAGTATTGCTGCCAACATTGCCATTGGCGATGAAACAATCAATACTAAAAAACTAAAAGAAGCGGCAACGATTGCAAACATCCTGGATTTTATTGAAAGCCTTCCATTGGGGTTCGATACAAAAATTGGCGCAGAAGGCAATGGCATCAGTGCCGGGCAAAAGCAACGTGTTTTAATTGCAAGGGCAGTGTATAAAAATCCTGAGTACATTTTTTTTGATGAAGCAACCAACAGCTTAGACTCCTATAATGAATCAATCATCATGAAAAACTTAGCAGGTTTTTTTAAAAATAAAACAGTACTGGTAGTGGCTCACAGGCTTAGCACTGTAAAAAATGCAGACAAGATTGTAGTATTGAACAATGGCGTAATTACAGAGTGTGGCACCCATTCAGAACTTACCAGTATGAAAGGGGAATACTTTACCCTTGTAAAAAATCAATTAGAACTGGGAGAGTAAAATAATTCAACATGCCTGAAAATATTATATCAGCAATACCAGAAGAAAAAGAAACTATTCAACTCCTTTCTGCAGAAGTGCAGGAAATTATCACCTATCGCCCCGGTTGGATTGTACGGAATGGAAGCCTGCTATTTTTACTGATTATCGCCTCCCTGTTTGCCTGCACATTTTTTATCAGGTATCCTGATCTGGTGATAACCAAAGCAACAATAACTTCCATCAATGCCCCTAAATCAGTTATCACAAAAACATCAGGCAAACTCATAAAATTATTTGTAAAAGAAGGTGAACAAACAGTAAGCGGAAATGTACTGGGTTATATGGAAAGCACCGCAAGTCATGAAGAAGTAATCAAACTATCTGATGATATTGATACCCTGCAAAATCTCATTAACAGTAATGAAATAGTGCAGGCATTACATTATCTAAATACTGTGTATACAGACCTTGGGGAAATACAGCAAGGCTACCAGGCCTTCCGGCAGTCATTTTCTACGTTCAGCAATTATATTGCAGGTGGTTTTTATTTAAGCAAAAAGAAGATGCTTTCTAAAGATTTAGTCTTTCTCCAAAAAATGCACAACAACATAATGCAGCAAAAAGAATTGAATGTGCAAGACCTTGCTTTAACACAAAAAACGTTTGATGCCAACCAATCCCTTAAAGATGACAAAGTAATTTCAGATCTGGATTATAGAAATGAAAAAAGTAAACTCATCAATAAAAAATTATCGGTACCACAAATCAATTCTGCCATTATCAGTAATGAAAGCCAGCAGAATGAAAAACGAAAAGAAATAATGGAACTGGAAAATACTATTGCACAGCAAAAAAGTATCTTCTCCCAATCTTTGAACACTTTAAAAAGTCAGACAGATGACTGGAAGAAAAAATATTTACTCACCGCTCCCACTGATGGTAAAATTGCATTCGCTACTTTTCTACAGGAAAATCAGCAATTACAACTCAACCAAATTATTTGTTTTACCAATCCGGAGAATTCTGAATATTACGCAGAAGTTTACATACCACAAACAAACTTTGGCAAAGTGAGAACGGGTCAGGAGGTTTTATTAAAATTTCCATCTTATCCTTTTCAGGAATACGGAAGCATAAAAGGAAAAATTGATTTTATTTCAAACATCAGCACAGACAGCGGTTACCTGGCAAAAGTTATTTTACCAAACGGGTTAAATACCAGTTATAAAAAACAACTACAATTCCGGGAAGGTTTAAAAGCACAAGGTGAAATTATTACTGCTGATATGAGCCTGCTGCAGCGGTTTTATTACAATATTATCAAACAGGTAAATAGCCACCAGCAATAAGTTTACAGAAGGCTAAAATTTGCTCCTGTTGAATAAGTGTATCACCGCCTCTGCCTTCTTATAAAAATAGGGTGCCTTACTTTCATCTGCCACTGGTGTGTACAATTGTACAGCAATATCATCCAGCAGCTGGAGCACTCCTAAACTATCCTCATCTGCAAATCCTGCGTTATATAAAGCGCTGGCAATGCTTCGCCTGTTCAGTTGTTCTGCAGGAAGTTGTAATTTCTCTCCTAAAAATATTTTTAATTCTTTATCCAGCATACCGTAAAATTCACGGGGGTTATTGTGCTGAAGCATTGCCTGTGATCCGGATAATGGTTCTTTTATTTCGGGTGTTCTGTCTATTCCCGTGTTTGTCTTTTTTTGCTCATCATTAATCGGAACAGGTTGTCGCTTTTTATCCCATCTCATCCACACAAATAAACCGGCAAATATTAACAGGGCCAATGGAGCAATCAATAACCAGCGGTTTTTAAATATGCTGTCAAAGAAATTTTCCTTTGCAGATTGATCCTGCAATATTTCAACAGCTTTTGTTTTTTTTCCGGAACCTTTTGCAACTGAAAATGTAATGGGCTCCGTAGTGATGGTTTTGTACTGTATTGCTGCAGGATCAAAAAAACTATATTCCACCGGCTGCAAGATATAGTTGCCCTTTTTGTTGATGGTAAAACTGTATTCAAAAGTTTTGCTGCCGCTTACAGGAACGGACCGCTTATCAAGCAGCTCTTTCATTTTCGGTTCAAAAACTTCAATACCGGCGGGCCATTCAAATTCCGGCGCATTTACTAATGTAAGATTACCTTCTCCTTCAATAGTGATAAATAATTTGCCTGCATCATCCGTAGTTAAGCTGTCTTTTTCCATTGCAGCATGAATACTAAAGTTGCCCACAGCGCCATTAAAAGAAGCAGGCTTACCCTGTTCTGGCAGCGGTTTTACATTGATCAGCACAGGTTTGCTTTGCAGTGTTACCTTTTCACTTACCAGTGCATCTGGCGGTATAGCTATGGAAGAAAAATTTCCAAACAAATCATCTGCCCGGGAATTTTTTAAATAATCTTCTTTAACAAAATGAATATCATTTTCCACTGATACTGATTCTAATGCTGCATTGCCGGGTTGAAGCGGATAGAGCTGGGTTTGTCTTAAGCTGTAAACGTTATACTCTCTGCCATTGTATTTTTCAACCAATGCATAAACATCATTTGACCGCAGCATATCAATAACAGAAAAGCCATTGAAGGAAGGGTTTTTTGTTATATTACTTTCTGATTTTAAACGGGTGTATAATTTATAAGTTACCAAAATAGGCTCGCCCACATAGCAGGATGTTTTGCTGGCATCCACCCTGATAAAAATATTGCGGTTGATTTTGTCATTTATATTTTCTCCCTTTTTTAAAATGTAATCGTTAAATGAACCTCTTCGTGCCGGCTCATCAACATTCATCAATCCACTAAATGGCGAGTTGCTGCTAATGCTGTTGCCTGTTGGTTCATTC
>JAYVLZ010000062.1:0-14551 GCA_043759175.1 Chitinophagaceae bacterium | reverse complement strand
GAATAAACCTGCAATTTGTAACAATCGCCTAAGACACCCAAGCCGCCTGCCATGTCTCCATATAAAGTTCCATAGCCGGTAGCCAGTTCACTTTTGTTGGAGGTATTTAATAAAATGTATCCAAATTTATTGGCAATGGCCATCAGTAAATTACCTCTTGTTCTGCTTTGAATATTTTCTTCGGCTATGCTAAAAGGTAAGTTGTTGAAAATAGGCTTTAGTTCAGCTAAAAAACTTTCATAAATATTTTTGATGGGTATAATGTCATAAGGGTTGCCTAAGTTTTTACTGAGTTGTTCAGCATCACTTACACTATGACCGGTGCTGTATTGCGAAGGCATTAACACCGCCCTTACATTTTCTGCACCCAAAGCTTTACAGGCCAGCACAATGGTAACAGCGCTGTCGATTCCACCGCTGCTGCCAATGATAGCTTTACTAAAACCCATCTTGCTGAAATAATCTTTAATGCCCATTACAATGGCATCATGCACCTGTGCAATATTCAAATCTTCCTGCAATGATGAAGGGTTCAGTTCTTTATCCGGCATACGGCTGGCAGGTTCTATTATACTTTCTTTAATGGTACCATCATCGTTCAAAATAAAAGATTGCAGGCTTGATTGAAAAAATGGTAGCTGCCCACAAAGATTGGCATTCTTATCAAACACCAAAGAAGCACCATCAAATACAATCTCTGTTTGGCTGCCTACTCCATTGCAATAAAACATCGGCAATTTGTATTTGACCACATTCGCTTTTATTGTTGCTTTACGGTCTTCATCATGCGTATAATCAAATGGAGATGCAGAGATATTGATCATTAGATCCGGCTGTTGCTCCATCAGTTTATCCATTGGGCAAATGCGGTATAGAGGATTATCGCCGAGATTCCAGATATCTTCACAAATAGTTAATGCAATTCGTTTGCCTTTATGTTCAATGATGTTCCATTCATAGGCAGATTCAAAATAGCGGTATTCATCAAACACATCATAAGTAGGCAGGCAGGTTTTGTGAGCAACGGCTTTTATTTCTTTATCATACAAAAAGAAAGCTGCATTAAAAAGATCCTTGCCTTCCTTCACATGATTTCTTTCGGGCCCTCCCACTATTACTGCAATGGTATCAGCATGGGCTTTTATTTCGTCAATTGCCAGACGGCACTTTTCAATAAAATCATCAAACTCTAAAAAATCCCTGGGAGGATACCCACATATACTCAGTTCGCTGAATACAATAATATCACCGCCCTGCTTTTTTGCTTCATCAATGGCACAAATTATTTTTTGCGTATTACCTTCAAAATTGCCGATGTGATAGTTCTGTTGTGCTAAAAATATCTTCATATATTAAAACCGCAGGTTAGCGGAGTCTTAAACTTTATATTTGTACAATTATTTATTTCACTGTAAAGTTAAAACTTTAAAAAGCATAATTAATGACGAGAGTATTTATTGTTGTACTTGCTTCGGCGCTGTTTTTATTTTCCTGCAATAATGGCGAAAAAATCCCTGATGTTTCCGATATTAAAATCAATCTTACAACGGACCGTTTTGAAAAAAAATTATTTGATACTTCTGCGCCATCGCTAACAGCGTATCTGCAGCGTTTAGAAAGCACTAACCCTTCTTTCACTTCAACTTTTTTAAAAACCATTCTAAACGCTGATCCACGTTGGACGGCAGATACCACTGCGGCATTTGTAAATGGATTTGTAAAAGCCTTCCGGCCGGTATATGATTCAGCAGAAAAGATATTCAATAATTTTTCTTCTTATGAAAATCAGGTTAAAAAAGGATTACAATTTGTAAAATATTATTTTCCCAATTATAAAGTGCCTGAAAAAATAATTACATACATAGGTCCGCTGGATGGTTATGGCGACATTATTTCTGAAGAAGGTTTTCTTATAGGTCTTCACCATCACCTGGGAAAAAATTATTCATTATACAAAACTGAACCCGTTAGAGAAACTTATCCTGACTATATCTCCAGCCGTTTTGAGCCAGACTACATTGCTGTTAATTGCATGAAGAATATTGTGTATGATATTTATCCGGAAAAAGAAAGTGACAAATCGTTAATCAATCAAATGATTGAG
Organism: Chitinophagaceae bacterium; assembly: GCA_043759175.1. Lineage (GTDB taxonomy): Bacteria > Bacteroidota > Bacteroidia > Chitinophagales > Chitinophagaceae > Ferruginibacter. Next base: position 12,447 of record JAYVLZ010000062.1, on the reverse strand, counting down.
AAAGGAAAGCGATTATATATTTTAAGTAAGGTTTTACCGGAAACAGATGAATACAAATTAATAGGTTATACTGAACAGCAATTGAAAGATTCATACAAACATGAAGCAGCCATATGGGATCTCTTTGTTAAAAACTCCTACCTGCAAACCACCGATAAAAACATCGGTAAAAATTTTATTGATGAAGGACCAAAAACACAGGAATTAGGAGAAGGTGCTCCTGGTAATATTGGTTCCTTTGCAGGTTGGCAAATTGTAAAAAAATACATGCAGAAAAATGTTGCTACCAGTTTGCAACAATTGATTAGCCTGGATGAAGAAACAATTTTTCAGGCGGCAAAATATAAACCTTGAGATTAGTTTAGAAGTTGAGCATGTTAAGTTTAGGAAGAATATTATGCTACTTGTACCCGCTGTTTTACTTTTTTAACAACAGGCGCTTTACCCAGGCTTTTCATTATCCTGAAGTGTGAAGTTACAGCCTCCATCATCGTGTCATACTTATTATAGGGAAGATTAAACTCCCTGCATTTTGCCATTACAATTTTACTGATGGCAGGGTAGTGTACGTGGCTCACTCTTGGAAACAGGTGATGTTCAATCTGGTAATTTAATCCGCCAACAAACCAGGATATTACTTTACTATCCATAGCAAAGTTAGCAGTGGTTCTTAATTCATGTTCCGCCCAGGCTGTTTCAAAATGCTTTGTTTCATCCAGGGCTACATTTTCAAACTCTGTAATTTCTACTACATGTGCCAGTTGAAAAACAAGTGATAAGGTAAGTCCCATTGCAGCGTTCATCAAAAAGAATCCCAGTATCCATGGACCTGCACCCCAAACCATTGCAGGAATTATCATGTAAAATGCGATGTATGATATTTTTGTTCCCCAAAAAATAAGATGGCTTTTCAAGGACATTTTCCAGGCAGGAGTAGTATATATTCTTCTTGTAAAATATTTGGTAAAATCCATAATAAATACCCAAAAAATTGTACTCAATGCATAGATGGGCAGCAGATAAATATGCTGTATTTTATGTGCAGGCACCCAGCGTTGTGATATACATTGGCGTATTACGGGACTCTTGGCAATATCATCATCCAGTCCATCAATATTAGTGTAAGTATGATGTAAAATATTATGCTTTTGTTTCCAGAAAAATGCACTGGCACCCATTGCATTCATTGAAAGGCCAAGACCATCATTTAACCAGGGCCTGGTACTGTAACTGCCATGGTTGGCATCATGCATTACACTAAAACCAATACATGCCATAGTATATCCTAATAAGGTTGAGAGTAATATAGCAGGCAAAGCGGTGAGGTGTAAAAAAATAAGGCAGCAATAAATGGTAATGGCTGAACCAATCAATATGATTGTTTTAATAAACAATCGCCAGTCACCTGTTTTTTTTATTTGGTTGATCTCAAAATATTCATCAACCGATTCCTTTAAACTTTGGAAGAAAATATTATTGCGGTTATCAAATGTTACTTTAGCCATCAACAGTATATTGGAAATTAAAAAATAATTTTATTTAAGGAGCCTTACGAAGGTACAGCTTAAAGCACAAATCAGTTCATTTTAAAAGGCACCGTCATTTCAAAAGCCGGTATTGTTACATCAAACTGTTTGCTGTTATTTACATTCTCCATCTGGTAGGTGCCGTACATTTTACCCATCTCCGTTTTTAAATTACAGCCACTGATATATTGATAACGTGTGCCCGGAGTAATGAGTGGCTGAACACCAATTACACCTTCTCCCTCCACTTCCCTTGTACTTCCCGTAGCATCAAATATATACCAGTGCCTGCGTAAGAGTTTGACAGGAAAGGCGTTGTTATTTTCAATGGTGATCCTGTAAGCAAACATAAATTCACTGTTGGCCGGATTACTGTAATCCGGCTGATAAAAAGTTTCCACAGAAACAGTAACACCTTCAGAAATTTTTGATACCATTTAAGAAAAATTGTAACAACGTAAATATAGGCAAAAGATTAAGCTTTGCATATTTTGGAAGCATCAAATTATTAAACTGTTAAAATGTTTACACAAATAGTAAACAGGTATAGAAAGGAGGCAGAAAAGTAATTAAACTAAAAATATGAACCCGATGATCTGCAAAAAAATTAAACTTTTTTAGCAGCGGTATATCCATTTTTGTGTAGCCATGGTAACACTTTATCCCTGTTATCTCCCTGCACAATGATCTCTCCATCCTTTACTGAACCACCGGTGCCACAAAAACTTTTCAATTTTTTACCTAACTCTTCCAGGTCCGATTCTTTACCAACAAAACCGGTAACCAATGTAACTGCTTTCCCGGCTCTTTGTTTTTTATCTAATACAATTCTCAGTTTTTGTTGTGCAGGCAATATTGTTTCCATATCATCAGTCTGTTCTTCCTGCAATTTGAAATTCGGATCAGTAGAATAAACCAGCCCTCCCAATAAATTTACTTTTTTCTTTGACATTGATTAATTTTTAAAACTGATTCATCATTTTACAACAACTGCTTTTAAACTTAAATCCAAACTTCTTACCTGGTGAATGATGGAGCCGCTGGAAATAAAATCAACACCTGTGGCAGCGTAGCTTTCAATATTGGTTAAGTTAATTCCACCACTTGCTTCCGTTTGATATTTGCCGTTAATAATTTTGAGGCCCTCCGTGATTTGTTCCGGAGTAAAATTATCCAGCATAATTACATCTACCTTACCGGTGGCCATCACTTTTTTTATGTCTTCCAGGTTCCTGGTTTCCACCTCAATTCTTAATGCCTTTTTTTTCGTTTGCACATAGGCGTAAGCTTTTTCAATTGCCTGCTCAATTCCCCCGCAGTAATCAATGTGGTTATCTTTCAGCATAATCATATCATACAAACCAAAACGATGATTAACCCCGCCGCCAATACGTACTGCTTCTTTTTCAAGCAATCTGAAGTTGGGTGTAGTTTTCCTGGTATCCAGCAATTTTGTTTTGTAGTTCCTGAGTTTGTCTGTGTAAGTTTTAGTTAAAGTGGCAATGCCACTCATGCGCTGCATAGAATTTAATACCAGCCGCTCACATTGTAAAATGGTATGCACTTTTGCTTCCACTTCAAATGCGATATCGCCATACTTCATTGGCTCACCATCTTTTTTAAAGGCTGTGAAAACAATATCCGGCTGCATAAAACGGAAAATTTTTTCTGCCACTTTCACACCTGCCAAAATACCATCTTCCTTTATCTTTAAAACTGCCTTGCCTTCTGCTTTGGGATCAATACAAGATAAGGTAGAATGATCTCCATCGCCAATATCTTCTGCCAGTGCATTTTTTATTAGATGATTTAACTGTTCATTCATAATCAAACAAAGCTAAAGAATAAAAAACCCCCCGCTTTAAGGCGGGGGGATAAATTTTTTATCAGCATGCCGGTATTAACGGCTTTCAAATCTTAGTTCCTGCAACACCTGTAAATCACCTTTTTGCTTCATAAAAATCGTAGTGCGAAAGGAACCATTTTTTGTAAGCAATGTTCCAATACAATATTGGGAGCCTGCATTCTCGCCTTTGTGGATCACTTCAAATCCTTTAACAGGATTATTGGCAAAAAAATCCTTTATTACAATTTCTGCCTGCGTTTTACTGAAACTGTTACTTTTGTCGGGCATACTAATTTCGACATTGTTATCAAAAAAACGGGCTACCTGTGCTGCATTCCCTGACTTCATAGCATTTACTACTTCATCTATACTTGCCAATATAGTAAAAGATGATACAAGAACAGTTAAAGCAACTATTGAGTAAAATTTTTTCATGGTTATTTATTTGCACACAGTATTTTGCGAAAAACGTGCCAAGGTGATTAATTTATTTACTAAAATATCTCTATTACAGTTATAAGACAAATTGCTTTTATAAAAAGCTGCAAAACAATTAACTTTGAGCGCATGAATAGTAAAAAAGTTATCCTCATCATCATGGACGGATGGGGGCTTGGAAAAGTTAAAAGCAGTGATGCCATACAGCATGCAAATGTTCCTTTTGTTAATTCCCTTTATACAAAATATCCCAACACTACACTTGTTACCTGCGGAGAAGACGTGGGCCTGCCTGAAGGACAAATGGGCAATAGTGAAGTAGGTCACCTGAACCTGGGTGCCGGCAGGATTGTGTACCAGGAATTACAGCGAATCAATGTTGCCATACGCAGTGGCGAATTTCAACAAAACGAACCTTTGCTGGAAGCAATCAAGTATGCTAAAGAAAATAATAAACCTCTGCATTTGCTGGGATTGGTAAGCGATGGTGGCGTTCACTCTCATATCAATCATGTAAAAGCATTTACTTCGCTTTGCAAAGAACAGGGTTTGGAAAATGTGTTGATTCATGCATTTACAGATGGCCGTGATACAGATCCAAAAAGTGGCCTGGCTTTTCTTTCAGAACTGCAACAACATTTAAATATTTCTACCGGGGCAATTGCTTCCATAACTGGCCGATATTATGCCATGGACAGGGATAAGCGCTGGGAAAGAGTGAAACTGGCTTATGATGCAATGGTGAATGGCATAGGTATCGGGGCATCAGATATGTTGAAAGCTGTGAAAGAATCTTACGATAATAATATTACAGATGAGTTTATCAAACCAATCATCAACGCAGGTTTGCCGGAAACTAAAATAAAAGATGGCGATGTGGTGATCTGTTTTAATTTCCGTACTGACAGGTGCAGGGAGATAACACAGGTACTAACACAAATTGATATGCCAGACTTTGGGATGAAAACTTTGCAACTGCATTATACCACCATGACACAATATGACCAGCGTTATAAAGCTGTACAAGTGATGTTTGATAATGATGATTTGAAAAATACATTGGGAGAAATTTTAGAACAAAATAACAGAACACAAATACGCATTGCAGAAACAGAAAAATATCCGCATGTTTCTTTCTTCTTCAGTGGAGGGCGGGAAATTCCTTTTGAAGGTGAAAGAAGAATTATGGTACAATCACCAAAAGTAGCCACTTATGATCTGAAACCGGAAATGAGTGCCTATGATGTAACAACTGCCATTGTAAAAGAAATTGAAAATGATCCTGCAGATTTTATTTGCCTGAATTTTGCCAATGCTGATATGGTTGGCCATACAGGTGTGTGGAATGCTGTAATAAAAGCTGTAGAAACGGTAGATGCCTGTGTAGAAAAAGTGGTGACGGCTGCACTGAAACAGGACTATGCTATTTTTCTAACTGCGGATCATGGCAATGCCGATTATGAAATAAACGAAGATGGCTCTCCCAATACAGCTCATACCGTAAACCTTGTTCCGTTATTTGTAATAGATAACAAATGGAAAGGAACGGTTCAACCAGGTAAATTGGGAGATATTTCTCCAAGTATACTTACTATGATGAAGCTGCCCATTCCGAAAGAGATGAGTGGGAATATTTTGATTTAATTATTGAATAAAAGTTATTTTGTGTTTAGAGTATGAAAGTAAAAGAGATTTACATAAAAGATTTCAGGCAGTTTAAAGAGTTTACACTTGATCTGACTTATCCGAAAGGGCATCAGAAAGAAGGACAGCCTTTGGATAAGGTTTGCTTTATTGGTCAGAGTGGAACCGGGAAGACAAGTTTATTGAAGTTGATTTACTTATCAGAATTTTATTCTGAAGCTCAAGAAAAAATAAACACCATAGATATCGACAAAAACGTTTTCATTAAAATATGTTATAAAAACAATAAAACAGCAATTATAGGCTTTGAGAAACTTGAACGTCGAGATGATAAAGTCTCATATTTATTAAGAGATATTTTTCCTGGTTCAGTTTCTTACAAATCAATCGAAAGGGAAGAAAGATTTCAATCTGTATCTCGTCTTAGGGAGTCTGAAAGGAATGAAATAAATTGGCCAAATAATCTAATATATTTCCCTTCAAACTTTAAATTTGATACCAAGAAAACAAATGAAAAGCAAAAAAAAATATTTAAATCTTTATTTGATTTTAGTAAAGAAAATATTTACGATTTATGGGAGATTTTGTTGTCAGACATTGCAAAATATCAGGAAACAGAACTTAAAATAAGACAAGAAATTTCAATTGCTGCCGAAACTGGTGATTTGAAAAAAATACAAGTGGAAGTTAGGAAATTAGAAGAATGGAAAGTCGGTACACATAACCCTATAAAAGATATAGCCGATAATTGCATTAATAAATTAATAAAGCATTACGCTTTAAAAGTAAAAGAAGATTTAGATATTCAACAAAAAGATGATATTGGCTTTTTAAAAATTGAAGATTTTGATGGAAATGAGATTCCCCATTATGCATGGAGCACTGGTACTAAACAAATTATACTAAGCGCTCTTCCTTTGTATTTACTCAAGCCCAAAAATTCTTTAATACTTTTTGACGAGCCTGAGACGTCTTTATATCCAGACTTGCAACGAATCATAATTGATTACTATCAGGGTTTTACGGAAGACAGTCAATTCTTTTACGCCACCCATTCCCCTATAATTGCTTCTTCATTTGAACCCTGGGAAATAGTTGAACTGAAATTTGATGATAAAGGCTATGTGTACAGAGAACTGTATTACGAAGGCGAAAACCATGTGGACAATTACTACATAGATCCAAGGTTTTTAAATTTTGATTTGATGCTAAAAGAGGTATTTGATATGAAGTTTACCAATGGAGATATGCGGTATGAGGCCCTTAGTGAATACGGGATGCTTAAAAACCAGTTAGAAACTTTTAAAAAAGAAAACAAACTGCAAACCCCTGCTGCAAAAGAAGTGTACAAAAAATTCAAACTGCTTTCTAAAAAATTAGTTGCCAACCCTGAACAGCATGCGTAGCATTGATAAGACAGCTATTTTAGCCAAAGCATATAAAAAATGGGAAGAAGGATTTGCAGCAGGAGAGCATCATCCTCAATATAATTCTTCATCTGGCAAATTTTATTATGACATTATTGCCAACTTGATTTGGGTACAAAAAGGGCTGTGTGCCTATACAGAATTTATGATGCAGGATTTTGAAAAATGCAGGTTAGAAAAATGGGTAAACGATTCATTTGGAAAATTTGATTTTGCCGGGGAATTAGATCACTATAATCCATTATTGAAGGAAACAGAAGGATGGCTTTGGGATAATTTCTTTTTAATAGATGCGGATGTAAACTCAAAAAAAGTAAAGGGCGCTAAAGAACCGCAAGGTATATTGAAACCAGATAAACCAGACTTTGACCCGGCTTATTATTTGGAATATGATGTAGCCAATCATCTTTTTATACCAAACAGAGAAAGGCTGCCTGAAGAACAGACTTCAATATTAGAAGACTTGAATTGTCTTGGCTTAAACTGGCAACCAACTGTAGAGAGAAGGGGAAAATACCTGAATGAATACATCAGTGATGTTAAGTATGGAGTAATTACATTTGAAGAAGCAACTAAAAAAATAATACAATTTTTTACAGCATTTGATCTTTGTAAAAACTATATGAATGAATAATTGGACTTGGAATAAATAACTATAAAAAACATTGTTCCTGTTGAAAGAAAAAATATAAGATCCAATAAAACCTTTAACCATGATAAAAAAGATTGCTTTCGCATTGTTAGCCATATTGGTCATTATTCAGTTCTTCCACCCCACAAAAAATATCAATGCTTCTCCTGAAGCAACTGCAAATGATATTACCAAAGCATATGCGGTGCCTGAGCATGTACAAACTATTTTAAAAACCAGTTGCTACGACTGTCACAGTAATAACACTTACTATCCTTGGTACAACAATATTCAGCCGGTAGCCTGGTGGCTTAATCATCATGTGGATGAAGGCAAAAGAGAAATCAATTTCAATGAATTTGCATCTTACCAAATCAGGAGGCAATATAAAAAGATGGAAGAGATTATAAAGCAGGTGAAAGAGGATGAAATGCCACTTTCTTCATATACAATCTTACATAAAGATGCCAAATTAAGCCAGGAGCAAAAACTTGCTTTAAGCAACTGGGCAGATGGCATCAGGAAAGATATGAAATCGAAGTACCCGCCGGACAGCCTGAAAAGAAAGTAGTGTCCCTTTTTAGAGAGTAAAGCAGACTTGTAAAAGCTATTAAATTACTCCATTCAGACAAAAAAAGAAATTAAAAGGGGCCCCCTAAACCCTGATTTTCCTTATACATACATAAATCCCTTAAGAAAACCCAATTTCAAATGAAATCATCAAGCCGTTATTCCGAAGCTTTTTTAATTTTAGAAGCAGCTTTTGATAATATTAAAATGCCTATATTTAGGGTGAAAATCCAAACAGTTCATGACAGAGGAACTAATACTTGCAGGTTGTCTTGAGAATAACGCAGCTTCCCAGGATGCCTTATACCTTCGATATAGTCCACGTATGCTTGGGGTATGCTACCGCTTCGCCAAGAACAGGGAGGATGCTGAAGACATGTTGCAGGAAGGATTCATAAAAGTCTTTTCTCAAATACATCAATACAGAAATGAAGGTGCACTGGAAGGGTGGATCAGGAGGATTGTAGTGCATACCTGTATTAATGTTCTTAAAAAGAATAAAAAATTTTCTGATTGTGTAGATATTGCTCAGGCAGGGGGAATTGGTATTAGAGAAGAATCTATTCCTTCTATCATGCAGGCTAAAGAAGTGGTGGAATGCATCAGGTTGTTGCCACTGGGTTATAGAACAGTGCTTAACCTGTATGCAATTGAAGGGTATTCTCACAAAGAAATTGCAGGCGTACTTGATATTGAGGAGAGCACCAGCAGAAGTCAGTATACCAGGGCAAAATCAATGCTGGAAGAAATATTGATTAAGAAGAGAATCATTGGAAAGCCAAAAGAAAAAACTATAGCTGCGATAGCTGTAGCAGCAAACTAAGATTAAGATTGACTAATAATACTTTGATACCAACAAAGATTGAACGCTTGTGAATAATGGATAATAAATTTTACATAGACGATTTTGAACGCTACCTTAAAGAGAAAGCTGATGAATTCAAAATGTATCCTTCCAAAAGAGTATGGAACAGCATTTATAATGATATGCATCCAGGCAGCCGCTGGCCATCCATTTCAATGTGCATCGTTTTAATTGGTACACTTTTTTTAGTAGGTTTTTTAAATACCAATACCGCCAGTAAAAGTGGCAGCAGTTCATTAGTAAATCAAACAAATTCCTCTTCCCCTTCTGCTGAATTTGTAAAAAATGATATTACTGCACCAACAAAAAACATCGCATCAGAACAGACAACATTAATCACTTCTTCTAAAACAAGGATTGCTGTTGCTAAAAATAATTTCCCTGCAAGTACAGTTCAACCAATGGAATTGAATAAAAACACCGTTCCATTAATCATTGCTTCTACAAAGGATAACAGTTATGCTGATCAAAAATTATTGTCAAACAATAAAGAATTAAATTCTTCTGTTGTTGCCATTTTCCCAGTGACTGCTGATCTTACAAATGCAACTTTAGCTGATAACGCTGAGGGCAAATTGATAAGGGATGATGTAAATAATTTGCTGACTGAAAATATTGCAGCAATTGGAAATTATCAAAAAAGTGTGATTGAAAAAAACAACCATTACCAAACCATAGCAGAAAAAGCATTGCCTGATTTACAAATAACGGTTGTTCCTGTAAATACAATAGCTATTGTTAATGAATCTAAGGCAACTGCTAAGAACAATCAATTATCAGAGGCTGATAAATTCTGGATTGAAAATTATGCATTGTATAACAGGCCTGCACCAAAAAAATGGAAAGGCAAATTGAGCTGGCAAAATTATATTACCCCATCTGTGGTTTACAGGAGTTTAGAAAACACTGCTGTCAATCAGGCTGCAGGCTTAACAGGAATTCAGAATAATTCAGACATCAATAATTCAATTACACACACACCCTCTTTTGGAGTAGAACTGGGAACCGGGTTACAATACGACCTTTCAAAAAGGCTAAAAATTAAAACCGGTCTTCAGTTAAACTTTACCAGTTACAATGCACATGCATTTGATAATGGGCACCCTATCGCAACATCTTTAACAATGCTTAGCAGTAATGGTGATGCAGCATATGAAGTATACAGGATAAGCCCTTATAACAGTAATTATGGTATCACTCCCGTAAAGTTGCATAACCAAACCTACCAGGTCTCAATTCCTATGGGAGTTGATTACAAAATAGCTGCAGTTGATAATTTAGAATGGTACGCAGGTGCCAGCATTCAGCCAACATTTGTGGTGGGAGGCAGGTCTTACCTGATCTCTACCGACAGGCGTAACTATGTAAAGGAAACCGATATGCTAAACCGTTTTAATCTGAATGCAGGATTTGAAACATATATAGCCATTAAAACAAAAGGAGGAGTTACCTGGCAGATAGGGCCTCAGTTCAGGAAACAAATTTTTTCTACCAATAGTAAAATATATTCTATAGAAGAAAGATTGTTGAATTACGGGTTAAAAATTGGCATTACTAAAAAACTTTAATAACCACCGGAACAATTTTTTTAGACTCAAAACGTTTTTAAAATGTTCCCAAGGAACAAAAATTCAATAAAAGCCACTGCACCGTACCAGCAGTGGTTTTTCTTTTTCAATATTTTTTCTGCTGCTGATTTTATTACCAAATCATTCCAATAATACAATACCTGTTTGAATTTAAATTGTTTTTGACAAGCAATTGCCCGGCTTGCTTATTTTTGCTTTCATTTTTACATATGCAGCTTATACAGGTAACAGATAAAATTACAGCCAGCCAGTTTTTACAGGTGGCTGTTCAACTCTATAAAAATGATCCCAATTGGATCAGACCATTAGATAAAGATATCAACGAAGTATTTGACCAGGCAAAGAACAAAGCCTTCCGTTTTGGTGAAGTAGCCAGGTGGATATTAAAAGATGGTAAGGGACAATTTGCCGGACGCATTGCAGCTTTTGTAAATAAGAAATACAAAAATAAAGGTGATGAACTTGTGGTTGGTGGTATTGGTTTTTTTGATTGTATCAATGACCAGGCTGCTGCCGATCTGTTGTTTAACACTGCCAAAGAATGGTTACAGCAAAAAGGTATGGAAGCAATGGATGGTCCCATTAATTTTGGCGAACGGGACCGTTGGTGGGGTTTGGTAACAGAAGGTTTTAGCGAACCGTTGTTTGGCATGAATTACAATCCCCCTTATTACCAACAGCTGTTTGAAAATTATGGATTCCAGTTATTCTTTAATCAAATATGTTTTGCAATTGACCCCAAAAAGCCTATATCAGCCAAGATACATGAACGGCACGATACACTGGCTGCTAATCCTGACATTAGTTGCAGGCTTATCAACAAAAAACAATTAGAAAAATTTGCAGCAGATTTTATCACTGTGTACAATAAAGCATGGGCCGGACATGGTGGCCTGAAACAATTGGGTGTAGAGCAGGTAAAAAACATGTTCAAAAAAATGAAACCGGTAATTGATGAACGTATCATCTATTTTGCTTACTATAAAAATGAGCCGATTGCCATGTTTTTAAATCTGCCTGACCTGAACCAGTATTTCAAACACATGAACGGAAAATTTGGATTGTTGCAAAAATTATATTTTTTGTATCTCCAAAAATTCAAACCTTCAAAAAAATTCAGCGGACTGGTATTTGGTGTAGTACCTGAATGGCAGGGCAAGGGCATAGATGCTTATCTGATAGGGGAATGTTCAAAAATTATCCAGGTACCATCTGAACCTTATACGGCCTATGAAATGCAATGGATCGGAGATTTTAATCCTAAGATGATTAATGTGGCCCAGAACTTTGGCGATACCTACCAATCAAAAAACTTAGTAACCTACCGCTATCTTTTTGACAGAACAAAAGAGTTCAGGCGCCACCCTGTGCTGCTTTGATGTAAAAGTTATAATAGCTAACTTTACAAAAATGAATTTTATGGAAACCATATCAGTTAACATTAAAGTTCCTTCTGATATTTTTAAATCACTTAATGAATCGGAAGAAGAATTTAAAAAAGAACTCACATTGTCTGCGGCTGCATGGCTGTATAAGAATGAACGCCTTAGTCTTGCCAAAGCGGCTTCCTTAGCTGGATACCATCGTTATGATTTTGAGAATTTTCTGGCTGCTAATAACATCCCTATCTCTTTGCAATCTCCTGGCGATATTTTAAATGATGTAAAAAAAATTTAGGTACTATTTGAAAATTCTTGTTGCTGATACCAGTCCTTTAATTTCACTGATACTAATTGACAAGCTCAATTTGCTGTTTAGTTTATTTAACGAAGTATTTATACCACCTGCTGTACTGTATGAATTACAAAATCACAATCACTACCGTCTTGTTAAAAAGTATATCAGTTCTTTGAAAATATTGCTGGATAAGGGTTTCAGAGATTCCAAATTTCAAACGATTTGAACTGAATT
>JAYVLZ010000061.1:0-9099 GCA_043759175.1 Chitinophagaceae bacterium | reverse complement strand
CTTCAACCGCCGTCAGGGTTTTCAACCGCTGACGGGGTTGTGAGGAGCGTAAAATTTATTGATAGACGTATAGGATGAACCAAATAGCGGATAGTCATTAAGTTTTTTACAACTGTAAAAGTGCTGTATTCCTTATGGATTGAAAAAATATACTGGCTTTGTGTTCAGAATATTCCTAATCTTTCAACAGGGATTTGATCTCCTGCTTTTTTTGATCGGATAATTTTGCAGGTGTGTGATTATGCAGGTGAATGGAATTTTTTGAGAAGAATTTGGTTTGCTTCTCAAAACGGGTGCAGAAATCACAGATATTTAAATGAATCTTTAATTGAACTTTTTCCAATGGCGTTAATTTGCCTTCTTCTTTTTTGGACATTAAAAAAGTGGCCCTTTTGCAGGAAAGATATATGAATTTAAAAATTGCCATCAGTTGATATTGAGCCAGTTTTTTTCGAGGCACTTTCGCAGGTGCAATTTAGCCCTGTGAATGAGCACCCAGTAGTTAGACGGTGTAATGTCTAAAACCTTACAAATTTCGGCTGAATCCAGGTCTTCCATATACTTCATCACAAATACAGATTGCTGTATTTCTTTCAGCCTTTGTTTGCATTTGTCCAAAAAAGTATAGAACTCTTTTATTTCCACTGGCTGCTCTATATTTACTCCCCAATCTTTAGGTGCAGTTTCCGCAGTCCAGTGTTCAGCATTATCAAAATAAATATCCTCTTCTTTGGAGGAAATGCTTACCACACTGTTTGCCTGCTTACGAAAATGATCAATGATTTTATTTTTAAGAATGGCATACAGCCAGTTTTTTTCTGAGGCAGTTCCATTGTAAGTATCCCTGGCTTTCCATGCACTTAAAAAAGTATTTTGCACAATGTCTTCAGCAGCCTGTACATCATTCACCCTGGCGATGCAGTATGCATATAACGCATCCGCATAGTTGGTTACCCAATTATCCGGCATCAATTGTTTAGTGGTTGTCATGTTATGTTGCATCAATCGTTTGCAAAATAACTATATACGGTGACAATGTGCAAAGAGTATGGGGTTTAATTTAATTTAACAACAATTGATATGTTAATTGGAAGTGACGGTTTGATTCGTGAATGGTGAATGGTCAATCGTGAATTGACCATTGACAATTCACAATTAACTTAACACAATTACTGAATTGTTATCTCTGCAACTCCGAAAATTTGCATGGATACCTTATCCTGCAACCAGGCAATTACTTTACAGTCTTCTTTGGTAAGTCCCGCTGGTATCTCCAGGTCTGCCTTGCCTGTTAAGCCTGCAGAAGCCAGTGTTTTAAAATCTCTTACTACGTTGATATGATCCAAATGCCTTCCGTCATTTTCTCCACGTTTTACATCCACAGCAGCATGTAACTGCATCAGCGCAATATTAAGATTGGCAGTCGTTTTTTCATTAAGCTGGTAATTGACTGCAACATGATTATTTGCCAATACAGATGCCGTTAACGTTACCGGCTTGCCCTCACCGTTAGTTAGTTCTTTTTCCACTACCCGTTTAAGCTGGCTGCTGTTAGAGCCAACAAATTCATGCCTCCCGTTTACCACAATCTGCGGTGTGTAAATACTTTCCAGGCCAAATACTGAAGCATACTGACTCTGTCTTGATGTATAGGCAGCTTTGCTGAAAACATCTTTCCATCCAAGCTTATTCCAGTAATCTACATGAAAAGCCAGTACATATACCTGCTCACTATTTTCTTTCAGAAACTTCTCTACTGCCACATCTGCAGCAGGACAACTGGAGCATCCTTCTGAAGTGAATAATTCAATCACAGCAAAACCAGCAGCATTATTTTTCTGATTATTTGTTACTGTTGCTTTTTTAAAACCCTGGCTAAAGATGAATAAAAGCCCCAGCAATATCATCGTCAGCAATAATGGCGATTGTTTATACCGCATACATATTTTTTATAGGTAAATAAACAATGTAATTAACTTAGGGCTATAAGGTTGTCAACCTTCCTCATAATGCAATGAACCTGAAAAAGGTTGACAACCTTATTAGAGAATGAATGAGTTTAAGTTAATGCCATTGGGTAAATAAAAATGATCAGGCAATTTTTTTCAAATTAAGACTTAGTATTTTAACATAGGCCGTATTTTCTTTCAGCATTTTGATGCCGTTAGAAAAAAGCATGTAAGGTAATTGCTGCTGCTGGTGATTTAGCTGACTGATCTTAAATAATATATTCCAATGACGGATGATTTCTTTCCATGCAAAGAAGATGGAATGCCTGGGATCATACATATGAGTGGGTTCGCTGCCTGCACCATTCAGTTCTATGATAGAAAAATTTTTTCCTTCCTGCAGTTCTTCCCAGCTGTTATACCGGATGTCCATTCTTCCAAAATAAAATTCCGGCACTTCCTGGCAAATCCGGTCGATGGTATTTACCAATTTTTCATCCGCAAGGTCAGTAATATCTAAAAATTTAGAGCCACGGGAATGGTTGCCATATGGCACCAGTAAATGCTGTTCATCTTTTTTCAAGACGCTCTTCAATACTTCTGCATGTGTTTCTCTCAATACCGGGAGCTGCAAAATAAACCGTTGATCTCTTTGCAGCAATTGTTCAACCGTAGCAACACCATTACCCGTAACAGTTAAAAATTCTTTCCCAACAATGCCTGATATTTTTCCTTTTTTTTCATCTGGAAAACGATAATAAAATATACCTACTTCATTTTCATAAGGAATAAAATCCTGCACTAAAAAATTAACAGTGGCATGATGCACATAATGATCGAGTGCCGCAACGGAATCAATTTTCTTCACCATCATTCCTCTCATGCCAATATCAGGCTTGGCTATCAGCGGAAATGTCAATCCCTTTTTCTTTACTGCATCCAGCACTTCATTGGGGGCAGTACCTGCAGTAAAAAACAACGTAGCCGGATAATATTCCTGCGGAATCAGGTCGTATATTTCCTTCTTACTCTCTAATAAAAATCCCCCATTCTTTATCAGCGGATTAGCTGTATTAAAAAAAAATGCAGACCGGGATTTGATCATTAGCCATATCCAGTAAGGATAAATGGGAGCATACACCACATTAAAGGGCCAGTACTCCCAGTTAAATAATTTTATAAAAAATGGATATTGCGAAATTTTTTTTAACATGTTAAGATATTACAGATGAAGTTTCAAAACATAATTCTTTTGAAGTGGAGATGCCATCCTGCAGATCAAGATAATGCATGGTTCCTTTCTCACTATTCATTTCAATTCCCGTAATACTAACAGTCAGCATATCTCCATTCCTGTTCATTAATACATCATTGTGAATATCCCCGTCGCCTGCAAACTGATGAAAAGAAAAAATATCCTTTTGTGATGGCAGTGGATGATCTGTCAGCCATTGATTGAACCATTGTTTTCTTTTACTGATCACTTCACCGGGGTATAAGGTAACGCTGCTCCAGATATGCGGTTGTTTTTCATCTAACTGCTGATAATGTTTTTTTATTCCATCCCAGCGGCATTCATACAATTTCCCCTCCTGTAAAATCACCACAGTAAAAGGTTCTATCTTATACAAATTGATTTCAGCAAACCAATCCATTGGTTCGGCACTGGGAATGATATCTAAAAAAACAAGTCCCCTGCTTCTCCTGTAATGAGGCTCCGGCTCATGCTTTACAAATGCACCATTCAGCAGCACTGCAGCATTACCAGATTGATTCATTGCTATCCAGGTACCATTGGCTGCTGCATCTTTTGGATACAACAACGTTACATTATAATTTGCATATACTGCAGGGGCAACAGCCTTCGGCCTTGCTGCTTTTTCGTCTCTGTTAGACGTAATGAAACAACTTTCCTTTTGCGGTATAAATGTTACTGTGCACATGAACTGCGGTATTTGATGGTGGATGATGCAATACCAAAACTTTCATCAACAGCCACAACAGAAAGTTCATTGATACCAATACGGATCAGCGCCATGTGATGAACGGTGTGCTCCATATTATAAGCCAGTTCCCGGTAATAGTTGGTTTCCATAATGATTAATTCATCCGAATCTTCTTTATAGCCGGCTTCTAATAACAGCGGTTTATTTGGGCGAATCATTTCTTTGTAAATCTTGCTCAATAATGCAGCAGCAAAATCTTTATCTGTTTCAATTCGGTAATCCCGTTTGCGTTTCTCATAATTCACTGTACCCGTTTCATATCCTT
The DNA here is from genome assembly GCA_043759175.1 of Chitinophagaceae bacterium. Taxonomy (GTDB): domain Bacteria; phylum Bacteroidota; class Bacteroidia; order Chitinophagales; family Chitinophagaceae; genus Ferruginibacter. Next base: position 4,879 of record JAYVLZ010000061.1, on the reverse strand, counting down.
TATCCAGCTCAATAAACAATTCGATGATATGCCTTACATGCTGGCCAATGGTGGCATTGAACAAACACCTGCTTGGCGACACGTATTGCTCCGGCTCAAGACTTTCCAAAGCGGTTTCCACCTGCTGAAAGACTTTTCTAATGGATTGCTGCAAATGCAAATTTTCGGAATTCATGATTATTGTTTTACTGTTGAAACATTTAAAGTAACGGTAACATCATCTGACAAGATCAGGCTATTGCCGCCCACTTTAAAATTGCGGCGGTTAATTTTAAACTGGCCCGTAAAAAGATTTCCATTGGCTGCAGCTGATACTGCAAAAGGAAATGAAACGGGTTTTGAAATACCTTTTATTGTGACTGTACCTTCTACTGTATACTGACCTGATTTGGCAGCAACAGTTATTTTAGTTGAAGTAAAATTGATCCTTGGATACTTACTTACATCAAAGTAATCATCTTTTTTCAGGTGACCATCTCTTGAGCCGTTCCCTGTGTTCACAGTAGCTGCATCCACACTTACATTAAAAACAGCAGCCGTAAGATTTTCCGGATTAAAAGTGATCTTTCCCTGCAACCCCTTAAAACTACCGTCAACGTTTAGCCCAAAATTTTTAATTACAAATTTCACAGAGGAGCCTGCATCAAGGGGTATATACTGCTGTGCATGTAACCCTGCACCTGCAAAAAAAAATAATACCAGAACAACAATATTTTTCATCATTACTGAAGATTAGCATTACCAAACAAATGATCGTATTGCTGGCAATGAATTAATGCATATTTGAACTGCGTAAAATCCGGCATTCCCGGAATATTATATACCTGTGTACCACTTACTGATTTTAATTTGCCCAGGTCAATAAAATTCAGCGGCTGTATTTCTTTTGATAAATATACATGCAGGTCTGGTCCGTTGTTCACACTAAAACTATCCAGCACCAACCTGTAAGTTCCATCCTTCAAATAAATTTTCACCCTGCCCATTGCCGAACCGAATGGACCGTTACTCAAGGTACCGTAATATTTTAATTCACTGCCACTACTGTCCACCATTTCCATAGCCGGCGTGTTAGAAGTAGTAAAGGTATTTTCTTTTTTGCAAGCCGTTAGCAAACCGCCAATTAACAACATACACAACAAATATTTTTTCATATTTCAGTTTTACATTTTATAATTGATAAGACACTCCCACTCCAAGGTTATTTTGTTTACTTCTGAACCTGTCTATTACAGTACCATCGGCAGCTGTTTGTTTTACGCTGCTGGTTTTATACTCGGTAAATAAAAATTGATATACACCCCGTACTGCCCAGCGGTCATTCAGTTTATATTTCAGAAAGAATTCAGAATTCAGGGTTCCGTAATCATAATCACCGGTGAGCAATACATTAAAAGCTGTCGGCTTTGCAGCCGGTTCTGTCCTGGTGATACCATTGCTGGTAAGGATGGCTGCTGTTTTTCTTCCAAAGGAAAAACCGATCAGATCAATATTAAATCCACCATAAAATCTGGTGCTAAAATTATAACCAAAATTTACAGATAAATTAAGTGAATTGACCAATGGTCTTTGTACAGTCAACGTATCCCAGTTCTCATATTTCTGACCTGCGAAAACAATTAAAAAAGGAGTGGTACTGGTACGGGTTAGTCTTGCCGGGGCAGCCGTAGTATATTCCTGTTTGGTACCAAAGCTGGTAGTAAACCTTGCTCCAAAACCAGCTTCCAATCTTTTCTTTTGCCCCAACCTCCAGCTGTACACATAGGATGCCGCCACTGAACCACGGGAACTTCCAACAGCACCCGCCAGGTCAACAAACTGGTAAGTCTTTGAAAGTTTACTGATTTGTGCAAAACCAATATTCACCATCAACAAAGTAAACACAATCATTATTATTTTTTTCATAACCTGTATTTGGGATTTAGTTTTATCAATGAATAAAGCTGGTGCCGGTAAATAATTACCAACGCCACGCTTGAAAAAAATACCAGCAAAGCATAAATGAATAACTGTCCTCCATCATCCATCACCACCAACCCTAATTTGGTAAGATGAAAGAAAATAGCTCCGGCCATCAAACCAATCCCCATCACAGCACCATATACGGTAGTTTTAGGATAAAGTATTAAAACGGATGCAATCAATTCCATCACACCGCTGCCAATTCTTCCGTAAGGCTCCATGCCCAGTGTTTTAAAAATATAAACGGATTCTTCTGAACCTGAAAATTTAAAGAATAATGTTTGCAGCATAATAACAGCAGCAACAAGACGCAACACCCAAATAACAGCAACAGGAATTTTAGCAGTCATGACAGTTAGTTTTAATTATTGATTAATGAAAAGTTGTTTTCCAGTTCTGATCCGCTTTCGTTTTCAGGTTATTCTCATCCTTGTTCCAGTCCTTGAGTGTATTGTTGAAAAATTTATTGTAGAACAAAAACAATCTTCCGTCTTTAATTTTAAATGTACCGGGATCTATTGCTACTTTCTCTCCTTTAGCACCCATTGCATAGGCACACCAGCCACCGTAAGCAGGTTCATATTTTGCAGGATCATTTTTAAACAACTCCTTGTTTTCAGCAGAAGCAAAATAATAAGTAGCGCCCTGGTGAAAAATGGAGAATTCTTTTTTACCCTCCACTGCTTTATTTTGTTTGAAATATGCCACCGGATCGTAACCTTCAAGAGCCAAACCATTTTTTAAATTAAAATGTTTTTTAACCAGTGGTTCCTGTGCAAACAAGGTAACTGAAAGAAGCATCCCTGTTAATGCGGCCAACATCATCTTTTTCATAAATCTGTATTTTTTATACATACGAAGTTTTTTAAATTTCCTTACAAACCGTTCAAAAAATATTAATACGTTTAAAACATGTTTAAAGTTGCAAGAGTTGCAAGTCTTTTGACGATGCAATATTAAACAGCGGGCGGTTTTATCAGTGTCGGGGAGTTTACATTAAAGGCAGATTAAGAAAATGTAGTTTGCAGGAAAGGCGGGAAGTGATGTTTGTCAAGATGAGGTAATATTAAATATCAATTACTTAATTCTTCGTAAGAAATAATCATTTCGCCTTCGTGGCCTTGTGGATAAAAAATTTTTCAGGATTTCCCGGCCAAAAAACAAATAACCACTTAACGGTTACATCCAAAGGTTAAAAACGCTCCTCCATTTGCTCCAGCACATGCAGGTTCTTTTTCACCCAGTTCATTTTTCCTTTGGGCCAGTTGTATTTTTTTGTCAGCAATACACTCATCATTTTATAGGCAACCAGGCCCTGTTCTTTATTGTAAAAACAATAGAACCAGTTCTCTTTCAGGTCCGGCTCTTTAATCATATAGATACCACCGGCATACCATTTCAGACAGGTGGGCAGGCCATAAAAACTAATGGTCTTCGATTCTTTGGCCAGGTTATCCCTGTAAAACAACACATTAAAATGCAGGCAGGCTTTCAGCCGCTGGCGAATCTGCTCTTCATTTTCCGATTTTTTTGGATGCAGCCGCCATTGATTGTTGCTGATGTGAAAAGGGTCATCGGAAATATCATTATACTTTTTACCGCTGGCCACAAATTTTAATTTTGTCACACTTTCTATCCCGGTGTTTACCAATACCAGTTCATCCGGTGCCAGCGCTGCAATTTTATAAATATCCCTCACGCCTTTACTGTAATGAAAGGTGATTGTTTTTTGTTCCTGATTAAACTGCCACCGGCCATACTCCATCATATTTCTTGGATTTTTTACAAACGTAGAATCACCAGATAAATAATAACTTCTAAAAGGCAGTATGCCCATCGGTTCGTCACTGCTTTGCATACCATCCAGGTCATCTTCAAGTTCCCAACCCTGGCAAAGCAGCTCTGCCATATCCCTGCTGCCGGAGAGATCAGTTAGTTTACCGGTATATATTTGATTGGCTTTTTTAGTGCTGTCCACAGCTGTTTCCATAGCACTATTGCTTTTATTATCATTACAGGATGCGGCTATTACAACAATAAAAAAATAAAGTATGATCCGTTTGTTCACAAAGTTTGATTTTGTTCAAATGTAATAATTATGTGCACGCCAGCAACAGGTTCTTATTCAACAGTAGCCCTGCCTTACACTTTTACTCCGGCATCCCGCCTAAGTCGATACAATGCTACAGGACTTCACCGGGGTAACCCTTCCCGTCTGGTCAGGCGGGTGTTTCAGTCAGCCGTAAATTTTTAACGGTGGAAATTTCGTTGATCAATAAAAAAATAAACATCTAATAAAAAATTGAAAGCGTCCTGACGTATATTTATATGCAGGCTTCCATAACAATCAATTTTCCAGCTATGAATAAAAAATATTACGTTCTCAAACTAAACCCTTCCAGGCCAGACTTTGCACAAACAATGACCGCCGAAGAAAAAGACATCATGCAACAGCATATTGTATATTGGAAAGCCTGCATGGACAAAGGTGTAATGCTGCTCTTTGGGTCAGTACTTGATCCAAATGCGGTCTATGGATTGGGCATTGTAGCAGTGGATAATGAAGAACAGGTAAAAGAATTGATAGACGATGACCCTGCTTCAAAAATAAATATCTATGAATACCATCCGATGATAGCGATGGTTCCAGGAAAATAAACGTATTTACAAAGACGTTTTATCATTGGTGTCCTTTTCCCTGCTGCCTGCATACAGTTCATATTCAAATAACCGGCAGTCAATTTTGCTGGTATAGAATTCAATGCGGCGTTTTGGTTTCAAGCCGATCTTTTTGGCCAGCTCCAGGTTACCTGTAAAAATATATCCAAAATACCCTTTGCATTTTTGTTTTAAGAAATCACCCATTCTTTTATAAGTGGCCTGCAATGGCACTTCCTCTCCCAGCCTGTCACCATAC
>JAYVLZ010000060.1:0-5949 GCA_043759175.1 Chitinophagaceae bacterium | reverse complement strand
GTTTTTTAAGGAATATATCGAAATAGTTGAAGCAGGAAGTTTTTTTATTTAAAATCTATTATAACTATACTATTCTTTGATTAAAAAAAATTGAGATAGGATATTGGAGGGATACATTAATTTTATTCAACAAGGTTAATGGGTATTATTTTGTACAAACATCATAAAATGGGAATTTAAAAACTTCTATATAAGTTTGCCCGGTTGAAATAACTCAATTAAAGATAATTATATTATTTTCTGTTTTAAAAAATTTATTTGAACAACCCGGGCATCTATATCCTTCTCAACCCCAATCCCGGCGCATCACTGCAATACATCATTCCATCTTTTAAAACAAATCCACCTGTTACCAAATCACTGCTCAAATCAAAACTTCCATCCAGGTCAATGTATTTGGTGTTGGCGCAACTGTAGGCTGCATGCAATGCACCGGTAATGCTGGCCATACTTTCATCATTGCAGCCCCAGAAAAGATCAATGCCGGCAAGGCTGGCAATCAATCCAATTTCTTTAGCGCCCCTGATGCCACCACATTTCATCAGCTTGATATTGAAGATTCCAAATGGTATAGGAGGGTGGGAGAGTTTCAATGCAAAGGAGGCATCTAATAAAGATTCATCGGCAGCCAGTAATTTTCTTTGTGTGGCATCTAAGCTGCTCAATTTTTTTTCTTTACCAACCGGCAATGGTTGTTCTATCAGTTCTAATGACAAATGTTTTGTCTGCTGAATAAAATATTGCAGTTGTTCCAGGTTATAACCGGTGTTGGCATCTACCCGTATCTTCATTTTACCGGAAAATAACTCAAACAGTTTTGATACCCTTTCAATATCTTCTTCTACGTTGATTCCTGTTTTTATTTTGATAACCCTGAAGCCTGCAGCATAATGAGACTTTGCATCTTCCACCATAGCCGCAGCATCTTTTATTCCAATAGTGATAGAAGTGGGTAACGCTTCCATTTTTCTTCCATACAATTCCACTACGGGTATGCCAAGGTATTGCCCGAATGCATCATGCAGTGCCAAATCAATAGCTGCAATAGTGCCAGGTAAATTGGGGTATTTTATTTTGACCTCATCAAGCAATAAGTTAAAATGACGGATGTCTCTTCCCACCAACTCCTGTACAAAATCCTGTTGCAGATTTACCAGTGTTTGCTGCGGTGTTTCTCCCACCACATCCGGCGAAGGGCTGGAAGCGCCAAGCCCTGTAATACCATTGGCCAATGTAATTTCAAGAAAAACAATTTCCGTATCGGTGATGGTTTTATATGCAATTGTATATGGCTTTGTTAATGACAACTTCTGCAGCCATACTTTTATGGATTGAATTTTCATTGTTGATTTTTTACAAGCAATTTAATAACAGGGATTATTTTTTCTACGCCTTGCTGTAATGGTAATAAAACAGGCAATTGCAATTCTGCTTCATACTGTGCCTGGAAAGCCACGGCTTCTTCATTGCTGCAATGTTCTGTATTGATGGCCACTGCAATTACTTTAGAGTCATACATTCTTATCAGCTCAATTTCTGATGCCAGTGAATGAATGGTGCCCCAGTCTGGAATATGATCAAAGTATTTTCTTTTGGGAGCATGTACGAGGATCACATTTTTTGCGTTGCCGGAAACTAATAGTTCAGATCCGCATGGGCCGCTTGGATTGCGTAAGCCAGACTGCCCTTCGATGAAGATAACATCAGGGTCAGTTTCTTTCCAGCAACTAACAACAGCATGTTCCAGTTCCCCGGAAATAAAATCATTCAATGTAGAGTCAAATATAAATCCATATTGTCCACCCTGCAGCCAGCCGGTCTGGCCTGTATAGATCATTTGTGCATTCATGCCTGCATCTGCACAGGCTTGCTTTACCAGGCGGCAGGTAGTTCTTTTGCCTAAGGCACAATCAGTTCCAATTACTGCAATGATGGGGGCCTCTACAGAAAATATTTCTGATGTCCAGAAGTGAAGGTCTTTCCTGTCTTTTGGTTTTCTTACATCAACCAGTTCCACATTGTATTCTTTTGCCAAAGCAACAATAGCGGGTTTGTTATTTAAATATTCATGCAGTCCATTTACTAAAGAGATACGGAGGCGGATACACGATTCCAGTATGGGAATAAAATGTGGCGGTAATACACCCCCCGGTGTAGCCACACCAATGATACAATATTGAATATCTTTTATTGAATTCACTGCATCTTCAACAGTAGCATAAACAGGAATATTGCGGTGCTTACCATCTAACACTTCGCCAGCATCTTTACCAGCATGCACACTGTCTATTACAGCGGCTATTTCATAGCGTTCTGTTCCACGGATCAGCCCGTGTGCAGTCTTTGCATCTGTTTCATGCAGCACACCATCCGTTAGTACAATTGCTTTTGGTTTCATTCTGTTGTTATTTATGTGTTCATTTTTAGCGTCCTGTTATTCCTGAGTTGTCAATTGTGAGTGTCTTGTCAGTGTGAGTTGTGAGTAAGCTGAAGCAACGTTAAATGTCAAGAACTATCCCAAGATTTGTCTTAATAAATGCTACCTGTTCCTGGTTAAGGTCTCCTATTTTTTTAATTAGTCGCTTATTATCAATTGCACGAATCTGATCAATCATGATATCGCAATCTTCTTTTAGTTTGGCTAAACCTTTGGGTAGATGAACCCTTAAAATTTCTGCATCTAATTTTACATTTGTTGTTATAGGACAAACAATGGTTGATGGATGGAATTTATTAAGTAAATCAGTTTGAACTATTACTACTGGCCTTGTCTTACCTGTTTCAGTGCCGAATCTGGGATTTAAATCAGCAATCCAGATTTCATATTGCTTAATCTTAACCTTCATCTTGTAGTTTTTCAAATTCTGTAAGTACTTTCATTGATTCTTCTTGTACTATCCTGGATTCCTTTTGTAACTGGCGGGAAATTATTTTTCTTTTTTGAAGAAGATTATAAAATTCTACAGCTTCATTAATGTAGCGATTTCTATTTTTGCTTATTTTGGCAGTAATTCTTTCTGTCTCATGAAAGACAATATCATCCATTTTTAAAGAGAGATTTTTCATTTTTATGCTTTTCCCAAAGGTATATACAAAAAGTATATTTTTAAAATTTTTAGGGATCGAAATTTAGGAGATCCGCAGGCGTGAGGGCTGGAACTAAAGCTTGTTTTTGTTTTAGAAGTTAAACATAAGAATTTTTGCCTGCTTTGTTCGTCCGCTGGAACCGAACGATAGCGGGACACTGACGATTGACAATTCACCACTCATCAATTTATCTCCCCACAAACTCTCCCGGAAATTTTTGTTGCGATGTTTTGTCCTTATACACCAGCACTCCATTCACCCATACTTTTAAAATGCCATCAGACAATGCTTTGGAATTTTCTATGCTTGAATTATCTTTCACCGTTGCAGGATCAATCAACACAAGGTCAGCAAAATAGCCGGGAGCAATGATGCCACGATTGGTAATGCCAATATGTTCCGCAGCAAGCCCGGTCATTTTATGAATGGCATCTTCCCAGCTCATGATCTTTTTCTCTTTTACATACCGATTTAAAATTTTAGTGAAACTTCCGTAGCCTCTTGGATGGCCACCATTGGCACCATCAGAACAAAAATTGGTATGTCCCCATGCTAAGAAACTCATCACATCATCTTCTGACATGGATTTACCCATGATGGTTTCTATACCGTCTGCATCCGGATGTTGCTTTTGATAGTCTGACGCAGCAGCCACTAAATACAGCAATGTTTTTGCAGATGTTTCATTCCTGAGTTTTGCAATAGCCCCAACTGTTTTTCCTTTGTAATTGCTATCGGGGGCAAAACGCACCATCACCGATCCTTCCGGATCAAATAAATGTTGCGTAGCGTAAGTTGCACTTTCCAAATTGGTGAAATCTTTTTTAGGAAACAATACCCTTATCGTGCTGTTCCAAAAATCATAAGGATAGCAATCGGCAGTGATATCAATACCCTCTGCTCTTGCATTTTGTAATGCAGCCAGCAAACGGGGAGCAGTACCCCAGTCGTCCTTTAATGCAATTTTAATATGAGATATCTGCACTGGTAATTTTGCTTCTCTTCCAATCTGGATGATCTCATCTATTGCTTCTTCTCTATTAACGTCTTCACTCCTGATATGGCTGATGTACCTGCCTTTTTCAGCAGCAGCAACTTTTGCCAGTTCAATTACTTCATTGCGGTTACTGTAAAATCTTTCTTCATATTCTAATCCTGTAGAAAGCCCAAGTGAACCTTTTTGTAATTCTTCTTTCAGCAGTTGTTTTATTTTTTCTAACTCCTCATTTGTTGCAGGTCTTGATAAGTTTGCTGTGCCCATGATTTTTTCCCTGATGGTTGCATGCCCTGTATAAATAGCTACGTTAATGGCTGCAGGAATTTTTTTCAGGGCTGCTTTGATGCTGTCAATTGGATCACCGCCACCATCTTGACCTGTAACAATCGTAGTGATGCCCTGGTTCAATGCAGCCAATGCTTCAGGATGTTCCTGCAATGAAGCTTCTACATGACTGTGACTGTCTATAAAACCGGGCGCCAATATTTTCCCTTCACCGTCTATTATTTCTTCGCCTTCAAAAGCCTGTAAATTTCCGACAGAGATAATTTTTTTGCCCTGTATTCTTACCCATATATTTTTTGCAGGAGCACCGGTTCCATCTATCACGGTTATATTTTTTATCAATACTGTTGGCGTAATATCAAGCGGCTTACCCTGGATAAAATTTCTTACAGTTCGGATTCCCCACCCATTACTGCCGCTGCTTAATGCGATGATGGTACGTTTGTTTTTTACATCCCTGTACAGCAAATTGCCAAAGCCTGCCCAGCCACCGGTGTGAGAATATATACCTGTAGTATCTTTTTCAATGAACCACCCAAAGCCATAAGGATAAGTTGTTCCGTCTTTTAATTTAACTGGCTCCAGTGCCTGTGCAAATGTTTCCTTCTTCACTAATTTTTCTGTATATAAACTTTGCTCCCATTTATACAGATCTTCCACAGATGAATAAATATTGCCATCACCCACCACACCATCAAAAGGAGTGAGGTCATTCAGTTTTCTTTTTTCACCGGTTTCTTCAAAACCATATACATGATTGGATGGAATAGTGGGCATCAATACATGATACACATAAGTATCTTTTAATTTTAAGGCATCAAGAATATTCTTTTTTACAACCACATCAATGGGTTGTTTACTGATGCGTTCAATAATGCTCACCAGCAATGCATAGTTGGTATTGCAGTAATTCCATTTGGTACCGGTGGCAAAATCCAATGCAGGTTTATAAGTGGAATAAAGTGTGATCAGTTTTTCATTGGTGAGTGTATCTAAAGGAGTTTTATACTTTTGGAATACATCAAAATATTCAGGTATGCCGGATGTGTGTGTCATCAGGTTGCGGATGGTAATATTATCATAAGGTAATTCAGGAATGTATTTTTTACAATCGTCATCAAACTGCAATTGTCCTCTTTCTTTCAGTATCATAATACACATGCACATGAATTGTTTGGTAACGGATGCAAGGTTAAAAGAAGACGTAGTTGTAAGCGGCTGGGTATTTCTGAAATCTGCTACACCAAAAGCTTTTTTATAAATCACTTTGCCTTTTTCTGCATACAATACGGTACCATTAAAGCGGTTGGTTTTATTCAATACCGTTAGTGTGGAGTCCAGCTTTCTTATTTCTGCATTTTGCTGTGCCAGTAAATGAATGAATGAAAATAAAATAAAAATGAAGACAGTTATTTTTCTCATGTACAATAGTATTTGGGAACTAAAGATAAAATGTTACTGTTTCTTTGTAAACAGGTATGTTCTAAAATCCGCAAGCCTTAAAACAATTCATAAATCTACCTTAGCTTTTGGATATGTTTTGCAAAAATGTGTAATAGATGGCAGAAATTGATTTTGAA
>JAYVLZ010000059.1:0-4088 GCA_043759175.1 Chitinophagaceae bacterium | reverse complement strand
AGGTGGGGGGCTACGGGTAGCCGTACAATAATTGCCGGCAGGCTATTTCTTAGGTTTCTTTCGAGCAGCCTTGGCCGGTTGAGGTTTTGGCTTTGGCTTCGAAGCGGCAGAACTGTTAGCCTGGGTTTTTGTAATACCAGCATCATCGGCAATTTTAGCGATTAATTCTGCTTTGTTCATAGTTGGTTTTTTTGAAAATTTTGTATGTAACAAATATAGAAGGTTTTTAAATGCAACAAATTTTTTTTGCAAAAAAATTATACCCATCAAAACGCTGAAAACCGCAAGCAATAAGGGATGCAGGTTTTTTTTCAACAGAAAATTTTTATAGATGAAATAAACTAAGCTATTGAAACGCCCACTGGGCAAGTGTTTCAGCAGGTTTATAATCAGAATCCAGTGCCACTGCGGCTTTTGGGAATATACAAACCTTTTTCGTTAAGAAAGTTTAATTTATTTGTTTTTGCACATTTAGTTAACAACCTGCATTAAACACTGGAAAGCGATGAATTGGTTACCTGCTGATAAAATGATTTTTCATGAGCAGGCCTGCATATTTTTCAATGTACAGGTTGTAAGAAACTTTGCTTTCTGCCAGGTATTGAACAGTATAAGTTGGTCCTTCACTGTCATCAATTTCAATCAGTCTTACGATGGCAGCTTTAGTAAAGTATTTTGTGAACAATACTTCCGGTACATGCACTTTTTATAACCATTGCAGCCGTTGAGTATGGATCGATTCATGCACTTTGATGGTAACATTGCAGATAAACAGTGAATTTAATTTTGTATTTCCAGATACACCGGACAGTGATCACTGTGTTTTACATCAGGATAAATATCAGCATCTGTTAATTGATTTTTTAATGGTTCAGTTACTGTGATGTAATCTATGCGCCAGCCTTTATTGTTCAGCCTCACACTGGGAAAACGCTGGCTCCACCAGCTGTAACGATGTGCTTCAGTATGAAATACCCGAAAGGTATCAATCCATCCACTGCCTAAAAATTTGGTCATCCATTCCCGTTCCTGTGGCAAAAAACCGGAAGAGTTTTTATTTCCTTTGGGATCATGAATATCTATTTCATTGTGTGCAATATTATAATCGCCACACAAAATTAGCTTTGGATATTTCTCCCTCAGGTTGCTTAGATAATTATGAAACTCCTCTAACCAAACATATTTAAATTGCTGTCTTTCATCACCACTGGTGCCTGAAGGAAAGTATGCATTAATCAACCTGATATCCCCAAAGTCTAATTGTATTACCCTTCCTTCATCATCACTTACTTTATGACGATTACCAAATTCAACATGATCAGGCTTTATTTTTGAAAATACAGCAACGCCGCTATAGCCTTTTTTTTGTGCACTGTACCAATGATGATGGAATCCTAATGCTTCAAATAATTTTACATCTACATCATCTTTGGTGGCTTTTGTTTCCTGCAGGCATATTACATCAGCAGGGTCAGTTTTAAGCCAGTCGATAAAACCTTTTTTTAAAGCGGCACGTATGCCGTTAACGTTGTAAGAAATAATACGCATGAAATAGTAAGTTAAAACTTCAATACGCATAGTTACAAAAAAACAAATCGCCATGAAAAACAAATTTAAAAGTTCACCTATTGCCCGATGGTTCTTTCCATATTTTTTCAGTATTTTTTAATGTCTGCTACTTCGTAATACTTTATTCCTGAATTTTTTTCTGTAACTGCTTTTTTCAATACTGCTATCATTTGCTGTAATGTTACGGTATCTAATTTAGAGGCTGCTTCTTTGTAAGCTGGTATCCATTTAGCCAATTTATACAGCGGTTTCAATAACCATGGCCACCAATGTCCAGGCCCCAGAACATACCATGGACGCAGAATAGTGCAGGGAATACCGCTTGTTGTTAACACCACTTCACCGGTTGCTCTTGCCTGCTGATACTCCAGCATTATTTTAGTGGGGTAGGCTGCCACACTTACATAAATAAAATGATTTACTCCAGCCTGTTTTGCGGCTTTTACCGATTGACATATGCTTACCAGGTCGATATTCCGGAATTGCTCTTTTTTAGCAGGGCTGGGATGAGCCACACCAATTAAATGAATAAATATATCACAGCCTTTAACAGATTCACTAAAACTGTCTGCATCCAGTGCATTTCCAACTGCCAATTTACAGCCGGCAGGTAATTTATGTTCGCTTCCTTTCCGGGCCAGTGCAGTAATTTGAAAATCCCCTTCCTTTTGTAATGTTTTAATGAGCCTGCTTCCCATATAACCTGTTCCTCCGGTAATGAATACAGTTTGCATTTGTTTTTATCTTATTTATCTTAAACAGGCATTTTTGGATTTGGCGAAAAAAAATTTTTATCTTTAAACCAGCAGAAAATATCATAATTTGAATGGTGGATAATCATACAGAAATACCAGAAACACTGCTGATAGAAAGACTTCAATCGCATAGCCAGGAGGCATTTTCCACCTTGTATGATAATTATGCACCAACCTTACTGGGTATTATTTTTAATATTGTAAAAGACAGGGAAGAAGCGGAAAATCTGCTGCAGGATTCTTTTGTAAAAATATGGAGAGGTATTAGACAGTACGACAGCAGCAAGGGGCGCCTGTTTACCTGGTTGCTAACTATTTGCCGTAATACGGCATTAGACTATTTACGGAAATGTGGAAAATTGCCCACCATCGAAATCCAAAATGCTGAAAACGATGTATATACCAATAGTGTTACTGAGAGCATTAGTGATACTGGTTTAAAGAATGAAGTGGGAAAACTGGAACCTGCATACAGGGAGGTTATCAGCCCGATCTATTTTTTTGGATATACACAGCAGGAAACTTCAGCAATTTTAAAATTGCCATTGGGCACTGTTAAAACAAGAACACGTACCGCACTGCAGTTATTAAGAAAGCAATGTAATCCAAATTAAAACTACAAGAGAATGAACATCGTTACTACATATTTAGAAAGTGGCAAGCTGGAGGCTTTATGTCTTGGATTACTGAATGAGGAAGAGACAATAGAAATTTTAATGACATCAGCGGATCATCCTGCTATCAGCAAACGGATTGTTGAAATAGAAAATGCTTTAAAGGAGGCCTGTTATATGCAGCCGGGGCAAAATACTAAAACAAAGATGATGCAGTCACTTAATGATATCAGCGCTGAAACACTAACAAATCTGCAACAGCTTCCATTAATTAACAGGCACAGTGACGCAACAGAGTGGAATAAACTGGTGGAGTATCTTCAGCCTTTAATTAACGAAGGAGATTTACAATTACACCCGATAAAAACTACAGCTTTAGTAGAAATGTATGTAGCATGGGTAAATAATTCTTTAGAAGAAGAAGGACATGATCCGGATGATTTTGAAGAAAGTTTTCTGATCCTGGAAGGCAGTTGTGAATGTAACGTGGATGGCAAGCTGTTTTATCTGCAGGCTGGCGATTTTTTTACAGTGCCTCCAAAAAAAAGACATAGTATTACTTCCACTTCTTCGGGTACAGGCTATGTAAAAGCCATTTTGCAAAGGAGAAAAATTGCCTGAGTAAACACACTGGTGATGATTGTTTGATCTTGATGGTGTATCACTCCTTTATTATAACCCCCGGGAAATATAAAACTCTTTGTTTGTAAACCTTTCTTTGTGCGATTTTTATTCCAATATGGGTCTCAGCCAGCGGGTTGCATCTTCAATACTCATTCCTTTTCTTTTGGCATAATCATGCAACTGATCTTCGCTGATTTTACCCACACCAAAATATTTACTTTCAGGATTTGCAAAGTACCATCCTGAAACAGAAGCAGCAGGATACATAGCCAATGATTCAGTTAATTCAATACCTGTAGCTTCTTTGCCACCCAGCAGTTCAAACAATTTGTACTTTTCTGTATGGTCGGGACAGGCAGGATAGCCTGGTGCCGGCCTGATGCCTAAGTATTCTTCCTGTATTAATTGCTCATTGGTAAGATGTTCATCTGTAGCATAGCCCCAATACTCCTGGCGGGTTTTTTTGTGCAGTAATTCTGCAAATGCTTCGGCCAGCCTGTCTGCCAAAGCCTGTAAAATAATTTTA
>JAYVLZ010000058.1:0-15891 GCA_043759175.1 Chitinophagaceae bacterium | reverse complement strand
GTAATGTACTTTCATTTTTAGTGGTGCAAAACTAATTGATAATTTATTAATGGATAATTGATAATTGAAATTAGTTTTGCAACTCAAATTTAACTATGAGCCTTTACAGTAAAAGAGGAGTTTCTGCCCAAAAAGAAGAAGTGCATGCAGCTACTAAAGACCTTGACCAGGGTTTGTTTCCCAATGCCTTTTGCAAAATTTATCCAGATTACTTAGGAGGAGATGAAAACTTTGTGAACGTAATGCATGCGGATGGGGCAGGCACCAAAAGCATCCTGGCATATTTATACTGGAAAGAAACAGGAGATATTTCAGTTTGGAAAGGCATTGCACAGGATGCCATTGTAATGAACCTGGATGACCTGCTTTGTGTAGGAATCACAGATAACATTGTTTTCAATTCCACTATTGACCGTAATAAACATTTAATTCCTGGTGAAGTTTTATCCCAAATTATTAATGGCTCACAGGAATTGTTTGACACATTAAAAATTTTTGGCGTAAACATTCATTACCTCGGTGGCGAAACTGCGGATGTGGGAGATGTGGTAAGAACTATTGCTGTAAATGGAACCATGACCTGCCGCTGGCCAAAGAATAAAATTATCAGCAACGATAAAATACAGGCAGGGGATGTAATTGTTGGTCTTGCCAGTTATGGGCAGGCAACTTATGAAAGGGAGTACAACAGCGGCCTTGGAAGCAATGGCCTTACCAGTGCAAGACATGATGTGCTGAGTAAATTTTATGCTGAGAATTTTAAAGAGAGTTATGACAATGCTTTGCCGGATGAGGTTGTTTATATAGGTAAAAACAGGATGAGTGAGGAGTCGTTGACTGTTGACTCTTCGCAACCAAACACTAACGGTGCAACGGTTAAAAACGACCAACGACCAACGACCATCGGCCAACTGCTTCTAAGTCCCACCCGTACTTATGCTCCGGTATTAAAACAACTGCTGGACAATCATTTTGATAAAATTCACGGCCTGATACATTGCAGTGGTGGTGGCCAAACCAAATGCATGAAATACCTGCCGGATAATTTCAAAATTGTAAAAGATAATTTATTTGATGTGCCACCTGTATTCCTGCTCATTAAAGAAAACAGCGGCAGTAACTGGAGAGAAATGTATGAGGTGTTTAACATGGGTTGCAGGTTAGAAATTTATTGTAATGAAGCAGTTGCTCAGATAATGATGGATGCAGCAAAATCTTTTGAAATAGATGCACAGGTCATTGGAAGGGTGGAGGCGAATGATAAAAAAGAACTGGTGATCAGGGCTGGCGGGGAGGAGATTATTTATTAAGAAACGCTTCAATCAAATAAGTCAAGAGAATTAGGTGTTTCACTTTCTCTATTTGTAAGTATTCTATTTTTTAGAATTTAATTCAACCATTTTTTTATTAGTAAAACTTTTTCAGTACTCTTGTTTACAACTTTAGCTTTCTTCCAAAATTTGAAAAGTGCGTCGTTGTCAATCATCAACTGATTCAACCGCTCCGCTGGCGATTTTGCAAGCCATAATTTTAGCTGTAAATCATATATGTGTTGTAGTGTATCAGTCATTTTTAAATAAATTAAAGGTATTTAGTTTTAATTTTTTTACCCCATTCCATTCAATACATCAATTATTTTATTGAAGAATGAAATCATAAGAATGCAAAGAGAAAATTAATTTTTATAGTACTGTATTTTCAAAATTTGAGCACACTATTGATTTAAAGCATTATTGAATTACAAAGCTAATAGGTTGCCTTCTGTAAGCTTTAACTATATGCCCGTTTTGTGAGGCCGGTTGCCACTTAGGTCCCTTTTGTATAAGGTTAATGCAATGGGCAGCAGTTTTTGTTCCCTGGTAATTAATGGTATTTACATTACTGATATTTCCTTCTTTATCCACAATAAATTCCACCACCACTTCATATTTTCCCGGCTTCCATCCTTCCTGTACAGGAAGGGTAGGGTCAATATTAGTGGTTAGATATTTTTTCCACCCTTCCATTCCTCCAATAAAATCTGGTTCGTTTTCAACCTTGGTAAATATTTTGTCATCAATAGGTTTGGTAGTATCCGATGTTGCTTTTAACAGAGAAGGTTTGGATTGTTGTTGTTTTTTTATCGGCTTCTGATTTTTATTTTTTGTAACTATTTCTACAACACCATTCTTTCCCTTCTCTCCATACTTGTCTATTGCATGTTTATCTTTTAATACATTAATGTGATCTATATCGTCTGGTGAAATGCCTTTTACATAAAGTTCATTTTTTATTGCTCCATCTACTACATACAAAGGCTTGCTGTCTTCTACCTGCAATTCATTCTTTACAGCATCAACACCTATTAGGGTGGCAGAATCCACATGAATAATGGTTCCATTTTTTTCATTTTTTTCAATGTTGGCCTCTTCAAAAATAATTATACCATTTGCTGCTTCATAACCATATTTATCAATCGCTTCTTTATTATTGGAACTATACACTTTAGCTGTTTTAGAATTAATTGTAACATTTTGTAATGACGGGTTATCAATTTTTTTTCCATTAATAATTATCATCATTTTTTTCATGTCATTTTTTTCTATTCTCAGATTTCCCTCAACAGTATTAACAGTACTATCGCTTGCATTATCGTTTTTTTGTACAGAGATTTTTTTTACAGTAAAGTTTATTACATTAGGCACTGTATCCTTTGTAGAAAAATTCACCTGGTCTGATTCAGACTTTGAATTTGCAACTTTATTTTTTTCAGTGTTAGCAGCATACCTTTCCATTCCATTTAAAATATTCCTGGCTATTTGTTCCTGATTTTTTTCATCCATTAAATAATCTATATCTTTTTTATTGGAGATATATCCAGTTTCAATCAAAACAGATGGGCATTTTATTTCCTGAAGCGCCCAAATACCTTTTTCTTTTTGCAAAGGATTGGGAGCTACCGGTAAAGGATAATGATTACTAAATTCATTGATAATGGCAGATGCAAATAATTTACTTTTTTCAGCATTACTAAAATTATCTTTTGCCACCAGTACGTTCATACCGCTGGAATTTTGAGAATTCTTTTCCGCAGCATCAAGGTGGATGGATACATAGAGGTCTGGATTTTGTGCATTGGTAAATGTTGCAATTGCTTGTGGGGATTGATAAGTATCATTCTCTCTTGTTAGAATAATATTGAAGTTCTTGTTTGAATTAAGCGCTTTGATCTTTTTTGTAATAGATAGCGTAATATCCTTTTCATAAATTTTACCAGATAGGCTCGTAGCACCAAAGTCATTACCTCCATGTCCTGCATTAAGAACAATGGTTACTGTGTTTCCATTATAAGTTGACTGACTTTGAGTGAGGGTTATATTTTTTAAACTAAATGCAGCAAAGGTGAGCAGCATTAATGGTAATACCAGCACACGGCCAATATAACCTGCTTTGGAATGTTGGTTTTTTGTTAGCATAGTGAGTCGTCTTTTTATGGGTGAATAGAAAAATTGATTGGTTAAATGAAAGTTTTGCTGTGGGAAAGTGGCCTGCAAAACCATGCTGGCAAATGCTGCGGTATCACTGTCTTCCAGTGCTATTTTATCTGCGATAAATTCATGAATTATATTCATTTCTTTCCGGATAAGCCAATAGAATGGATTGCACCAAAGAAAAATAAGTACGGCATTAATAAAGAGTTTATCATGCGTATGTTTTTGTTTTACATGCGCCAGTTCATGTTTTAATATTTGCTTGCCGGTGATACTGCTGATATCTATATTGTTGTTCCAGAAAATGTATTTTAAAAATGAGAAAGGTGTGCCTTTTTCATTTGTGTTTATAAGGCAAATATTTTGTGTGAAACTATGTTGGTTGTCGGAATAAAGTTTCCTGATTTTTAAAATGCTTTGAACAAAAAGGCTCAAGAAAACCAGGCTAATAGAAGCATACAGCAGTTGAAAAATTTGGGTTGTTGTAAAATGATTGCTTCTTGCAGTTACAATTATTTCGTCCAGGTATTCATTGCCGCTGCTCACAACTTTTAGCAGTCTTATTGTATCTGCACCGCCTGTTTCAGGCGCATGCATAATATTGATTTGTATAAACGGCAATGTCATAGAAAGAACAACTGATGCCAATAAATAAAAACGGTTGTACTGATGAAAAATTTTGTTTCGCAAAGCCAGCCAATAGTATCCAAACAGGATGGCAGAGCAAAGGATAATTTTTAAAATATGAAAAGCTATTACAGGCATAAGTTTATTTTTATCTGTTAAGTAAAGTGGTATGGTTAACCTTTTTTCTTTAATTGCTTTAAAAGCAGTTCCAGTTCCTCCACACTTAAATTATTTTCCTTTACCATAAAAGAAACCGCATTGCTGAAACTGCCTTCAAAATATCCTTTTACAAAACTCTTCATGGTGTTTTTGCTGTAGGCATCTTTGGTTATCAAAGGATAATACTGATGCATGCGGCCAAATACGGTTACACCGATAAATTCTTTTTCAACCAATATTTTTATAATGGTGGCTACCGTATTGTTGTGAGGTTTTGGGTTGGGCATGGCATCTATTATTTCTCTTAAGAATGCTTTATCCAATTTCCAGATCACCTGCATTATTTGTTCTTCTGCTTTGGTTAGTTGCTTTGACATAATAAGAATTTGATTGTACTAAACTAAATAATTAGTTTTATAACTAAAAAGTTAGTTATCCACATTTTAACAGGCATTGGATAAAAAATTTTTCTTTGCCCATTATCAAAGAAGTAAATTTGCAGAAAGCACAATAGCGTAATTGGATACAGATGAATAAAGAAAAAAAAGTACAAGGGAGTGACACAACGATGTTGCATAAAAATAAAAAGCCGGTTACCTAATAAATTCTAAATAAGAAAACCAATAATCAAATCATGTCACAATCAGTAATAGAATTAATAAATGTAAATATTTACCAGGGCCGTAATCTTATTTTGAGAGAAGTAAATATTACGGTGGAGAAAGGTGAATTTGTTTACCTGGTTGGTAAAACAGGAACTGGTAAAAGTAGTTTGCTTAAAACCCTGTACGGTGATTTGGAACTGAAGGAAGGTGATGGATCTGTGGTTGGATATAATTTAAGAGAACTGGATTGGAAAAAAGTTCCTTTTCTCAGGAGAAATTTGGGTGTGGTATTCCAGGATTTTCAATTGCTTACAGACAGGAACGTAAATGATAACCTGAAGTTTGTTTTAAAAGCCACCGGCTGGAAAGATGAAAAATTAATGGATGAAAAAATTGCTGATGTACTGGATAAAGTGGGATTGAAAACAAAAGGTTTTAAAATGCCTTTTGAGCTGAGCGGTGGTGAACAGCAAAGAGTGGACGTGGCAAGGGCATTATTAAATTCTCCAAAACTGATACTGGCCGATGAACCTACCGGCAACCTGGACCCTGAAACAAGTGACGAAATAATGCAACTGTTATTTAATATCTGCCGTGATTATTCAACTACCATTGTAATGGCCACACATGATTATATTGTGATCAATAAATTTCCTGCAAGAACCATCAAAACAGAAAATGGTAAAGTGTGGGATAACGCATCTATTTCTGTTTAGCGCTTTAATTATGGCCAGAAAATTTCAATCAGTTTTTCTACATTTTTATTATTGTTAAAATACTGCGATAACAATTTCTTTCGCTCTTCATTCTGGCTTTGTTCAAAAGGAATATGGTATAAATAGCTGATAGCAGTTTTAAAATCATCTGCATCTTCGGCAATGCTGCAAAGATTTTTAAGTCCTGTACCTTCCACACCTGCATTATTTACTAAACAATGCCTGCCGTTATATAAAGCATTCAGTAGTTTTAATTTTACACCAGTGTTATTAAAAGAAGGTAAAATATTGATCTGTGCTTTAGCGATCATGTCATGCAATTCTTTATCGCTGGGGTTAGCCACAAGACAGGTATGTTCATGCTGGTGCGCCAGGTATTCCAATCTTTGGGAAGGATCTTTGCCGGCAATTACAAAAGGGACAGACAATTTATTAAAAACATTTTCTAATAACCAAACAACTGCTTCTTCATTTTCATTGATGGATAAGTTGCCGTGATAAAGACAGTAGCAACCATTTCCCTGTTTACCAACAGCCTCTGTGTAAGGGATGAATACAGGCAGGTGAAAAACATCTTTTGCATGAAACTGTTGCTGGTACAGTGTTGCATCCTGCAGGCTTACTGCAGCAATCTTTACTTTGCCTGCCAGTTTTTTTTCATACCGTTTCAGCAACCAGCTTTCGCATTTAAAATAAAATTTCTTCACTGGATTTTTTTCGTGTAGCGATAACTGGTGGTAGTATTCAAATTCAGTATTGTGCAGCCGGAGCAGGACTGTTCTGTTATTCAGTTTGCCTTTAAACAGGTAATAGCTGCAATGGATACCTTCAATAAGAACAGGGTAATTATCTTTTTGTAAGTTTTTTATTAATTGCCGGCATTTTCTGGAGTTAACAATAAACGGAATGGTGAATGAAATACCGGCTACTCTTTTCCGTTCATAGTAGGTAACGCTTTGGCAATATTTATTCAGTTCATCCTGCGGTGGACGTTTATTTAAAAAACAATGAAGCTGTATTTTTACCCCATGCTGATGCAATGTTTTTATTTTATAAAACAGGTCCATTACACCACCAAAGTCTGCAGGCCAGGGTACATCATGTGTAATAATATGTAAGATCCTTTCGGTCATCAATGGAATTTGGTTAATTCAAATTTGGTTATTGCTGAGTGATGTTATCTACAATTAATCGTTCTTTCAAAACTTAAGATTCCAGTTGGTTTAATGCTGCTTTTAATTTTCCGGACTTTCTAATTTTTTATAAAATTGAATAAGCACTGTTTGTTCATTTTGCCAGTTATAATATTCTCTTGCCTTCATACAATTACTTTTCAGTTCCCTGTATAAAACTTCATTACTCAGCAAATTGTTTAACAGCAAGGCTAAATTTTCCGGATTGGTATCATTGGTTATCGTGGCAACACGGTACTTCCCGTTAATTTCAGCGT
Organism: Chitinophagaceae bacterium; assembly: GCA_043759175.1. Taxonomy (GTDB): domain Bacteria; phylum Bacteroidota; class Bacteroidia; order Chitinophagales; family Chitinophagaceae; genus Ferruginibacter. The sequence goes on along the minus strand of JAYVLZ010000058.1, from coordinate 8,864 downwards.
AAGCAGGATAACCAACACATAATTGTGGAATACCGGCATGTATATAATCAAAAAATTTATTTGCCAGCGACAGGTAATTATTAAGGCCATTATTTTCCACCAGGTTAATTCCTATATAGGCCATCTGTGTGATCTGTTTTAATTCCTCAGGTTCTACTGCTCCTTTAAAAATTATTTTATCTTCCAGTTTATGTTGTTCTGCAAGCAGTTTTGCCTGCTCCATAAAATTCCCGTTGCCACAAACCACCAGTTTACAGTTTACAGTTTTCATGGCAGGAATCAATGTCTCAAAACACCTGCCTTCATTTACGGCACCCTGGTACAGGATAAATTTTTTTCCTTTGTCAGCAGGTTTTATATACGTTAACACAGGCACATTTCTGATAACAGCATATTTTACACCGTACATTTTATTGAACTCATCTGCAATAGGCTGGTTAACGGTGTAGCCATGTTTAAATTTTGGAATACCGAAACGCTCAATTTTTTTCCAGGTCTTATAGATCAAAGGACGGGTTACAATTTCCTTCATTTCACAAAACAATTCATGGGCATCATATACCCGGTGAGCATTTTTTATCCGGGAAATAAAGTAGCAGGGGAGTATCGTATCCAGGTCGATGGCACAAATGCAATCCATCCTTTTAAACAGCAGGTAAAAAAATAGCCTGAGATTGTATTCTGCATAAAACAGCTTTCCTTTATCAAAGAAGCAATAAATTCTTTTTTGGGTAAATGGCTGCAGCTGCAAAGGAACAGAACCTTGTCTTTTTCTGCCAACTAAAACAATCTCATGCCCATCGGCAGCCAACGAGGTGCAAATACGAATCATCCGCTGGTCGTAACTAAGATCGGTTGTAACTGTCAGGTATATTTTCATGCTTTATCGGAAGAAACGATTTATTCTTCGCAAATATGAATGAATAAAAGCTACCCTAAACTTAATTCAGTATGTTTTGTTCAAAAAATTATATTTGAAGAACTCTTTTTAAATAAACAAAATAGGAGGCCCAGTATTTTCCTGTTAACTATTTAATCCCTGCTTTCCTCCAGTATTGTCTTTTGTACTTTTGTAAATAGGGTGGGGAGATTTTTTATTGAAATTTTAGTTCAACACAGCGTTCAATTCAATATTTTTAACTACTTTCGCACCCGATATAAAAAAGATAATTAACAAAGACGTAATTAAAAACAAAGAAATGCCTTATTTAACAATTGAAAAAACAGCTAAAATTTTTGCTGACTTTGGCGAAAGAGCTGCTAACACCGGATCAATTGAGGGTCAAATTGCCCTTTTAACTGAACGTATTAACCAAATATCTGAACACCTGAAGCTAAACAGAAAAGATTTTTCTTCTCAAAGAGGCTTAATGAAAATGGTAGGTCAGCGTAAGCGCCTTCTTACCTATCTCAGCAAACACAATCTTTCCGGCTACAGGGCTTTGATTGAAAAGTTAGGTCTGCGTAAATAAATTTAATACAATGCTTAAATAAAATAATTCCCAACTACATTTTTACGGTTGGGAATTATTGCATTTAAGGTGCTTTCCATAAGGGCAATTTCAGTTGCCCCATTTTTAATTTCTAACAATAAGTAAAATGAGTTTTAATACAAAATCAGTAACATTTGATATTGGTGGTGGCCGCATGGTTACCATCGAAACTGGTAAGCTTGCACGCCAGGCAGATGGTGCAGTTACGGTAACCCAGGGTAATTGTATCCTGCTGGCAACTGTTGTTGCCAACAGGGAACCAAAAGAAGGGCAAAGTTTTTTTCCACTATCCGTGGACTACCAGGAAAAATTTTCTTCAGCAGGTCGCATACCGGGTTCTTTCTTTAAAAGAGAAGCAAGGCTGAATGATTATGAAATATTAACCAGCCGTTTAATAGACCGTGCCTTGAGGCCATTATTTCCTGAAGATTATTTTTGCGATGTGCAGGTGTTGATCTCTCTTGTTTCAAGCGATGGGGAAGTTTTACCCGATGCATTGGCCTGTTTGGCCGCTTCTGCAGCATTGGCTGTTTCAGATATTCCCATCCAGGAAATTATTTCAGAGGTTCGTATTGCAAAGAAAAATGGTGCATTCATCATTAACCCAAGCCGTACTGAATTAGAAGGAAGTGATTTGGAATTCATCATTGCCGCTACTGAGAAAAATATAATGATGGTGGAAGGTGAGGCAAAAGAATGCCAGGAAGAAGACCTGGTGAAGGCGATAGAATTAGCTCATGATGCTATTCGTATCCAGATAAAAGCACAGGCTGAACTGAGGGAAAAAGTGGGAGTAACTGCTAAAAGAGAATACACCAAACCTTACCGTAATGAAGAGTTAAATGAAAAGATAACTGCTTTTGCAAAAGATAAAATGCATGCCATTTCAGCTTCAGCATCTGCCAAGCATGAAAGGACTGATGCGTTTGCAAAACTAAATGACGAAGTAAAAACTTTTCTCGGTGAAGAATTGCCGGATGAAGACAAAAAATTGATTGGTCATTACTTTGGCGAATTGCAATACAATGTTGTGAGGGATATGATCCTGAACGATGGCAAGCGTTTAGACGGAAGGGGAACTGAAGATATCCGTAACCTGGATATGGAAACCAATATCCTGCCTACACCACACGGTTCTGCATTATTTACAAGAGGAGAAACACAGTCTCTTACAACAGTTACTTTCGGAACTCCGTTAGATGAATTGCTGGTAGAAAGTGCCCATAAATCAGACTACACTAAATTTATTTTGCATTATAATTTCCCTCCATTCTCTACCGGTGAGGTAAAGATGATGAGGGGTGTTGGCCGCAGGGAAGTAGGACACGGTAACCTGGCTATGCGTTCATTAAGACAAATGATGCCGGGAAAAGATTATGCATACACGGTAAGGGTGGTAAGTGATATCCTGGAATCAAACGGATCGTCTTCTATGGCTACTGTTTGTGCCGGTTCACTGGCATTAATGGATGCAGGTATTCCTGTTCCAAAACATGTGAGTGGTGTGGCAATGGGCCTGATCACCAAAGGAGGAAAGTTTGCTGTATTAACGGATATTTTAGGGGATGAAGATCACCTGGGAGATATGGACTTTAAAGTAACCGGCACCCGTGATGGTATTTGCGGTGTGCAGATGGACATCAAAGTGGATGGCCTGAGTATGGATATTATGCGTAAAGCACTGGAGCAGGCACGTAAGGGCCGCCTGCATATTTTGGATGCCATGTACGCATGTATACCAGCGCACAGGGAAGATGTGAAACCACATGCACCACGTATGGTGAAGTTTGATATCGACAAAGAATATATCGGTGCGGTGATAGGACCAGGTGGTAAAGTAATACAGGAAATTCAAAGAGAAACCGGTGCTACTGTAAATATTGAAGAAGTGAATAATGTTGGTCAGGTAAGTATTTTTTCTGCCAACAGGGAAGGACTGGAAAGGGCATTGAACTGGATAAAAGGATTAGTAGCTACTCCTGTTGTGGGAGATACTTATGAGGGTACTGTAAAAAGTATTAAAGAATTTGGTGCCTTTGTAGAATTTCTGCCAAAGAAAGAAGGTTTACTGCACATCAGTGAAATTAGCTGGAAGCGGTTGGAAAGTATGGATGGTATTTTTAAAGAAGGTGACAGAGTGAAAGTGAAATTGCTGGAAGTTGATCAGCGTACCGGCAAATTTAAATTGAGCCGCAAAGTGCTGATGCCAAAACCAGAGCAACAGCCAAGGCCATAAGCTGAATAATTTTTAAGAAGATAGTTGATTAGACTCCGGGGATTTTTCTCCGGAGTTTTTTATTTTTTTATCAACCGCTTATGTTGTAATATTAACATCATAAAACCAGCTTTTACCGGCAAATTTTACTGCAGATAAACAAGGCGGCTGTTCTCCCCTCAATGTAAAATTTACCAACACTACCAGCGGTGCATCTGCAGCGGCCACATGGCAATGGAGTTTTGGCAATAGCAATACTTCTACTTTAAAAGACCCGGGGGCTACTTATTTTACTGAAAAAACTTATACTGTAACACTAACGGTTAAGGATGGCAGCAATTCTTCTTCCAAAACAATAGACATTGTGGTATATAAAAAACCAACAGTAGATTTTACCGTTTCGCCTGCAAAAGGCTGTGTGCCGCTGGATGTAAACTTTACTGCCAATGCTACTCCCGGGGATGGTACGCTTGCCAATTATTTATGGGATTTTGGAGATGGTGAAACAGTTCAGGGCAGTACTTATAAAACCACTCAGCACACTTATACATTTCCTCAAACGCCGCCGGTTACCATAAATGTTACCAACAGTTATGGCTGTTACACCACACTTACCAAAACCAACCAGGTTGAAGCAGTGAAAGGAGTGGTAGCAGCATTTACACCATCTGCTTATACTTTATGTAATACGGGTGAATCAATTAATTTTTTAAACAGCAGTACCGGCAGCGGTATACTTACTTATAAATGGGATTTTGGTAATGGTGGAACTTCTACCGATCAATCACCCACGCATGTATTCAACACAAAAGGCAGTTACAACACTAAGCTAATCACTACCAGCAGTGACGGATGTTCCGCAACCCTTACATCTGCTGTAATTAACGTTGCAAATTTTACAGCAGATTTTGATTTTCCTGCAAAAATATGTGCAGATCAATACGTAACGTTCAACAATAAAAGTACCAAACCTTTTGACGGGGCCGAGTGGTGGGTAGATAATTCCAGCTATGGTTATTCTTATTATGATGGAAATTTTTCTACCAGCTTTTCTCAGCTGGGTGAGCATACTATTAAATTGATTGTGTATTATGGTAATTGTTCTGTAACAGTCACAAAAAAAGTAACGGTGAATAAAACTCCTTTGTTAACCGGGTTTATTGCTGAATTACAGGGAGCCTGCGGAGTACCTGTAAAAATAAATTATAAAGATACCAGCAGCGAAGCGGTTGCATGGGAGTGGAAGAACTATTACTATGGAAGTACTTTTGCCAGTACTCAAAATTCATCTTATACTTATACAAGCGGCGATTGGGAATATGTTTATCTCACTGTTACAAATGCCGCTGGTTGCAGCAATACAGTATCAAAGTATATTAACTATGCCAAGCCAAATGTTTTTATCATAGTAATCACCCCAAATTATTCTCAGGGTTGTACCGGGCTTGTAATTGGTTTTGCGGCAAATTCTGATACAGCGATAAAGACTACAGTTGGAATTTTGGTGATGGTACTGCTCTTACCACTGAAAAATCTCCCACACATATTTTTAATAAAGCAGGTTATTTTACGGTATCCCTTAACTATACCACCAACAATGGATGCAAGGGTATTGCTACGTTTAATAATGTAATAGTAGTGGATAAACCTGTATTTGATTTTACTTCCAAATCTGGTACTGTTATCTGTGGTAATACGCCTGACACCCTGATTGCAACTCCTGCATTAGGAGGCTGGAGTTATTATTGGTCGTTTAACGATGAATACACAAATTATTATTATGGAAATTCCACCATCATTAAACAATTTAATTATGATACTACCTATACCGTAAAAATGATAGCCGTTAATAACAGTTGTTCCGATACAGTTATTAAAACGGATTATATAAAAGTGCTGCCACCATTCCCACATATACAGCAAGTGTTTAACACCTGTGATGGAACAAGAGGAGATGTAACTTTTACAGAAAACTCTGTGAAGGCATTACAATGGAAATGGGATTTTGGAGATGGCGGATCTGACAATTACAGCAGCTTTAAAGATACTATCAGGCACAGCTACACTAAAACGGGAAGTTACAAAGTAGTGTTAAGCGCTGTTAATGGAGGCTGTACTGTAAGAGATTCTGCTACGGCTTATGTACTGCTGAAACAAAAGCCTTTATTAACTGCTCAAAAAACCGATGCCTGCGGAAGCGATATCGTTGACTTTAAACTTTCCGGCTTTGAAATAAATCCTTACAATTATGCATATTCAAATTACTATCTCAGTTACAAGGAATATGGCGACTTCACTGCTTGTAACGCTGCTACCGATATACCATATTATTACTGGCAGCAGGAAGTTAGTGGTACTCTGCAATCATTAGATCCCGGCAAAAATAATCTGAGGATGATCACCACATCTTATAATTTTGGTTGTGCTGATACCTCTAATTTTATTCCGCTGAAAATACATGGACCAAAAGCAGGATTTAAAATGGAACCGCATTCAGGATGTTTTAAAGATGCTGTTGCATTTACAGATACCTCACAAAAGTTTGGTGCGGCTGCTATTGTAAAATGGGAGTGGGATTTTGGTGATAACAAAACGCAAACGCTTACCGCTGCAGGTTCTACCACTCATCTTTACAGTAACCCCGGGTATTATTATGTTCGGCTAAAAGTAACAGATGCTGATGGATGCATCAATCAGACAGAATATTATTTGCACTACATTACCGTAGATGGTCCAAAAGCAGATTTCAATGCTTCCGCTTTTACTGTTCCGCCAAATACTACGGTGTATTTTTATAATACTTCTGCATTTTATAATTCCTATTATAGTTCTTCACTGGAATGGTTGTTCAGTGATGGCACTACATCCAGTATGGAGTATCCGTCTTTTAATTATACCATAGAAGGAAATTATCCTGTAAAGCTTACTACAAGAAATAGTGTAACGGGCTGCACAGATACCATACAAAAAACAATTGCTGTCCGTAAGGTGAACAGTGCTTTTACTTACAGGCTTTCTTACATCAACAATAATTCCTGCCCTCCGGTGATCGCCAGTTTCACCAGTATCTCTACTAACGCTGTCCGTGTATCATGGGATTTTGGTGATGGTGGGGTTGCAGCGAATCAACAAAATGTATCACATACCTATAACGAAGCTGGCATTTACAGGGTGGTGCATTACAGCTTTGACAGCAATAATGCTGTGGATAGCACAGAAGATTATATTGAAGTAAAGGGGCCTTATGCCTTATTGAAAGCAGATGTGTTAACCGGTTGCAGTTCTTTGCAGGTAACACTTACGGCAGAGGTAAAAAATGCCTCCAATTACACATGGGATTTTGGTGATGGAACAGTGGTACCTACCACAGATACTTTTGCAGTACATACTTATCTTACACCCGGCATTTATATTCCTGCGTTGATATTAAAAGATGGTGGTGGTTGTTCTGCTACTTCAGAGTTGCCGGAAAAAATAATTGTTGATTCATTATCTGCATCCTTTAAAATTTCACCTTCTGTAATTTGTGATTCGGCTTTCAGCGTTTTTACACCGGATGTTAAGAGCTTGTCTAATGACCAGCTTCAATCTGCACTGCAATACAAATGGGTGGTAAAACAGTTAAACGTAACAGATACTTTATATGGTGTTGGCGCAGGTTATCAATTTAATATAATTGGTACACACGCCGTAAGTTTAATTGCAGAAACAGCATTTGGCTGTCAGCAAAAGATCACAGATTCAGTGTATGTAAAAGAAGGTGTTAATGCATTCATTACCGGCCCTGATAAATTGTGCCAAAATGATATAGCAACTTTTGCAGGCAGTGCTATTCCTTCAAATAATTTATTGCAATGGAAATGGGATTTTGGAAACGGGGCAGTGTCTGATAAACAGAAACCTGTGCCACAAACTTACAGCAACACTGGCGCAAAGCAGGTTTCACTGATAGTGAGTAATGGATTTTGCAGCGATACCGCTTCACATCCGTTAATGATAAACCCACATCCTGTTATAGGTTTTACTCCATCCAATCCTTTTGTATGCAAAGGAAACAGCATTACACTAACAGCCTCCGGCGGAATAAATTACCAATGGAGAGCAGCTAATCTTGCTATCATTAATCCTGGTAATGCAACTATTAGTTCCAGTCCTGCTAACGATATTTTTTATACAGTAAATGTTACCGATACAGAAGGCTGCAGCAGCAAGGATTCTGTACAGGTAAAAGTAGTACAGCCTTTTAATGTAAATGTACCTGCATCATTATTTGCATGTGAAGGAAGTATGGTGCAACTGAATGCATCCGGCACAGATAATTATAAATGGATCAATAATACGGAGGGAATAAATAATACCAGCATAGCTAATCCCACAGCCGTTACCAGCGCTTCGATCAGTTACACTGTGGTGGGGTATGATAGCTATAGTTGTTTTACTGACACTGCTGATTTATTTGTAAGGGTGAGTAAATTGCCAGTAGTTGATGCAGGGCAGGACCATGAGCTGATTGCAGGAACTGCCATCCGGCTGGCACCGGTGGTAAGTGGTGCTGTAAACTGGGGATGGTCTCCGGCAGATTACCTCACTTGTTCTGCTTGTCTAAATCCTGTGAGCACACCTAAATCATCCACCACTTATACACTCACAGCCTATAACGCTGATGGATGTACGTCAAAGGATGAGGTTGCTGTTCAGCTGATTTGCAAAAGTAACCTGGTGTTTATTCCCGGTGCATTTACACCCAACAATGATAATCTGAATGATCAGTTTAATATCACCGGAAGTGGTATCAAAAGTATCCGTTCAATAATTATTTATAACAGGTGGGGAAAAGTAATGTTTGAAAGAAAGAATATTAATATTAATGACCACAGCAACAGTTGGGATGGTTATTATAATGGAGAACCGATGCCTGCAGGCGCTTACGTTTATTTTATAAAGGCAGCATGCGAGGGAGGGGACATATTTGATTATCGTGGTACCATAATGTTGTTAAGATAGCAACCCCTTGAATGGAATTTTTTAATTGACATTGTATTTTATTTTTAATTACTTTCATTAGCGTTGCGTTATTAGTCGAACATATTCAATTGGTTATGATTTAGTTCTTTGAAATATTGTAATTGAGTTTGCTGAAACAGTTGATTTATGGG
>JAYVLZ010000057.1:0-11468 GCA_043759175.1 Chitinophagaceae bacterium | reverse complement strand
GGGGTTTTCAATTGAATTAAACAAATGTAATGCCGGTGCATGAATTATTAATTACAATACTCCGGTAGCTTTTGTTGAATAAATTTTAGATTCAATTTTTGCAATAATTTGATAATCAATATGCTTATATTTTGAATTTAATTTTCTCAAACTTAGGTTACAGGCTGAGTTGCAAAAAAATAAATCGCTGTTTTATACAAACCTTACTAATATTGAGTTTCATTCTTTAAAAAATTACCGGAGTATTAAATTAAACAATAAAGGAATTAATGAATTAAAAAATGGGTTAAGAGCAGAGAGCTACATATAAAAAACAATATATTCTATTCTTTAACGTTTTAAGAAATGCAGTCATCAATAATTTTTTTTTAACCGCTTCTATCAACAAAATGAATAGTGTCTCAACAATACTTTTTGCCGGTTTAATAAGCCTTTTGATACTGGCGGGAACTGTAAATGCACAGTGCAACCCCCCGGATTTATCCTTTATCAACCCGACACTGGTGGCAGGAACAGACCGTTCTGAAGGAGCTGTTTATAAGTTTGCTAACGTAACGCCTGGCGTAGATTGTTATATCACCCTGGTAAAATTGAATGGCGGTGCTCAATTAATAAATATGGAAACTCCCGGACTGGGATATCCTGATGCATGGCAACCAATTATTAATGGCCCAGGCGCTCCATTAGGAAATAAATCCTGGATCGACTGGACTGTTTCTTTTAGATCATCTGCCACCGGCCTCAACTATCCTTTCATTTGCCTTGCTATCTGTGCAATAGATGTAGATGGTGATTCCGGAAACATTGGCGAATTTATTGAATCAGACGGACAATCAGGCTATGCTGTACCTTTTCCATCACTATTAACTTTAACGGATAAGGGTAATGGCAGATTAGAGGCACAGGGCCCTGTTTTCAACAGAGTTGGGATTGATACTTTTGCCCTTGATGTAAGAATAAATTATTTTTTCAATGGTTTAGACAGTATCAATTTAAAAATTGGCCAAACTGTTTTAGGTCCCGGCACAGGTGGGGCAACACAAAGATTAAACAGTATCTATTTTAAAAAAGTTACTTTAACACCCTTCACTATATTGGCTGTAAGAAGTGATGATTTAAAAGGAATGATAAAGAATAAAGGCGTAGAGTTAAAATGGCAAACAGACAATGAAGTAAACTATACCCGTTTTGAAGTGGAACGTTCTTTTAGCGGAGATTTTTTTACTAAAATAGCCGATGTAAGCAATAGCAGTACCAAGAACTACGGGATAACTGATAACAACGGAATGTTAGGTTTTGCAGAATCTGTTTACTACCGCATTAAACAAATTGATGTAAATAATAAGTTTACCTACAGCAACATCATCAAAGTAAAATTATCGTCCCTTAAAGGTATAGTTGTGCAGGTATCACCTAACCCTTTCAGAGAAAGTGTGACTGTTAATATGACTTCAGCAGATAATGAAAAGGTTGTTATCAAAATACGCAGTTTGAACGGACAAACCATATTTACAAAAGAAATGATGGTAAAGAAAGGTAAGAACGGTCTGCAGATAGGAAACCTGGAGGGCTTATCAAAAGGCACATATATAACACAAACACTGATCAACGATTTGCTTGTTGATACTCAAAAGATAATAAAAGAATGATATTGCTGAAGTATTAAGAGATCTGGTGTAAGCCAGCATCTTAATCATAGGCTACTGCGTTTTATATTCTTCTCTTACCGGGTCAAAAGCATCAATCAATTTACAGGCGGTTACTGCACGGGCACCATGCCATACATTAGATGGGATAACATAATAGCCGCCAGGGGTTAATGTATACAGCACTCCATCAATCTCCATATCTAATTGCCCTTCCAGGCAGTAAGTGATCTGCTCATGCACATGTTGGTGTACCGGCATAATAGTACCTTCTTCTATTTCCACTAAACCAAAAGTCATGTTTTGTCCATGAGCATAATGGCCGGTGATGCCGGGTATAAGTTGTTTGGGGTTGATGTCTTTTAGCAGGTTCATAGAATTTAAGTTGAAGGTTGAAAGTTTGAATTAAGAAATTTAAAAGTTAAGCGTAATGATTGAGTAGATTTTTATTTTTTATTTTTCATTTCTTCATCATGCAATTGATAAAAGTAATTTACTATATTATTTTCTTCTTCTGCATTATACAAAAAATTCAGTTTGCATGCTACTTCCTTTGCATACTGGCCAAACAGCTCAATCATTACAAACAGTGATTTCCAGTTATTCTCAGGTTTGTGATCAGCATAGGTGAATAGTATTTTTTCGTATTCGGGTGGCGTTAAATGCTGCTGCATGAATTTGCCTCCTTTGCCAACTTCAACAGCAAAATTATTCTCTGAACCAATCTTCCATTCAATTACTTTCATGAACATTGGCCGCACTACAGTCTCCATCATTTCTTTTGCATAGGTTACCTGGTTTCTCAACAGCCCTTTGGTAACATAAGTACTTACCCACCAAAATTCATTGCAGGTGTCGGCAAATTCTTTTGCGTTGGGTCTTTTTACAAAATGATCTCTGTTGTTGGCAGGACCAAGTTGTGTAAATAAATGATCCTTATCTAACCAAACTACCGTTAAACTTTCCGCATAAAAATCAGTGGCTATTTTTTCTGTCGGAAATAGAGTGAGATCAATTCTGTTGCCATCTTTAAACAGCATTAGATAAGGAAATGCTGCGGAGTCTTTATCACTGCCAAAACACATTTCCTGCGGAAACTGCTGTATGATCTTTTCTCCAAAGATATTTATCCACTCATGGTTGTTTGTAAAACTTTGTATATTGTCAACAATAAAAACAATATCAAAATCCTGGTAACTGTCTGGCAGTACCGTTGCATCTGCCCTGGAGCCATTTAGCAACACTGCTCTTATTCTTTTATCAGCCGTGGCGATATCAAGAATGAGTTTTTTTATTGCTGCAGCAGTTCGCATTTAGTTTTGTAAAAGATTTCTCTGATTGTAATTTATGCTTATAATAAAACATCATAACGGAACTGGTTAGCCGTTTTTCTATCAGCCTCACTCTCCCGTCCCTCTCCTGGGGAGAGGGAAGCTACTTCATCAATCTATCAACAATATCTAAATTATGTGCTTTTGCTGTTTCCTGTGTTGGGAGTGAGGAACCACTGCTGAGGAAATTATGATTGTTTTTTTACTCTAAAATTTCCTGAAACTGTATGCAATAAGCCACTACTATCTTTATAAGTTAAATAAAACCAACCTTCGATAAATCCTAAAGATGATTCATCCAATCTTGTAATAGACAGGTCGGTATTAACCCAGGAATAAGGCACACCGTTAACTTTAAAACCCGGGCCCAAGATAAAGTCTTCCTTTGTAGTGGTATGAAAGAAAATAAACTCCACCCCTCTCCCATCCTTTTCTGTTACTACATTGAAATCTTTAGGAAAATTTTGTTGAGGAATAGCCTTGAATGTAGAAGAGGAATTAGCCGTGTCGCCATTTAAGTTGTATTGAATAGAATCTATTTTATAATTACAAAATACCTGGCTTGAGTTGTTACAAGTATAAAAATTGGGAGTATAAATTTGAATGCGGTTATAACTAAAGTTAATATCAGTACCCAGCCCGTAAGGATAATCCATAACCAAAGTATTATATGTATTGTAAATTTTTATACTTCCGTCACGATGATAAGCTTGTATCCACTGAGCTACTGAAAAACTTCCATCTTTTACAGGCGTGCTAATTTCATCTTTAGCCCCCTTCATTGAAATAACCGCTGTACCATTTCCGAACAAACTACCATCGCAATTGTACACCGTGCCATATAATTTAATAATATCGGATCTGTCAGGAATCTGAAAAGTTTTTTCTGTTGCAACGGTAACAACACCAAGATCCTGCCGAAGTATTTGAGGGTTGATTCCCTGATCGTTTATTATTTCTATATTAAGAGGTTTATTAATTGGTACAAACACAAGTGAATTGCCTTCTGCGTCACTCCTGTTGTCTGAAATCTCATCAGTACTACTTGTTAGTTTAAAGCGGGTGTTAATTATTGGGAGGCTGTCAATGGTTTGCAAGTGAACTTTTACATATACGCCATTTGTTTGTTCTGCAAAGTTCCAATAACCTTTGTCAGTAATTTTTTTTTCGTAATAATCCCCATTTTTTATTGCATAACCCTGTTTTTGCCAAATAGAATTACTATTAAAAGGAATATGCCACAACGGAATACTGTCTGGTGCGGAAGTTCTGCGGTTATCGGGTATTTTCATCTGCCATATTATAACACGGTATACTAACAGCGTAATCTTTTATGGTTGGAGAAAAATATTTTGTCAATATTTCAAAACTCGATTGTGAAGGATTAGTAGCTATGCTATAGGGGGGTAATATTAATTTCCCATCATTTGACAAATTAATGGTTGTACTGTAACGGATGTCATCCATATGGCCATCATGATCGGGGCTTACAATTTTTACATCAACATAATTTTTAAATGAACTTGCAACAGTAAAAATTTTATCATTGCTATATCCAAAATAGTTATCTGTACGGGCTACGTCAGCATTTAGTCTGGAATAATAGCGATCAAATACACGTACACCGCTGTTGAAAGCCTGGAAATTCTGCCAAAAGGGATATTCTATTTTATCAGTCAGTACATAAATGGGGTTATAAGATTGGGAGTTATCAATAACATACACCATTACAGTTGAGTTAACTGGTGTAGATACAGGCGTGGGAGTATACTGAATGGGATCAGCAGGCGTGGGTGGGTCAGATGGGTTTAATGGCTTTTCAGGTTTGCTGCAACACAAAAAAAAATTCACAAAACAAAGTACACAAAGTCTATTAATCTTCATAATAATACGTATTATCAGGGTTAAAAATTTAAAAGTACAAGTCGTTTAGAACAACAAATAAAACAAAAAAATAGATATTTAAAAAATATAAGAATATTACTACAACATTTACTACACAGTAGCCACTTCCTTGTTTCGTATCACACGAAACCGTTTTCTTCTGGAGCAAGTCTCTCCTAACAAAAGCACCTACTCTTCCTTGCCGATGTCTGCTCTGTGTGGGTAATGAGTAGAGGGAGCGACTCGGCAGCAGCAGGACTTAACTTATAAAATAAATAAACTTGAAAAAGTATTTTGCATTGCCGGCGAGTGCTGCAAGCCTGCAAACAAAGCCATCGCAGACACATCGCCTTGGAAGTTTTAAATTTGTTAGGTGAAACACGGAGCGGAATAAAGCCATCATTTTTGATAGTTTGTGAATTCTGCAATCTCTTTTTCAACCTCAAGTTTCCATTTTTGAGCACTATCTCTAACCGGACAGCTTGCAGATCTATCAGTCATAACAAAACAATTTGTTGGAGAAATTAGATACCCTCTGATATTAATAGCATTCTCATTTTCTGCATAGGTAATTGATAAAGCAACATAATTTTGCTTGTCCCGAATAACCAAAGATGTATCCGTTGCCGAATAGTTCAGCAAATTTGGAAAATAAACTTCCCACCTATTATAATTGATAACAGCGAAGTTCTGTAAATTTTGTAAATCCTTAAATGATGCAGCTATATAAACCCTATTATCAATCGCACCAAATTTCAAAAAGTTATTTGGACAAATTTGGGGTTCTTGTTTTTCAAAATTGCCGTCTATAGAACTGATTGCAATATCAAAAAAATTAAACTCTTGATAAAGTTGCTGAGGAGACACACTTATTGAAAATGCGCCAGCATTAATTACGATATTACTTTTTTTGTCAAGATCTTTAATCAAAATTCCCTCTATTATCGGGGCGCTGTCCTTCGTATTTTTGTAAATGTTTTTGCCGATAACTATGCTGTCAAAGTTTTTACCGATAATTATGGTGTCGAAAAATGGTGGAGAGGTAAACGTTTTATCATACTCAAATTTTTTTGATGTATTCGTATCAACATCTATAATTGGTCCTTTTAATCTACCTGAATCAAAATTGTCATCGTAATACTTGTCATGTGCAGATTTTGTTTCAGTTTTCAGCTGAAAGTAAAGTGCAACGCCGCCAGCAATCATAATTACGCCAGTAATAATTTGCCACAATTTAATTCCAAGTATGACAATCTTTTTCTTGGGTTTATCAGGTACAACTTGAACTGGAACGGGTGCATTTCTTTTTTTTAAGAGATATTTTATAACTGATTTCTTCATGAAGCGGTAGTAAGTAAAGATAAATTTAATAAAGATAATTTTCCCATCAACCTTTCGGCTAATTAAAGGGAGAAAAAATTACAAAAGCATCAATCTTAGGCTATCGCTGCCAACGGAGAAGATATTCCTTACAACAAACCTTATGCTATAATTAAGTTTGTATAATTACCTGCTTTAATGAACAAGCCCTGAGTTGCAAACTCAGGACAGCGTTTCATCAGTTTATCTTTGTTTGGCAATGATGCAGCAGCTTAAGTTTTTATTGAACACTACAAATAGCCGACGCCGGACTCCCGTGCGGTGTCCATTTGTTACTAATGCTTGCGATTTTTTTGATAAAGCATGTTTGTTCCGGCAGTAGTAACAAGGCTGCACTGGAATTCTACATACAAAGCCCACGCCTCATTCCAGCGCCTCACAGTTTTTCGTTTCGTAATACTCCTGCGCCTGTTTGGGGAAATTACAGGCAATCGTTTTTAATACAAAATTGCATAAACCATAAAATCCCTTTATTTTTACAGGATCACCTTATGTTACCTCAAGCCAAAATTTTAATTTTACTGCTATCATTCTTCTTTGCAAAAACGATTGCATCAGCAAATACTTTTACCGTTACTACCAATGCGGATAGCGGACCGGGTAGTTTAAGAGAAGCTATTGCAAATGCAGGTACTAATGGCCCGGTTACAGCTGATCTTATTGTGTTTAATATTCCTTACGTTAATGAGGCTTCCATCACCATTCAGCTGTTAACTATGCTGCCTGATATTACTGCCAACCTTACTATTGATGGCACTACACAACCTTCAGCAGTACTGGGTGTGAGCAACAGTAAAATAATTATTCAACCACAAGGAGGCAATAACTCTATTATGCAGCTTGACGCATGCCTTACGCTGCCGGATGCTGATAATGTGCAGATATATGGTCTCTGTATTAAATATTTCCATGACTTTGTAAAAGATGCCAATGTGCATCAACCAGTAGCAGTATCACTTCACAATGCCAATAATTTTGTTTTCGGTGCACCAGGTAAAGGAAATGTGATTGCCGGCTCCTGCTGGTGTATTTCCAAAAATTATTCAATGGGCACTGTAAATAATTGTATCATTCAAAGCAATTTTTTTGGGCTGGACGCAGATGGCAAGACGCAATTGCGTTACGCACCGTTGGATAACAACCTTGGCGGCGTTATACTTACCCTTGGAAATAATGCCAAAATAGGCGGCAGCAATCCTTTAGAAGGAAATGTATTTAGCGGCATTACTGTTGGTGTTGGGTTTATTGAGATGACTGGCAGTATTGAGATTGGCAATAATAAATTTGGTACCGACTATACAGGCAGTACCGATATTTTCTACAACTCCTGCATGGGTGGAAGAGACTCACCTGCAGATTTTTTTATTTATGATAATATTGCAACAGGTGAATCAGATTTTAATGCCATGAGCGGAAGGTTTTTAGTGGTGAGAAATTTTTTTGGCACCAATGCGCTAAGCACTCCATTTTCTTACAGCATACTGGATTTTAACAATTGCACCGGTAAAGCAATGATTGGCGGAAATGATGCCAGCACCATGAATGTGTTTGCCAATGGCCTGCTTGGCGTGGGTAATAATAATTCCACTTCCATCAGCGTATTGCATAATTCTTTCTATTGCCATGATGAAGATGGTATTTACATGAACTGGTACACGCTGCCCAATAAACCATTTATTACTATTAATAAAATCACAGCAACTTCAGTGGAGGGTACTTCTAAACCTAAAGCTATTATTGAACTGTACCAAACAGATACCTGCCGCCATTGTGAAGGCAAAGTGTACATTACAAGATTCAATGCTGATGCATTGGGTAACTGGAAATATAATGGCATCGTCTCTACCACCATCACGGCTACTGCCACCAATTTTGATGATAGCACCACTTCAGCCTTTGCACAACCAACGATAGATGAAACAAATGCTGTGGTTACCAATGCTACCTGCAATAAAGCAAATGGAAAAATAACAGGTGTAAAAATCATCAGTGGTACCAGTTTTTCCTGGACGGATATTAATGGTGCCGTAGTAGGCACAGATACCAGCCTAATAAATGTACCGGCAGGAAATTATCAACTAACGGTTAGCATCGGTTCCAATACCTGCAAAAAAATATCACAGGTATTTACTGTAGGCAATTCAGTGCCTCCAGCCATTACCATTGGGTTCAGCGCTACTAATCCTACCTGCGGTGCATTTAATGGAGAAATTCTGTACACGCTGTCTTTCTTTCCTGATTCGGCAGTATGGCTCAACGCAGCCGGCAACATTATTCAAAGGGGTGCAGAAATGGTAAATGCAGGTCCAGGGAATTATTTTTTTCGGATTGTGATACCAGGAGATACTTCCTGCTATAGTTCTTACGGACCAATTCAACTGGTAAACCAGTCGGGCCCATCTGTGGACATTACTACAGCAACAATCAATGCTGCTACCTGCAATCTTGCTAATGGCAGCATTACCAATATTGGTTTCAGCAATATTACTGGCACAGCTATTTACAACTGGCTTGATTCTCTAAATCGCCTGGTAAGCAGTACCCCTGATTTATTAAATGTACCGGCAGGCATTTACCGGCTTAAATTTAAAGATCAGGGAGGTTGCGACACCATCATTACTTCTGCTATCACAATCGGTAATGCTGGAAATATTATGTTTGACACTTCCACAAAAGTGATTATACCCAGCAAGTGTGTTGCGTCAACGGGGAGTATTCAGAACATCACTGTAACCAATGGCAATACTTACAAATGGATTGATATAACGACAGGAAGTATTGTTTCTGTAAATAAAGATTTGATGAATGTAGCACCGGGATATTACAAACTGATAGCAACTAGTAATGCTGGTTGCACAGACAGTATGAAAGTTTTTTACGTTCCACAGGCAACACCCCGTATCCCAAATGTAATTGGTATTGGCAGCAACCCCGAAACTTGCGGTAGAAAAAATGGTTCTGCTATTGTTACTACGGATGGCACACCAGCTACAGGATTTAGTTTTCAGTGGAGCGACAGCAGCACCAGCCAGGTAATTTCCAATTCG
This sequence comes from Chitinophagaceae bacterium, assembly GCA_043759175.1. Classification (GTDB taxonomy): domain Bacteria; phylum Bacteroidota; class Bacteroidia; order Chitinophagales; family Chitinophagaceae; genus Ferruginibacter. The sequence goes on along the minus strand of JAYVLZ010000057.1, from coordinate 2,180 downwards.
CTTAGTATACAAAACCTGGCGAGTGGTAATTATGCCTGTTATTCCATTGACAGTAATGGTTGCTCAAGACTGGCTGGAGTAGCCGGCATAACTAATCTTGCCCCCGCCATTAACAATACTCCAGTAATTACGCCGGATGTATGCATGGCGCAGGAAGGAAGTATTACTAAAATAAATGTGGAGAGTAGTGTACCACTCACCTATTCCTGGTACAATAATGCAACGGTGGTGGTTTCTACCGGCAAAGATTTAGTAAATGTGGGACAGGGGAATTATTATTTGATAGTAAAGGATGCAAACAATTGTGAGCGTACAAGTGATCATTTTTTTGTTGATAATACTACTATGACTCCTGCCACACCCATATATGATCCACTCCCCGTACTGAAAGGTTCGCCAGCAAACCTCGTAGTAAAAAACCCTGCCAACGGCAGCTATGAATTATATGCTACTGCCTCATCTGCCAGCCCAGTTTTGGTAAATACAAATGGTAAATTTGTTACGGGGCCGTTGAGTAATGATACCATTGTATATGTATTGCTTAGAAAAGGTGATTGCATAAGCAGTAGAACACCTGTACTGATAAAAGTTGCAGAAACACTTGAGCTAAATATGCCCAATGCGTTTACACCCAACAGTGATGGACACAATGATTTGTTCAGGATAAAATACCCGTCTTTTATAAGTACCATTCAGATGAATATATTTAACAGATTTGGAGAAAAAGTTTTTGAAAGCCGGGATGCCGCAAAAGCATGGGATGGTACATTTAATGGTAAACAACAACCCATAGGGAACTATATCTGGACTATTAGTTACATAGATATTTTAGGAAGAAACAAAAAGGCATCAGGACATGTTTTACTCATCAGGTAATCCAGTATGTTATCTTTTGTCTTTGTTGGTCTTCGGTCTTCTCATTGCCTGGCAGATTCCTCGTTCCTCGGGATGACAGCTCACTTCAACCTTTCTTTATAATCCAGTCCATTCTTTTCCAAAGTTTCTTGTGCAGCCTCATACCCTGCATCCGCATGCCGTATCACTCCCATGCCCGGGTCATTTCTTAACACTCTTTTCAAACGCTGTTCGGCATCATCCGTTCCATCAGCCACAATCACCATTCCTGCATGAATAGAATATCCCATTCCTACACCACCACCATGATGCAGGCTTACCCAGCTTGCGCCACCAGCAGTATTTACCAGGGCATTCAGGATCGGCCAGTCGGCTACCGCATCGCTGCCATCCAGCATGGCTTCGGTTTCCCGGTTGGGACTGGCAACAGAGCCGGTGTCCAAATGATCCCGGCCAATTACAATGGGTGCTTTTACTTTGCCGGTACGTACGAGTTCGTTAAAGGCAAGGCCCGCTTTTTCCCTTTCGCCCTGGCCCAGCCAGCAGATACGGGCAGGTAATCCCTGGAAGGCAATTTTTTCTTTAGCCATCTTCATCCAGCGGAGCATGCCTTTGTTTTGTGGGAACATATTCATGATGAGATCATCGGTAACGGCAATGTCTGCAGGATCTCCACTCAGCGCTGCCCAGCGGAAAGGACCCTTGCCTTCGCAAAATAAAGGACGTATGTAGGCGGGAACAAAGCCGGGAAAATCGAATGCATTTTTTAGTCCACGTTCCTTTGCCCTTGCCCGGATATTGTTGCCATAATCAAAAGTAATGACGCCTTTCTTTTGTATCTCCAGCATCAGTTCTACGTGCAGCTTCATGGATAAATATGCATCTTCAATATACTGTTTTGGATTTTCCTTCCGCAGTACTTTGGCATATTCATAATCCACCTCATGCGGCCAGTAACCGGTGAGTGGGTCGTGTGCAGATGTCTGGTCAGTAAGGGTGTCGGGGATAATATTGCGTTCGAGTAAGCGTTGCAGTAAGTGAACAGCATTGCAGCGTACTCCTATGCTTTTGCTCACTGCCCGTTGCTTGTAAATCACAGCCTGATCTATCGCTTCATCAATGTCAGTATATTTTTCATCGAGGTACTTTGTCTGTATACGCTTATCAATGCGCCACTCTTCTACTTCAGCAATAAGTGCCACTCCTTCGTTCATGGTTATGGCGAGCGGTTGTGCACCGCCCATACCACCCAAACCTGCAGATATATTCAGTGTTCCGTTCAATGTGCCATTGAAATATTTTTGGGCAATGGCTGCATAAGTTTC
>JAYVLZ010000056.1:0-6188 GCA_043759175.1 Chitinophagaceae bacterium | reverse complement strand
CAAATTGCAAAAGCTAACTGCAAATTCCCGTTTCGGATGCACGACTGTTGATGATAGTTTAGAGGAAACAAAAAAGAAAAAAGGAAAATTTCTGAGTTGATAATATTTTTTCACCAAAAACAAAGGAGGTTTATATGAAACAACAATTACATTATTTTCTTAGCTGGTGCATCACAACCGCTTGCATTCTTTTGCATGCAAATCAGAGCACCGCACAATCTAATTATGATATTTATGTGTTTGATGTAAAAGCAGGCACTACCAAACGACTTACCAGCATCTCCAATGTAAGTGAGTGGAATGCCAGTTGGTCGAACAATGGTAAAAAAATTGCACATGATTACACAGCGCCTGATGCTCCTCAATCCATCTATATCACCGACGTTCAAACAGGTGTAAGCACTCCGCTTGTTGGTGCAGAAACAGGTAATGATGCTGCCTGGTCGCCAGACGGGGCAAGGATTGCATTTGACAACTGGCAAAACATTTTTACTGTGCCGGCTAAGGGAGGAACGAGGACCCTGTTACAATACAATGCTCATCATGCAAGCTGGAATCCTCAAAGCAACAAAATTGCATTTGATAATAATTATGGATATATCGGCACAAAGGATATCAATACAGGGAATGAAACATTTGTTACCTGGTATGGCGACCGGCCTGCATGGTCACCCAATGGTCAGTATATCGCCTTTGATGGCTGGTGGTGGATAGGTGGAGGTGTGTGGGTAGTTAAAGTAGATACGCTGGGCAATCCGCAGGAGTGGCCTGTACAACTCACTACTTCCGGTTATGGCCCGACATGGAAAAATAATAATAAAGAGATTGTATTTATAGATTGGCCTAATGGCGATCCCGATTTATATTCTGTACCGGTTACAGGTGGTGCTGCAACAAAAGTATGTGGCAGAGTTGGCGGATTTGATAAAGGCGATTACGATCCCACTTATTCTAATGACGGGCAGTTTATTTCCTGGTCAAGTTATACTGATAATCCTACTGTTTCGGTAACTAATGCTTCGAAAAATAATAGTGTAAATGAGCTTACCGGCAAAAACAATTTCACGCTTTTACAAAACTATCCCAATCCATTCCGGGATGAAACAAAGATCAGCTTCAGTATCGCTGAACCAACACATGTTATGCTGAATATTTATAACATGGCAGGACAAAAAATTCAAACCCTCGTGAATGCGGACTATACGGCAGGTAACTATATCATATCATGGAATGGAAAAAATAAGAATGGATCTATACTTCCGGATGGAGTGTATATATACCAACTTCAAACAAAAAACGCCTGGAAGGCAAAAAGCATGAGTTTACAACGATAGACAAAGCAGTGGGTATAGTAACCCCAATGAAACCAAACAGGAGTATCCGGAAAATCCATATAAGCGAACACCTAACGGGAGTTCGGCGCCTGATAGTGATCAATTATTTGCCGTAAGTTTTTTCAGTCTGTTTTATAGTAACAGCAGCTGTTTTTTTCTCTGTCACTGTTTTGGGTGTAATATGTTTTTTCTCTGAAGGTGCATGAGGAAAGCCCGGATAATCCTGGTCAATATGCTCATCAGCATTTTGCTGAACCTCTTCTTCTTTTTTTATTGGAGATGTTTTCTTTATCATACTAATTTTTTTTTGCCGGCATATAAATTAAATAAAATCAATGAGGTCCTGGTTTAATTTTTCTTTTTCTGTAAACCATAAACCATGCGGCGCTCCTTCATACACTTTGAACACAGACCCACTGATCAATTTTGCAGATGCTTCGCCTGTTGCTTTAATGGGAACCGTTTTATCTTCATCTCCATGAATGATTAAAGTGGGTACGTTTATCTTTAAAACATCCTGCCTGAAATCGGTAGATGAAAATGATTTGGCACATTCAATAGTCGCAATGGGAGAGGCATCCATTGCTTTGTTCAGGCTGCTGTTTAAATAAGCCTCCGAAACAGGATGACTTAGCAAACTTTGGCCATAAAAATCTTTATTGAAGCTTTCTAAAAAAGATGGCCGGTCATCCATCATTCCTTTTAACATGGTATCAAAAATTTCCTGTGGCACACCGTCTGGATTATTAACTGTTTGAAGCATATATGGAACTACTGCACTTATCAATACCACTTTAGAAACCCTTGCTCCACCATACAACCAAAAGTATTTTGCAATTTCCCCGCCACCCATGGAGAAGCCCACCAGCGTTACATTATCCAGGTTTAGTTCATCCAGTAATGATTTCAAATCTCCGGCCAGCGTATCATAGTCATACCCGGTAAAAGGCCGGTCTGATTTGCCAAAGCCCCTGCGGTCATAAACAATGCAGCGTAAACCTTGTTTTGGCAGTTGCGTTACCTGGTATTCCCACATGGCACCGCTGAGTGGCCAGCCATGGATAAAAACTACCGGCTTTCCTTTACCAAGATCTTCATAATAAATTTTTACAGGCTCGGTGTTATTCTGAATAGAATTAATGTATGGCATGTTTTTTAATTTAATTGTTTTGATTTTAAATTAATAATTTCAATTACCCTGCCATATAAACAGCAACCTTAAAATGCTTTAAAAATAAAATTACATTGGTAAGACTGTAGAAATTTTTTCTCTCTTTGATTATAAAGCAGCAACTTAAACTTGCACTCTCAGATTTCATCAATTATATTTATAACAACTTTCAAACAGGTAATATGAGAAATATCAAAATAATTTTATTGTTGCTCTGCACTTCATACGGACTAACAGCACAGGATACCACTTACTATTCTGTGGTGAGCAAAGGAAAAATTAAGGGCGGACAAAAAGTATGGAAAAGCAATGCAAATGAATATCATTATGCATACCAGTTCAATGACCGTGGCCGTGGCGACAGCACCACAACAGTAATCCATATCAATGCAAATGGCCTTATTAATTCACTCGGCATTACAGGCATTGATTATTACAAAAATCCTTATGCAGAAAATTTTTCTTTGAAAGGAGATTCTGCCGTGTGGACTGTGAATGGTGAACGAAAATCCAAAAAATTTAATAATGAATTGTACGCTGCTAATACTGCGCCAGCCACTTTTGAATTGTTTCTTCAATGGATATTAAAACAACCAAACAGGAAGGCTGCTGTTTTGCCGGATGGTTTTATGCATGCTGACGAACCAATACTAAAATCCGTTTCATTAAATGGAAAAATGGAACAGCTTAAATTAGTCCCTGTGTATTTTGATCCTTCACCATCGCCATTTTATGTATGGATGACAAACGACATGCATTTCTTTGCAACAGTTAACAGTTGGTCGTCTAATATCAAAAAAGGCTATGAAAAAATCGTTGACTCACTAATTACATTGCAGGAAATAGCGGGTCAGGGGTATTATGAAAATGAAGTAAAAAACAATTTAAAACTGTTGGATGCACACATTGTGTTTATCCATGCGAATGTTTTTCAATCTTCCAATGCAACCGTACAAAAAGATATGACGGTGGAAGTTTTAAATGGAAAGATTACTGCTGTTTATCCGTCTTCAAAAGCAACATCTGCAAAAGCAGCAACGGTAATTGACTGCAAAGGGAAATTTTTAATGCCCGGTCTGTGGGATATGCATGGCCATTATTCAAAGGAAGAAGGTGCTTCCTATTTAGCTGGGGGTGTTACACATATCAGGGATATGGGCAATGATAATATTTTGCTCACTCACAAAAAACAAATTGAAGCAAACAAATTACTGGGGCCTGATATCAGTTATCTCTCTGGTTTTATTGATAAAGAAGATCCCTTCCAGGGGCCAACAGGAAAGATGATCACTTCTGTGGAAGAAGGCATCAAAGCAATTGATGAATATCATGAGCTTGGTTTTCAGCAGATAAAATTATACAGTGCCATTAAACCTGAATGGGTAGCTCCGATGGCTGCTCACATACACAAGCTGGGCATGCGTTTATGTGGGCACATACCTGCGTTTATGACCGCTGAACAGGCTATCAACAGTGGTTATGATGAAGTGACACACATGAATTTTATGTTCCTGAATTTTATGGGAGATACCATTGATACAAGAACGCCGGCACGTTTCCGGCTGGTGGGTGACCATGCCGGGCAGCTGGATTTGCAAAGTGAACAAGTAAAAAATTTTGTTAGCCTGATGAAGAAAAAAAATGTAGCATTAGATCCCACCATGAATGTATGGCAGGGAATGTTTGATGAATTTAAAGGTGATACCAGCAATTACCTGAAGCCAGTTGTAAGTTGGCTTCCTCAGGAATATCTTTCCACCCTTTCTATTCAAAATCCTTTTGGGAGTGAAGCAAACAAACCCTCTTACAAAGCTACCTTCAGCAATATGATGAAGATGCTAAAGCAATTATATGACAATGGTATTTTATTGGTGGCAGGTACGGATGGAGGAGAAGCCAATGCACTCCATCATGAACTGGAACTGTATGTGCAGGCAGGCATTCCTGCAAATGAAGTATTAAAGATTGCCACCTACAATGCAGCATTGGATTGCAACCTGCAAAATAAATATGGACAAATAAAAGATGGTGTGGAAGCAGATTTTATTTTAATTGATGGTGACCCCACTGAAAACATCAGCAACATCAGAAGGGTAGAGTGGGTAATAAAAAATAACCGGGTGTATCAGCCAAAACAATTGCTGGCAGCACAGGGTTGGAAGTATTATTATTGAGGAGTAACTCCATCCACTCAGTACAAGAATTAATAGCAAAGCAATTTCCCCAACTGATTCTGAAAAACTGTAAAGTTTTTGTGTAAAAGGGGGTAATGTTATTCACAATGGTATTCTGTCCCGGCGGGGTTTTCGCAATAAAAATCTACAAAGTATAAAACTGTTTACAGCGAAACCCCGACGTGTAAAGCACCACAAAGCATGAACTCTCACTGCATGAATTTTAAAAGATTTTTATAAATCCAGATAATGCATTGGTTTGAAATGTCTCACCAACTGTATTTCATAAAATGATGCACAGCTTTGTTCATATTCAATAAAATCTTTTGCCAGCATCCATTTTCCACTCACGGGATTATTGTGGATGTAATTTATTTTCTGCAATAAAAACGGATGGGTGATGATGGCTTTTGCATCAAATGAATCTTTGAATACTTTGTGCAACTGTCCTTTCTTCTTTTCCCTTTCTGTTACTATACTTTTTAAACGATCCAGTAAAACTTTATTGCCTTTATTTTCCAAACGATTGATGATCTCACAAGCCATAAACCTTTTACCATTGGCAATAATTGTATTAAGGTTGAAGCCAGCTTTGTGAAAGTGCAGAATTACATGATGCTGATTTGGCATTATTATATAAGCTACCACATCAGCATCATGTTTGGTTTTTAAAATATCAAACTACTTATACACCATATCGTACGTATTGGTGATCTCAAATAAAGATATCCATTCCGTGCAGGTAAAGGTGACAAAATAAGTGGAGTAAGTATCACTGTGTTTTAGCTTTATCGCCATTACATGAAGTTAAATAATTTTTAGTGTGTGGGCAAAAAATGGATAGCGCCTTACAAGTCGGGGTTTCACGGGGGGCATTCAATAATTTTTAGCGTATGCTGTGAAAACCCCGCCGGGACGGAAGTAAAGGTGACAAAATAAGTGGAGTAAGTATCACTGTGTTTTAGCTTTATTGCCATTACATGAAGTTAAATAATTTTTAGTGTGGGTGCAAAAAATGGGTAGCTCTTTATACGGCGGGGTTTCACGGATGGAGTTCAATAATTTTTAGAGTATGCTGTGAAAACCCCGCCGGGACACAGCAATTTCCCAACTGTTTCTAAAAAGCTGTAAAGTTTTTGTGTAAAAAGGGGTAGTTGTTATTCACAATTGTCTGACAAGTTTTTAACCGCACAATTTGTTCTTTTATAAAAATCAATCCTGTCAGGTATGCGTACTTGCCGGAAGCCATATTATTACCCTTGTTCCTTCAGGCAGGTCTTGTATTTCTACTTTTGCTTTTCTATTCTGGGTAAGATTATTAAAAATAGCAATCCTGTCCTGGGTTACTTTGATGCCCAATGATTTTTTGTGGAGCGGATTATTTAGTTTTAATAAAGCCGCCTTTGTACGGCCTATTCCATTATCATCGACCTGCACAATAATATATCCATTGCTGACAGTTGCAGATAAATTTAATTTTCCGTCGATGCCGTGCTTATTTCGTAATCC
>JAYVLZ010000055.1:0-2284 GCA_043759175.1 Chitinophagaceae bacterium | reverse complement strand
GCTCACTCTTTTCTTATCCATCTTCAGCAGGTTCCAGATGGATTCTTTATCAAAAGAAATGGAGGAAGTAAGCTGGTATTTTTCTATCAGTTGTTTTACTTTTTCTTTTTCTGCAGGATCAAAATGATTGATGGCTACAGAAATGGCACAAGCCGCCACCATACCTACACTCACTGCATGTCCATGCGGTAACTGGTAGATATTTTCAATAGCATGCCCAAGTGTATGACCAAAGTTGAGCAGCTTACGATCTCCATTTTCAAATTCATCATCTACTACTACCGCTGTTTTTATCTGTACATTTTTTTCAATCAATGCAGCCAGCAAATCTTTATTAGACTGAAAATTTTCTATGCTGTTTTTTTCCAACAGTGAAAACAAATCAGCATCTTTTATACAGGCATGTTTGATCACTTCAGCAAATCCATTGATCCATTCAGCAGTTGGTAAAGTTTGCAGCAGCGAATAATCGAACAACAAAAATTCCGGTTGCTTAATTAACCCAACTAAATTTTTATACGCTCCCACATCCACTCCGTTCTTTCCACCAATAGCAGCATCCACCATTGCTAAAATTGTAGTGGGCACAAATCCAAATTTCAATCCTCTCATGTAAACACTGGCTGCATAACCCGTAACATCTGTAACCACACCACCACCTGCACCAACGATAAATGTATTCCTGTCTGCTTCTTTTTCTATTAACTGCTGAATAATATTATCAACTGTACTTTGTTGTTTGTATTGTTCCCCTGCTTTAATTACAATGGTTTGCCAGCCTTCAAATTTTGCCTGCTGTGCAGCAAACACATTTTCATCCGTAATCAATATAGTTTTCTCTTTCGAAACTATTTTTTCTAAGTAAGAAAAGGAAGCATCAAAATAATAAGACCCCTCCCACCTTCCGCTGGTTAGCGGAGAGGCTTCTGAAGAACCTGCTAATTCTGATGCTTTAATAATTTTCATGCAGTATTTCTTGTAAATAAAAGGCTATTCAAATAATAGTACTACTCAAAGTCCTCCCCTGCGGGGAGGATTTAGGAGGGATTATTCATCACCTTATTCTGATGATTGATACTTTCCAAATGCACCGCATCAAAATACTTGGTGATAAATTCCTGGCTCAATCCCAGTGCTTCTCCTTTTTTTGTGGCCTTCTGTAAGATTTCATTCCATCGGTTCGTTTGCAGAATAGTAATATTATTTTCTCTTTTAAATACTCCAATCTTATCAGCAATCTTCATACGCTGACCAATCAGCGTAAGCAATTCATCATCCAGGTGATTGATCTGCTCCCTTAGGGTAGCCAGTGCTGTTAGGAATTCTGCTTTATCCGTATGCTCACTTCTCCAGATCAAACCATCCAGCAATTCTGCCAAACGTTCTGGTGTAATTTGTTGCTTTGCATCGCTCCATGCATTATCCGGATCAATATGACTTTCTATCATCACACCATCAAAATCCAGATCAATACTTTTTTGTGCAATGGACTGCAACATGTGCCTGTTACCACAAATATGGGATGGATCACAGATCAATATCATTTCAGGAAACCTGCGTTTCATTTCAATGGGCAGGTGCCACATGGGTGCATTACGAAATTCAGTATTACCATAATTGCTGAATCCACGATGGATCATACCTACTTGTTTTACGCCAGCCTTTTGAATACGCTCAATACCACCACTCCATAATTCCAAATCAGGATTGATTGGATTTTTTATCAGCACCGGGATATCCACACCACGTAAAGCATCAGCCACTTCCTGCACACTGAATGGATTCACGGTAGTTCTTGCGCCGATCCAAAGCATGTCCACATCAAAATGCAGTGCATCTTCTACATGCTTGGCGGTTGCTACTTCTACGGTGGTTGGTAAACCGGTTATTTTCTTTGCCTGTGCTAACCAGGATAAACCTTTTGCACCAATACCTTCAAACAATCCTGGTTTGGTTCGTGGCTTCCAGATACCGGCACGAAGCACATCTACTTTACCTGTTTTAGCCAGCCTGGTAGCGGTTTCCAGCACTTGTTCCTCCGTCTCGGCACTGCATGGGCCGCTGATGATTAATGGACGCTTGTTCCATTTTTCCTGTATTAACTCTTTCATGTTTGATGTTTGTGTTTGCATTGTAAATTTAATTTGTTTGCCCCCTTCCTCTAAAGGGGTTATTAATTAATTATTTTTTTGTTACCAGCATTTAATCTTTTTTCAACATTGTTGTGTCACTCTCTTGTACCTACCGTGTGGACACATCTATTGCGAGCATCCAACCATTAAAG
>JAYVLZ010000054.1:0-4101 GCA_043759175.1 Chitinophagaceae bacterium | reverse complement strand
ATTATTTTCATTATCTGGTAAACCTGCTCTTATGGCCTGGCGTATAAAACTCTCTGCCTGTTTAATATCTCCTTTCTGCATATACAACATACCCAGTTGCAGTTTGTTTGGTCCTTCGGCCTGTTTGGTTAAAGCGCCGCCACCCAATGAAAGACTTTTCTTCATCATCACTTCGGCCTGCTCAAAATTCTGATCAACCATGGCCAGGTTACCTTTGATGGTGTAATAAACCGAACGAACCGGTTTAATAAGAATTGCCGGAAACCAGATGGAATCAACCACTTTTTTGGCACCTTCCATATCACCCTCTTCCATAAAACTTTGTATTAAACGCATGGGGCCAAATAAAAAGTGGCCCACAATTGCTACTGCAGCAACCAGGTATAATACAAATGAAGGCCAAAAACTGGTTTGTATATTGGTAAAAATGGCAAGGGCAAGAAAAACGATGCCAATCCATAAACGGTATTTAATAACTACGTTCAGCCACTTCATAATCTTAAAAATTTAGGAGGGCAAAGATAGGGATAGCAATTCAGAGTTAGCGGGGCTTAAAGAAGGTTTTGGGGTAAAAATTCAAGATGAATGAATACCAAAAGAAGAATTCCTTACTTTTGCCCTCCTGAAAATCAACATTCAACATTCGTTGTTCCCTGTTCGATATTCAACCGGTCCCGTAGTTCAATGGATAGAATAGAAGTTTCCTAAACTTTAGATCCAAGTTCGATTCTTGGCGGGACTACCAAAACGGGAAAGAGGGTTTCAAACGAAGCTCTCTTTTTTATTGTTGCCCCCTGGTTTGTCTTTCTGTGTACCATCTGTTCATTTAATCCGGTAATATCTGCTAAATTAGCATTGATGAAATCATTGTATTATAAAATTGTTGTGCTTGCTTTATTGATCTGCAATCAAACTTACAGCCAGTCTGCACCTGGTAAAATTAGGATACCGCTTGGCGGAAACTCCTGGGTTACAGCAAAATCAAAGAATGGAGACGAAAAGGTTACTGAGAAAGGATGGAAGAACTGGCAATATGCCGATGCTGTTTTTAGTACCTATATCAAAATTCAAAAACCCGGAACACTTAAATTGACTGCTGTTTTACATGTTCCCGGAGGAGAAAGCACTTTGCAATGGACAATTAATGGAATAAGCAAAACAATCAGTGTTAGTGGAACGGTTGATAAGGAATATGAAATTGGCGAATGGCGTATTACACAGCCAGGCTATATAATAATAACTGCACAGGGAACCGCTAAAACCGGAAACCTGTTTGCCGATGTAAGTGATCTGTTCATAGACGGTACGGCAACAGATAGCCAACCCGCTTTTGTAAAAAATAACGAAGGCAATTATTTTTATTGGGGACGACGGGGCCCTTCGGTACATATCAATTATGATCTTTCAGAAGTGAATGATGATATTGAATGGTTCTATAATGAAATTACCGTACCTGAAGGAAATGATGTGATTGGTTCTTATTTTATGGCCGATGGGTTTGCAGAAGGGTATTTTGGTATGCAGGTAAATTCATCCAAAGAACGAAGAATATTATTTTCGGTGTGGAGCCCTTTTGTTACCGATAACCCGAAAGAAATTCCTGAGAATAAAAAAATATGGTTACTTAAAAAGGGAGATAAAGTGCATGCCGGGGAGTTTGGTAATGAGGGTTCGGGCGGACAGAGTTATTTGCAATACAACTGGAAGGCAGGCCAGACCTATAAATTTCTTGTTCATGCAAAACCAACCGAAAATAATTACACAACTTACACAGCATATTTTTATGCGGCTGAAAAAAAGAAATGGTTATTAATTGCAAGCTTTAGCAGACCGGCAACAACCACTTACTTAAAAAAACTACATTCCTTTTTGGAAAACTTTGAACCCGAAACCGGTTGCCTTACCCGTAAAGCCTGGTATCATAATCAATGGTTGGTAACTAAGAGTGGTGAATGGAAACCAATAACAAAAATGCTGTTTACCGGTGATGCCACTGCTAATATTGGCTACCGGCTTGATTATGGCGGCGGAGTAGAAGATGGAAAGTTTTATTTACGCAACTGCGGATTCTTTAATGATAATACAATATTAAAAACAAAATTCGCCATTCCTCTACCTGGTAAAAAGCCGGATATTGATTTATTGCTGTTGGAAAAATGAAATTTTTTTATAATTTTTTTTTACAGCAAATATAAAAAGCAATGAAGGCTATTGATTTTGCAATACAATTTAAAGCGCATAAAAAGCTGAAACATCTAATAGCCATATACCGCCTTGTCCAACTTCCTTGCCGGTTGTTTTAATATTGATCTCGGCACCACCACCGGCAGAAAATAAAAGACTCATTTTACTGTTTTTGAATTTAATCCAGTAACCAAGTTCTGCAGTGGGTTGAAAGATGGTGATTTTAGTTGTGCCGTTTGTTTCCTGGGGAGTACCAATTTTATTTTTCCATTTAATTTTCATGCCCCATAAATCAACCCGTGCCCCCAGGAAAAATGAACTTTTGCCCGGTGTAAATTTAAAGCGGTAACCCAGCGACCCGCCAAAAGCATTTCCTTTTTCATCATCATTTAATCCACTGAAATTTTTACGGTTGGCAATATTAATTCCTAACCGGGCATTTAAAACATGCTTTGGGGTAATAAAATAGTTTACTGATGGTCCAATTATCCAGCCGGCAGGATACCATTGCACTTCGGCACCAACCAACAGTTTACTGCTATGTTCATTTTTTTCTTTTGGTTGAGCAAACAAGGTGTTTTGCAAAAGGCAGAGTATTGAAAAAATTATTATTAGTTTAGAATTATTTTTTTTCATGTTGGTATGTTATTTAATGTTTAAAGACTGATTTATTATTTTCTGCAACTGGGGTATTACCGCTGCTTCAAACCAGGGATTTTTCTTTTGCCATATTTTATTGCGGGGCGATGGGTGTACCAATGGAAGAAGATCCGGTAAATATTCTTTATAATTTTTTACGGTTTCGGTAAGCGTAGGTTTTAATTTTTTGCTCAAATAATATTTTTGAGCATATTGACCAATAAGTATGATGAGCTTTATATTTTTCATTTTATGCAGCAAAGGTCCATGCCAAAGCGGGGCACATTCAGGTCTTGGTGGTAAATCGCCGCTGCTACCCTTACCGGGATAACAAAAACCCATAGGTACCAATGCAAATAAGGTATCATCGTAAAACTGTTCTTTCGTTACGCCAAGCCATCTTCTTAATTCATTACCACTTTGGTCATCCCAGGGAATGCCACTGTTTTGAACTTTTTGTCCGGGTGCCTGGCCAATAATTACAATTTTAGAATGAATGCCCGCTTGAAGTACAGGCTTAGGGGCATTGGGCAAATTTTTTTTGCAAACAGTACAAGCCCTTATCTCAAGTAACATTTTTTTCATAGTTAAAACTAAATTATTTTATTTACCTGTTTAATAAAATGTTAAACAGCATTGATGTTTGAATGAAAAAAACAAACTTGCAGTATTAATTATAAAACATGAACAGGAAAATATTTTTTTCGGGCTTGCTTGTCTTTACAGCAATTATGATATTTGCTTTTAAGCCGCATATGAATGTTAAACATGCCGTTGTAAACAGTAATAACGAAAAAGGAGAGGGCATTAAATTTATGGAAGCAAACTGGAGTAAAGCCCTGCAGGAAGCAAAAAAACAAAACAAACCAATTTTTCTGGATGCATATACATCCTGGTGCGGCCCCTGTAAAATGTTGAAAAATAATACATTTACCGATAAGGCTGTAGGCGAATTCTTTAATAAAAATTTTATTAATGTAGCGCTGGATATGGAACAGGGAGATGGTTTAGCTGTGGCAGAAAAATACCAGATAAGGGCTTATCCAACATTAATTATAACGGATGCCGATCAGAGATCTGTTTCTGTTTCAGAAGGATATATAGAGCCGGCACAACTGATTGAATTTGGTAAATATGTATTAGCTCATAAGCAAAAATAAATTCTGTGATATTTTTTTACAAGCAGTATCTGTTCTCAGATGCTGCTTTTTATTTTTGTAATCACTAACTTTAAATATATGCAGATTTACCTGCTAACCTTTTATAAAAACCGATGAA
>JAYVLZ010000053.1:0-7353 GCA_043759175.1 Chitinophagaceae bacterium | reverse complement strand
TTTTAATTCAGCTTCTCTTGCAATGCCTATTTTTTGGCGGTATTTTTTCAGTTCATTTTCCCTTTGCTGCCATACGGAATCACTCAATGTTAACTCCAGCAGCTCTTCATTAAAACCTGGATCAATAAAAATAATTCCACTTATTTCTGCCGGAAACATCACAGCAAATTGTTTGCTGATCTGGCAGCCAAGCGAATGGCCCACCAGCAGGTAAGGCTTATTAATTTTTGCTGACTGTAATGTTTTTTTTAGTTCTAATGCAAGTGAACTCAGATCCTTCTGGTTTCCTTTGCAGGATGATTTACCAAGACCCGAGCGGTCATAGCTGACTGTTTGTGCAATGGCGGCAATATTATTCTGCACCCGATGCCAGGTTTTATGATCTTCTCCCAAACCAGCAACAAATACAACACTGCTGCCTGTTCCTTTAATATGCACATAAATGTCATCAGCGCCTGCTTTCACTAATTTATCTTCTTCTGCAATGGTAGTGATAGCTGAATGGTTAAGTTTATCCTGTGCATGCAGGAATTTAGACAGCAAACAAAATACGCTTAATAAAATAATAATTTTTTTCATGGCTTTTAATTTTACGAAACATACTATTGGATGTTACTAACAAAAAGCCAATAAATACTGAAGCCTTAAAAAACTTTACCAGGGAATTAAAATAGTTGATCAAAACCGAAAAAGATTATAAAATTCAGTAATAAAAAAGTCGTTAAAATTTAATTTCAACGACTCCTTTTATAAGCAAAAAAATAATAATTATTCCACTACCGCCAGGTAATAATTTCTTCTTCCTTTTTGCACTAAAATAAATTTATTATTCAGCAGACTGTTTGTTTTTAAGGCATGTTCTATAGTGTCAATTTTTATTTTATTTATACTTACGCCACCTCCCTGCACCATCTTCCTTGCTTCACCTTTACTTGGGAATATTTTGGTATCGGCCAAAAAACTTACAATGTCAATTCCTGCATCCAGGGCAGACTTTGAAATATTTACTGTTGGTACGCCATCCAACACCTGCAATAGCTGGTCTTCATTTAATTGTTGTAGTATTTCCGCCGTATCATTATTAAATAATATCTGCGAAGCATTCACTGCAAAATCATAATCTTCCCTGCTGTGAACAAAACAGGTAACTTGTTCTGCTAATTTTTTCTGCAATATTCTTTGGTGTTCATTGCCTTTGTGTGCAGCAAGCAAAGCATCAATTTCTTCCTTTGATAAAAAGGTAAATATCTTAACGTACTTTTCAGCATCTGCGTCAGCGGTGTTTAACCAGAATTGGTAGAACTGGTAAGCAGATGTTCTTTTTGCATCCAGCCAAACATTTCCTTTTTCTGATTTTCCAAATTTACCACCATCCGTTTTGGTGATCAATGGGCAGGTAAATGCAAAACCTTCGCCACCACTTTTTCTTCTTATCAATTCAGTACCTGTTACAATATTACCCCATTGGTCGCTGCCACCCATCTGCAGTTTGCAATGCTTGTTTTTATGCAGGTAATAAAAATCATAACCCTGCACCAGTTGATAAGTAAATTCAGTAAAACTCATCCCGGTATCACCCTCTAATCTTTTCTTTACACTGTCCTTGCTCATCATATAATTCACTGTGATATGCTTCCCTACATCACGGATGAAATCTAAAAAAGTAAAGTCTTTGAACCAATCAAAATTGTTTGCCATTTCAGCAGCGTTGGGTTTATTGCTGTCAAAGTCGAGAAATTTTTGTAACTGTTTTTTTATACAGGCAAGATTATGGTTCAGGATTTCTTCACTCAATAAATTTCTCTCTTCACTTTTACCACTGGGGTCACCCACCATGCCGGTAGCACCACCCACCAGGGCAATTGGTTTATGTCCACATTTTTGAAGATGATTTAATAATATGATGGGAACCAGGTTGCCAATATGGAGGCTGTCGGCAGTAGGGTCAAAGCCAATATAACCGGTGGTCATTTCTTTTGCTAATTGTTCTTCTGTTCCCGGCATTATGTCCTGGATCATTCCTCTCCATTGCAGTTCTGCTATCAAATTCTTCATATATGCTGAATATTAGTCTGATTTTTTTTTGCAAATGTGCTTACAAAAATCGGGAAATAGAATTGGTTAGCCAGATATTTCAAGTATTGGAATCAGCACTCCACTTTTTTATTGAACATCAAATATCTATAAGGACCTTTTATTCAGGTGGATGACTTTTATTAAGCAGCCTTTTTTAAATAAGGAGCGTCTTATAATCTTACGGGGCGGTATTGTGAGTAAAACAGGCCCATTCTTTTCACTCCAATACTGCTAAATTTGTGTTTTACCCCCATTTTCAACTGACTTGAGAGAGCACAATTTACTGATGGAAAATGCGTTTTAGGGGGTATTATATCCAATAACGGGAAACAACAAACACCAGGGAAAACAACATGATAAACATAAAACTTTCTGCTTTTGTAGTGAGTGCTTTGCTGTTTGCTAACAGTGCTTCCGCTCAATTCAGGAAATATTCAAATGAATTCCTGAATATTGGTGCCGGGGCAAGAGGACTGGCAATGGGCAGCGCCCAGGTGGCATCAGTTAAAGACGGGACAGCCGGATACTGGAACCCCGCCGGATTATCTTCAATAAAAGATAATCCTTCCATCAACATTATGCATGCAGAATATTTCGCTGGTATTGGTAAGTTTGATTATGCTTCTGTAGCATTGCCTATAAAGGATAACAGCCGCACATTGGGTGTATCTCTTTTAAGGTTTGCCGTAGATGATATTCCCAATACATTGTTCCTGGTAGAGCCTGATGGCAGCATCAATTATAATAATATTCAAACATTTTCTTCAGCTGATTATGCTTTATTGCTTTCATACGCTCAAACCATAAAGGAAACAGAAGAAGGTCACTGGAGTTTTGGTGTAAATGCAAAAATAATCCGCCGCACAGTTGGAAAGTTTGCCAGTGCATGGGGATTTGGATTGGACGCAGGTCTGCAAATTCATCAGGATAAATGGCGCTTTGGTATTGTTGTCAGAGACATTACTACCACCTTTAACGCCTGGTCATTTAAGTTTACAGATAAAGAGAAGCAAGTTTTATATTTAACCAATAATGATATTCCTGTTAAATCAACCGAGCTTACTGCACCAAGATTAGTAGTGGGAGGTGGATATAATTTTGAGATCAGCAATGCAATAAAATTGCTGGCAGAAGCTAATCTGAATTTAACCTTTGACGGGCAAAGAAATACATTACTGAGCAGTAAGGCTGTAAGTGTGGATCCCAGTATAGGTTTAGAAGCCAGCATCAACGATGTATTTTATGTAAGAGCAGGCGTAACCAATTTTCAAAAAGGTTTATCTGACCTTGATTCAATGAATCAAAAGAAAGTATGGATCTATCAGCCCAGTCTTGGCGCTGGATTTAAAATTAAAAATGTCACAATTGATTATGCATTCTCCAACCTGGCAAACCAGTCAAACCCATTATATACCCACGTTTTTTCACTGAGGCTTAACCTGGCTAAAAAAGAAAACTAAGTAAAAAACGAATCAATACTACCTTAAGATGAGAAAAATAATTATAGCGCTTCTTTTAATAACGGCCACCACATCACAGGCACAGTTGAACAACAGCTGGATTGATTATAACAAAACCTATTACAAATTTAAATTGGGTAAAACAGGTTTGTACAGGATTAATCAATCATTATTAAGTTCTTTAGGTTTAACCAATACACCTGCTGAATATTTTCAGCTATGGCGCAATGGTGAGCAGGTAAGGATATATACTTCTGTTCCATCTGGCCCATTTGGCGCTAATGATTATATTGAGTTTTGGGGGAAGATGAATGATGGTGTTCCGGACAAGGAATTGTACATGAAACCTTCGTTCCAGATGTGTGACAGTTTCAGTTTGCATACCGATACCGCTTCTTTTTTTCTTACGGTAAATCCATTTCCCGGAAATCTGCGTTACAACAATGCCAATAATGATGTAGCAGGTAATGTGCTGCCTCCGGACCCTTATTTTTTGCGTACTGTGGCACAACCTTACAAATCGCAATATAACCGTGGGTATGCAGTATTTGTAGGAGAGTTTGTTTACTCATCTTCATATGACATGGGCGAGGGTTGGGTTAGCAGTGATGCTGCACCCTGTTGCGATCTGTACAAACAATTTGATAATCTTAATGTATATACAGCCGGTCCTGCAAATGGAGTTTCCTTTTACATTTCAGCATTTGGCAATGCTTTAAATACCAGGAACCTGCGGGTAAAATTTTTTAACAATATTATTCTCAATACCCCCATGAACTTTTTTGATACGGTTAGAAAACGTATTGATAATTTGCCGTTGAGTCTGCTGGCCAATCCCAATTATTTGCAGGTGGGAATGAATGGCACTTCTTCTAATCCTGTGGACAGGGTAGTGGTGGCCAATATAGCGCTTACTTATCCGGCCACTTTTAATTTTAATGGCTCAAAGAATTTCTATTTTGAATTACAACCATCAGCTTCCGGTAATTTTTTAGAAATAAAGAATTTTAGTAATGGCACTCAACAGCCTGTATTGTACAGCCTGAATGATGGCAGAAGATATACAGGCGACATCGCTGTTGCAGGTAAAGTAAGGTTTGCATTGCCAGCTTCAACAGATAATGTAAGGAAATTTATTTTAGTAAGCGAAGAGGCAGCTAATATCACTACTATCAATACGGCCAGCACTAAAACATTTATCAACTACAGTATGATTGCAAACCAGGGAAATTACCTGATCATCAGCAACCCTGTTTTGTATAATGATGGTAACGGCAACGATTATGTAAATGAATATAAACTGTACCGGGCCTCGGCTGCAGGGGGCAGTTTTAAACCTGTAGTAGTTTCAATAGATGAATTGACGGATCAGTTTGCTTTTGGCATTAAGCAGCACCCGGCTGCTATACGCAATTTTATAAAGTTTGCTTACCAGCAATTTAATCCCAAACCAGCATTTGTTTTTCTTATCGGAAAGGGAATTACGTCTATTGATTATAAAAAGAATGAAGCCGATCCGTTAATGGAAAAGCTGGACCTTGTTCCAACTTTTGGATGGCCTGCATCAGATATATTACTGGCATGTGAACCTGGCAAGCACGTACCGCTTATTCCCATAGGAAGAGTGTCTGCAGTAAGTGGAACTGAATTGAAAAGTTATCTTAATAAAGTAAAAGAATATGAGCAGGTACAGTCAACCCCCAGTGCTTATGTTGCCGACAAAGCCTGGATGAAAAACATCATTCATGTGGTAGGCGGTGCCGATAGTTCAGAGAATGCACAGTTTAAAGGATACATGGATAATTACAAACGAATATTGGAAGATAGTATGATGGGAGCACGGGTAGAGACCTTTGAAAAAACATCCAGTTCTGCCGTTGAGCAGGCAAATGGAGAACGCATTTCTCAATTGATCACTGAAGGTGTTACGGAGATTGGATATTTCGGGCACTCTTCTGCCAATACACTTGCATTTAATCTTTCAAGTCCAGACATATATAATAACAAAGGAAGATATTCTTTCTTTAATGTTAGCGGATGTAGTGCAGGAAACTTTTTCTCCTTTGATCCGCAGCGGCTTGCAGGTATTATGTCTATTTCTGAAAAGTATGTACTGGCAGATCAGCGGGGCAGCATTGCGTTTTTGGCAAGTACTTCACTGGGTATTCCGCCTTTCCTGAATTTTTATAATAACCAGTTGCATAATGCCATGTCACGTGATCTTTATGGTAATACATTGGGGAGCCAGGTTAAAAGAGTACTGGAAGATTTAGGCAGTAATGAAAATTCTTTAGACTTTTATACCCGTATCCATTTAGAGCAAATCAATCTTGATGGTGACCCTGCCATAAAAATCAATCATTTTACACTGCCGGATTATGCTATTGAGGACCCATTGGTAAAAATATCACCCAGTGTGATAACAGTGGCGGACAATAGTTTTTCACTGAAAGTAAAAATGATGAATATAGGAAAGGCTGTAAATGATTCAATCCGGGTTTTTGTAAGAAGAAAATTGCCAAATGATTCTATACAGGTTATCTACAACCAGTTGATTAAGGCACCATTAAACGCTGATTCTTTATTGCTCACTGTTCCCATCAATCCGCTGACGGAAAAAGGACGTAACACTATTATGATCAGTTTAGATGCCGATAACAGGGTGATGGAACAATATGAAACCAATAATGACCTTTCCAAAGAGTTTTACATTTTTGAGGATGAAGTACGCCCTGTAACGCCTTACAATTACTCAATAGTAAACCAGCAAAACATCACATTCACTGCATCTACAGCCAATCCTTTAAGTTTACAACGTCAGTACCTGATGGAAGTTGATACCACAGAACAATTTAATTCTTTGTTTAAAAAACAATATACGGCAACAGGAACGGGAGGGATCATCCAGTTTGCAGGTAATAACATAACCTTTACAGACAGTACAGTTTATTACTGGAGAACATCGATGGTTCCGGTGGATGCAACACAACCTGTGTGGAATACATTCTCATTTATTTATTTGCCTGGTAGCAGTACAGGTTTTAACCAGTCTCATTATTATCAACACACCAAAAGTACTTACAACAGCAGTATTGCTTTAGACGAAGATGGGGTGTTCCGTTTTAAAAATACCAATCGAAATCTGCAAATTAAAACAGGTTTATTTCCTTATACACCTTACGACAGAATTACTGTGACACTGGATTTTCAGCAATTAGAAATATATGGCTGTAAATATGGTTCATTACAATTTTATGTTTACGACAGCCTTACTATGGAGCCATGGCAAAATTATAATGTAACTCCGCTTAACGGCCGTTTTGGGAGTACGAAAATTTGTGGTAAACCTTCCCGTAACTTTTTTGAATTCCCTTATAATGATCCGGCATACAGAAAAAAAGCAATGGACTTTTTAGACAGTATCCCACCTGGTATGTATGTGTCTGTTTCAAATCTTGGCATGATAGCCAATACCAGTTTTATCAGTGATTGGCAAAAGGATACAGCTACACTCGGTTCAGGAAAATCTTTGTATCATAAATTGAAAGGAATCGGGTTTTCAAAAATTGACAGCTTTACCAAAAACCTTCCATTTATCTATTTCTTTAGAAAAAATACACCCGCTTATGCTCCCTATCAATTAATGGGTAAAGCAGCTTCTGATGAACTGGAAGGTAATTTTTCGGTGCCCTTAAAATATAAAACGGGAACAATAGAATCACCGGCATTTGGCCCAGCCAAAAAATGGACTGCATTGCATTGGAGAGGAAAAAACATAGATACGCAACCCGGCGATACCGTTAATATTGAAGTGTAC
>JAYVLZ010000052.1:0-5995 GCA_043759175.1 Chitinophagaceae bacterium | reverse complement strand
TAGTAATTGTTCGTCAGAAAAAAGCTGTACCATAAGTTTGGTTTTATTTAAAGGTTGATAAAATCCTTTTTTGGAGAAAAAACGCCGAATCCAATTTTGTAATTTAAGTCTACAGATTGAGGTGTCCTATACGAATTTCATTTTAAGTAGAATGCTCCTTAGGCTAGCCACCAACACATAAATATATACTATAAGACGTTATCATTGAAAAAAAATTATTGTTATTAATCAAGTCTTTGATGTTATACTTTTTGTATTGTTATAGCGTCAGTACATTTTAGAAAAATCGAATAATATTATCCATCAGCTACTGATTTTACAGTACAGTAAACCACTGTCTCACCATCTTCGCTTCGATACAAGGTCCATAATGGTATGCAGTAAAAGTGAGTGACACAATCCCGCCTGAGGCGGGAGTATGAAATACTAAAGCCTGTTACAAAAAAAATTACCACTTCAATTCCAGTACATTATTCCTCATATCCACATCTGCCATGCGTTTGCTGGGGTCAATTTCTGCTTTGGATAAATTGGTGAGTTTTTGTTTGAATGATACTACGTAGGTGGGATGTGTCCAGCGCCACTCTTCATGCACTTCATATTCCTGTTTGCTGTTTGGTTCGCAGCAACGTCTGTTTCTCCCAGCCTTGTGTATTGGCAAGGACGTTGCGTTTGCCGGAGCAGGATTACTATTATACAAACCTCTTTTATTTAATTAACGCACCGTCCTCAGCTCAGCTCATTGCCCATTGACGTTGCTGAAAATCTTATAATTTATAGAGTGGCAGTTTTTGATGGAAGACGTTGCAGGGAATGAACAAAAGCCCAGCGATGTTTGTCCAGCCGAAACAAAAGCACAATAGCGATAAAATGTTCATTGCTTCAACGCCAGCCAGCCTTGCAGCAAACCCCATGTTAAATCGAAGTTCCGCTGCGCTGCACTTCGTTTAAGCCCTATATGTTAGCAGCAGCCATGTTCTGTCGAGTTATGTGAATGCTGCATTTGTAAAAGCGTTCAAATTTTTTTTCTTATCAATTAAATGTCTAAGTAACTGAACTACTTTTTCACACTGATGATAAGAGAAGTTCAGCTTTTCCTAAACTCATTATGAAGCCGAACAAATGCGCTTAAAGTGTCGTTTGGATGCTGGCTATCGTTATACTTTATTAGTTTTTCAAACTTCTTGTAGTACTTCATCACAATGTGCCGAAAGTTTTCCTTGATGACACTTCTATCTATTTTGTTGTCAAAGTAGAACGTTGCCAATATTTGCAAGTAATTCAGTATCGCTGCAATTTTTTGAAATTTTTCTTCGTCTTGGGGAGTTAGTTTTCCGTCAATAAATCTTTGAGTGACGTCTGTTATGTCATTGTCACTTGTGAAGTAAAATATGTTTACATGGTGTTTGTTCAAGTCAGATTTATACCAATCCGCTAAGATGTAATAAGTGAAAGTTCTTTCGTTTCCTTCGATGAGAATGAATGTGTAAAACAAAGCGGCGCCCGCAAAAATTGCACTTGCTAAAGCAAATTTTTCTTGTGGCTTGAGGTCAAAATAGAGAATGCAAAAAGTCGCAATTCCAACCGCCAAAAAAGGGATTATCCAACGAAGTTTGTATAAAAAGCGAAGTAACATAAGCCTGTTGGTTTGGTTTACTAAATTTGTTTTTTATAAAGTTAAAGCTGCTAATCAATTTCGCACAACAAATTCTTTTCAGTAAGGGCTGCGTGAAAATTGTAAGAGACTTTAAAATTATTTCCTGCTGCAAATAAACGCTGACCGCCTCACTGGTTGCTGCTAACACATAAATATATACTATAAGACGTTATCATTGAAAAAAAATTATCGTTATTAATCAATCAAGTCTTTGATGTTATACTTTTTGTATTGTTATAGCGTCAATACATTTTACAAAAAACGAATAATATTATCCATCAGCTACTGATTTTACAATATAGTAAACAACTGTTTCACCATCTCCGCTTTCAATAAAAGTTCCTTAATGGTATACCGTAGAAGTGACACAATCCCGCCTGAGGCGGGACCATAAAATACCAAAGCCTGTTACAAAAAAATTACCACTTCAATTCCAGCACATTATTCCGCATGTCCACATCTGCCATGCGTTTGCCGGGATCAATTTCTACTTTGGATAAACTGGTGAGTTTTTGTTTGAATGATACTACGTAGGTGGGATGTGTCCAGCGCCACTCTTCATGCACTTCATATTCCTGTTTGCTGTTCTCTGCTTTTTTTGCACCATACATCAGGTTGAGCGGAATGTTGTGCAGGGCGGTAGTGCCGTCTTTAAAAGTCAATTGCAGGTCTATTGGCATGGGCATTTGTCCAATTCTTTTTAAGCGGATCTTTGATTCACCATTTTCTTCCCACAAACTGTCAATAGCATAATCGATTGTTTTAGTGGTATTGCACCAGTATTCTTTGTACCAGTCAAGCTGCATACCACTTACATTTTCTGCCACCCGGATAAGGTCTGCCGAGTTAGGATGTTTGAATGCCCATTGCTTGTAATACTCCAATAAAAATTCATCCCTTGTTGATGCACCCATGATATAACCCAGCTGCTCCATAAATATACAACCCTTGGAATAAGCAGCCACACTGTATCCTGTGTTGGTATTAAAATGATCAGCATGTGTGGTGAGTGGTTCTTCCCATGGACTCTTTGCCATAAAATAATAACTCTGATAGCTGCCATAATGTTCGGCAGGCAGGAGTGCTGCCGCAGAATCTAATTGTTTAATATAAGCTGCATTGTCTTTATATTTTACACGTCTTACTTTATCCCTGTAATAAGCTTGTACCAAATCAGTAGCAAATTCAGTAAAGCCTTCATCCATCCAGGCATACAGGCTCTCGTTGGTGCCCAGCATCATCTGGTACCAGCTATGCATCCATTCATGAAATACGGTACCCAGCCCGGGACCAACTAATAAAGTAGCCATTGGGTATTCCATGCCACCATCACCCCCATGTATAAACGAATATTGCGGATAAGGATATTTTCCAAACTTGCTTTGCATAAACGGCAGTACCACCACTGCTGCATCCGCTACTGCTGTCCATGCGGTATCATTTTTAGGATCGTTGGTTTTGTTTTTATAAAGCACATGAATGTTTGGTCCTCCATTGGGTATCTTCCTTACCAGGTGTTTATAATCCGGGTCGGCAGCCCACACAAAGTCGTGTATATTACTCCCCACAAAATGCCAGTTGCGTTTGTCCTTTGCTGTTGGTTTTAATGCTGTTCCGGGTACATCGTAACCCCAGCCAATTTCAGCGGCGTTTATCAAAGCGCCGGTGCCACCCAGTTTATAATTCTTATCTATTGAAATGGTAACATCAAAATCTCCCCACACACCATAAAATTCTCTTGCCACATAAGGCGTAGGGTGCCAGCCTTCATAATCGTATTCACATAGTTTTGGATACCACTGGCTCATGCTGTAGCGTACGCCGGTAGTGGTATTATCCCTGCCGCTGCGGCGTACCTGCAAAGGAACCTGTGCTTCAAACTCCATATCAAACATCACTTTTGTTTTTGGTAAAATGGGTTTGGTAAGATTCACTTCCAAAATGGTTTCATGATATTTAAATGGCTGCGGTACGCCATTCATTTTAAGGCTGATTATTTTTTGATAACCAATCTCATCCGGTTTTAAATTTTGAATGCGGTCTTTTACACGGCCATCCCAGTCGGGTCTTCCGTTTACGATGGTTTTACCCAGCTCCCTGCTTCGTACATCCATACTGCTGTTGGGCTGAAAGGCATTAAAATATAAATGATAAAAAACCCTCCTTAATGCATCGGGTGAATTATTGCTGTATTCTAATTTTTGTTTTCCCTTAAACTGGTTGGTGTTTATATCCATGTTGATGTTCATGTTATACTTAACTCTTTGCTGCCAGCGGCCGGGCTGGGCTCCTGAAATATGAAATATAAAAGATGCAATAAGAGATAAGAATATGGTTCGTAGCATTTAGACATTTTTTTAGATGGGCAAAATTCGGTAAAACAGGGGGAATGTAAAAGTTAATTTAAGAACATGTAAATATGTGTAACTGTATATCAAAATTTCACTTTGAAATCCGCTGTCAATTTTGTAATCTTAGCATGCTTCTCTGCCGCCCTGTATTGATCATCCATAAAAATAACAACATGAAAACGAAAGCAATCCTGCTGATTTTTTTAACAGTCAATACCCTATGTGTATTTTGCCAGGATAACTGGGAACTGAGTAAAGAAGGGAATGGTATTAAAGTATATACCGGCACCATGAATAACTCCAATTTTAAATCAGTGAAAGTGGAATGCACTTTGGAAGGAACCATTGATAAACTGGTGGCGGTTTTAAAGAATGTGGATGGCAACAATCATTGGGTTTACAATACCAAACAAACGCATATGGTGAAAAATATCAGCGACAAAGAATTTATCTATTATGCAGAAACTTCACTACCCTGGCCGCTGCGTAACCGGGATATGGTGATCAATATGCTGTTTGATAAAAATAATACCAATACTACACTTACCGTTAAACAAACTGGTATGAAAGATGAAGCGCCTGAACAGGATGGTAAAGTGAGGGTTCCATATTTTAATGGCTTATGGGAAGTGACCCAGGCAGATGAAAAACATATCTCTATTCACTATCATCTTTCTGTTGATCCGGGAGGGAGTGTTCCTTCATGGGCCTACAATATGTTTGTATCCAAAGGGCCGTATAAAACGTTTAATAATTTAGCAGGGTTGCTGAAGAGTAATTGATAATTGATAATGAATAATTGATAGTTATAAACAACAAAACTCATCATTCACATGTCTTCATTTCTCCCTATTTCTTTGATGAAAACAAACTGGATCCATCAGTAAAAAATTTCATGAGTAAAGTAAATACAGTGGTAACACCGGTAAGCAATGCTGTAACTTTCTGGAATGTTTGTTCCTGTGTGATGAAAATAAACAGGGCCACTCCAAGCATAACAAACAGCAAAGGCAGGCGGAATGACTGCCAGGTTGATTCCTGTCTTAATTCACTTTTCAGTTGTATCATCTCCACGCTGTGCTTTTGCATTAACACATATGATCTGAAACTTACACTGAATATTTTTAACTCTTCGTCTTTTATCATAAATACACCCGCCTGCAGCAGGTGAGTAATCACTTCAGTATTTTTAAAATTTAAAAAAGCATTTTGAGCATAGTTCAGCAGCAGAAATTTTTCTTTGGGTAAAAATTTATTCCAAATAAAATTGAAGAAATTTTTATACTTCTCCAGTGATGCAAACATTGTTTTTTCCATTTCATATTCATCTGCCCCCTCTGCCAGTAATTTATACAGATCATATTCTTTTTGTAAATCCAGTACATCTTTTTCTGTGATGGCCACCGGCTGACCAACGGATTCCCTGTATGCTTTGAACTCCCGGTATAACAGGAGCAATTTTTCTTTTGCCACTGTTTCATCATCATCAGTGCCAGATATAAATTTTATTAAGAACAGGTGATAACTGATATACCGGAGCAGCCTGTATAAACCATAAATGATGGCCACCACCAGTAGCAACAGGAACAGGCCTCCTGGAGAAAGGTTTACAAAAATATATCTTGGCGGGAATTCAGAAGTTATGACAAGTGCTTTTTCTGTATTTCTAAAGAAGGTATCTTTTTTTATTTCAGGATGAGCATACATGTGATAGGTAAGCACTAGTTTTTCCTTCTCCTTGTTTGCCACCTTATCTATTTCTTTTGTCTTTGCCCAGTGCCATTCATTATCCGATGCTTTGTCTCTTAAAGCTGGTATAAGCAATGGGTCGTAATAATTATTTCCAACTTCATTGGCTATGGAAAAATAAAATTGTTCATAAGCATCATTTGTGTCTTTGGTATGAAAAATATCAGTTGTAAGAGAAATTTTATCTTTATAAATAGTATAGATGCCGGCGCTCAACTGAAGTGTATCAATATAATCA
>JAYVLZ010000051.1:0-5842 GCA_043759175.1 Chitinophagaceae bacterium | reverse complement strand
GCATATTTTTATCGCAACCGGGTACGGCGATCAGCCCGTCATAATAATGTGCACCGCAAACGGCTTCAATGGAATCGGCAATAATATCTCTGCTCACTAAACTGTAACGCATGCCATCGGTTCCGTTGCTGATACCATCACTTACGCCGATGGTGTTAAATATCAATCCAACCAAATTATTATCCCACACACCCTTTTTAATTGTTTTTGCCAGGTCATTCAAATGCATGTTGCAGGTATTGCCATCATAGCCCATACTGCAAACGCCGATCTGTGGTTTCTTTAAATCTTCTTCTGTTAAACCAATACCATACAGCATGGCCTGTGCAGCCGGTTGTGTTTCGTCTTGTGTTAGTGTCTTTGAATATTTGTTTAGTTCCGCCATGATTATTTTATGTACTTAGCTTTTGTACTACTATTAAACATCGTTGTGTTATTCTAATCCCGATTTTTATCGGGACTCACTTTTACTCCATACCATTATTCATCCTTTCTCATATTATCACATTACATATCGCCCCTCCGGGGCTCACCACATTTTACTTTTTCCTTTTTCCCGGCGGGTTGCACCCGCCGCTACTCACATGCCGCCCCTCCGGGGCTTAAAACCAATGAAGGCTATGCCACCACCTCTTCTTCTTTCATTTCGTCTTTTTGGCTTTGTGGTTCTCTAAAATCTTCCCTTACCAATTTTGAATATACCAACTGCACTTTTCTTGAAATGGAATCATTCCAGTTCAACGAAAACTTCACATCATCCAAACTTTCAAAACCCACAATCTCTGCTGCTGTGCCACAGAAGAATGCTGCATCGGCTTGCTTTAATTCTTCCGTGGTAAAAAACTTTTCTTCCACTTCAATATTTATTTCATCACAGATTTCTAAAACAGTTGCCCTTGTGATACCTGGTAAAATATTTCCTAATGCAGCGGTAAATAATTTACCATCTTTTTCAAAAAATAAATTTGCACCCGGACCTTCTGCTACATTTCCATTCATATCATTTAATAACGCCTCATCATAACCGTTAGCTTTTGCTTCCTGGCTGGCCATAATAGAATTTACATAATGGCCTGCGGCTTTAGCATGTATCTTAAATCCTTTCGGATTTGGCCTTTCATAAGAACTCGTCATTACCCTTATTAATTTATCCCCTAAGAACAATCCCATCTCCCACGCTTCAATTACAATAAATGATTGTTCATTTTTTGCAAAGCTCATATTAGCTGGAGCATATATTACCGGACGGATATATGCATCCTGAAGGTTATTTTGTTGAAGCACTTGGTAAGTTGCTTCAATCAGTTCTTCTGAGGTCCAGTGGTAAGGCATATTCAGTGCTTCAGCAGATCTTTGCAAACGATCAAAGTGTTCCACTGGCTTGAATATTTTTGTTTCTCCATTCACTGTTTTGTATGAACGGATGCCTTCAAAAACACTATAGCCATAATGTAAGCTCTGGCTGTATAAATCCATTGTTGCTTCGGAGGCTTTTACAAAAGCACCGTTCAAATACAGGATTGTTTCGTTGTTGTAATAGTTTGCCATACCCCCATCCCCTAAAGGGGAGTTATTTAAAGTGTTTAATAAAAGTCAACCTTATACTGATTGCCACAATAACTAATAAAGTTCTAAATATCAATATCACAAAAAGAATAAACTGGTAATTTAATAAGCTCCTGCCTTACCCCCCTTTAGGGGATGGGGGCAAAAAAAAACCGCCTCTTTTGGAGGCGGTTGCTGTTATGTTTAGTTCTTTTTTTTGTTACATACAACTTGCACCTCCATTGATGGCTGGAATAATAATGACGTTCACCACCAAAATAGTGATGAGAGTAACGACATTGTATAACCTGCTTTTCAACATAGATGTTTGTTGTAATGCGAATATACCGCCTTAATAAATATGTACAAAGAACTTTTTTGGCCTCACCTTTCCGGCCTCATCCTCCATCTCCTTCCCCAAAAGGAAAGAAGCGGTACTTCTCATCTTTAATAAACTATTGATTCTTCCACATCAACTTTATTTCTTTAATCATCAAAACTCCCATACCAAGCTATTCAGCAGATAACCTTAAATTTTGAACTCTTCTTAAGCCCCTCCTTTGGAGGGGTTGGGGAGGCCTGAAGTTATATAATCGTTGACTTCCTCAACTCAATATTTTCTTTATGAATAGAACCCACAATTTTTCCATTTATATAATCACCCAGCAGATCACCAATAGTGCTGGTGAAATAAAAATTAATTGGGTCAATATCTTTTGTAACAAAATTGTTGTGGAGGGCCCAATCCACTGCATTGCGAATCACCTTTGATTCTTTATACAAACCAAAATGATCCATCATCATGGCAGCGGATAAAACGGACCCCGTTGGGTTTGCAATATCTTTTCCTGCCGCAGCCGGAAAGGAACCATGAATGGGTTCAAACAATGCGGTGCCATTACCTATTGAAGCTGATGGCAGCATTCCCATCGATCCGCTGAGTACACTTGCTTCATCACTCAAAATATCACCAAACAAATTTTCTGTTAAGATCACATCAAATTGTTTGGGATTTAAAACGATCTGCAGCGCTGCATTATCTGCATACATATATTGTACCGTTACATCCTGGTATTGAACAGCCATTTCTTTTACCACTTTTCTCCAAAGCCTTGATGTATCCAGTACATTGGCTTTATCAACCATCGTTAATTTCTTTTTGCGTTTTTGCGCTGACTGAAATGCCAGGTGTGCAATACGTTCAATCTCTTCTCTGCTATAGCAGCATTCATCACTTGCGTAATTTCCATCTTCGCTGGTATGCCTGTTGCCAAAATAAATACCACCAGTCAGTTCACGGAAGATGACACAATCAACTCCTTCCAAATGTTTTGGTTTGAATGGCGACAGATGCTGCAGTAATGGATAAGTAGTGATTGGGCGAATGTTGGCAAACAACTGCAGTGCTTTTCTTATGCCAAGCAAACCCTGCTCCGGACGAACTGTCGCAGTTGGATCATTATCATATTTCGGGTCTCCCACGGCACCAAATAATACCGCATCACTTTGTAAACAGATATCAATTGTTTGTGCTGTTAATGCTGTGCCTGTTTGATCAATAGAAGCTGCACCCACCAATGCTTCCCTAAATTCAAACTCGTGACCAAATTCCTGTGCAATAGCGTTCAACACTTTTACAGACTGGGCCGTAACTTCCGGGCCGATACCATCTCCGTTTAATATGGCAATTTTCTTTTTCATAGAATTTGGGATAAGGTTTTTTGGGCAGATAAAATAGTTGCATTACAACTGAAGGGACAAATGAAATATTGGCAAGCAATCCTTTTGCCAGGTGTTTCAAAAACCTGGTAGTTGTAGATGTTATTAAATAATATTTTTAAAATACTCTTCACTTATGCTGTTGCTGTTGCAGATTGATATTGTTTTGAAATGGCATTCAGATCTTCATTATCTATTTCCTTTTTGGTATCAGCCACTTTTAAAAAGATACCATACAAAATATCTACATCATCCCTGTTAAATTCGTAGCCTAATTTACGTAAGCGGTGAGCCAGTGCACTGCGGCCACTCCTTGCTGTTAGTACAATCTTGGAACCATCAGCACCTACTTCGGCAGGGTCAATAATTTCGTAGGTCTGTGCATTTTTTAGAAACCCATCCTGATGAATGCCAGATGAATGAGAAAAGGCATTGCTACCCACAATGGCTTTATTACATTGAACCGGCATACGCATTGTATCCGCCACCAACTGGCTCATTGGATTTAGCAAAGTGGTATTGATACCTGTGTAAAAATTCAATTCTTTGTGTTGTTTGATAACCATCACCACTTCTTCAAGAGAAGTATTACCAGCTCTTTCACCCAGCCCGTTAATGGTACATTCTATTTGCCTTGCACCGCTTATGATCCCGGCAATAGAATTGGCAGTTGCTAAACCCAGGTCATTATGACAATGGCAGGATAAAATGGCTTTATCAATATTGGGAACATGGTTTACCAGGTAAGCAATCTTTTCGCCGTACTGGTGTGGTAAACAATATCCTGTTGTGTCTGGGATATTTACAACCGTGGCACCTGCTTTAATAACGGCTTCCACTACCCTTGCTAAATATTCATTCTCTGTACGGCCGGCATCTTCAGCATAAAATTCCACGTCGTCTACAAAATTCTTTGCCCATTTTACAGCCTGTATTGCCCTTTCCAATATCTCTTCCTGTGTGGCATTAAATTTTGCTTTTATATGAAGGTCAGATGTTCCGATACCTGTATGTATTCGTGGCCTTACCGCATACTTTAAAGCAGCTGCAGCTGATTCAATATCTTTTTCCACCGCACGGCTAAGGCCGCATACACTTGCATTCTTTATAATCCTGGAAATTTCACTAACGGAATTAAAATCTCCCGGAGATGAAATAGGGAACCCTGCTTCAATGATATCTACGCCTAACTCCTCCAGCTTAAGCGCCAATTCAATTTTTTCTTTACTATTCAGTTTACAACCTGGAACCTGCTCACCATCCCGTAAGGTGGTATCGAATATTTGTATTTTATTTACTGACATAGAATTTAAAATTTTTTATGGCTGGGGTAATTAACTTTGTTATTATCCTGTTTAAAACAACAAGTTTAAATTCGATTATGTACGAATGTAATATGATAATGTGTTTTCCTGATTACATAATAGCGATACATTTACGGTTTATAAACAGGTTATTTTTCACTAAAATTCAATACCAGTAAGGCTTTTAAAGAATTGAAATTACGATGCCTAACCGCAGTACCGATACACTGTTCCAGCTTATAAAATCACTTGAAAAGGGCGAAAAACGCAATTTCAAGCTGTATGCCAACCGGAATTCCTCCTCGGAGGAACTCAAAGGAGTGCAACTATTTGATGCACTGGACAAGATGGATTACTATGATGAGGCCCTTCTCCTAAAGAAAAATGAGAGTATCAAAAAGCAGCAGCTCAGTAATCTGAAGGCACACTTGTACAAGCAAATACTAAGCAGCCTGCGACTGGTAACCGATGCCAGTAATATTGACATGCAACTGAATGAACAAATGGATCATGCCCGAATTTTGTACAATAAAGGACTCTATCTCCAGAGCCTGAAAGTGCTGGATAAAATGAAGGACCTGGCCCGGAGCCATAACCAGCTCACTTACCTGCAGCAGGTATTATTTTTTGAAAAAAATATAGAGGCATTGTACATCACCCGGAGTATGCAGGACAGGGCCGATCAATTAAGTAAAGAAGCCGACGGGGTGAATGGTCAATTGTCGCTTGCATCAGAACTGAGTAACCTGGCGCTGCAGTTGTACAGCTGGTATATCAAGAACGGCCACAGCCGCAATGAGGAAGAAGATATGGCGGTGCAGGAATTTTTTATTAATCATTTGGGGGATAAAGCCGTTAAATGCAAAGGCTTTTACGAACGCCTGTACCTCTATCAAAGTTATTGCTGGAATGCTTTTATTAAACAGGATTTTTTGCAATACTACCGGTACACACAGAAATGGGTAAACCTGTTTGAAGAAGAACCATACATGCTGGAAATTGAAACAGGCATTTATATAAAGGGAATGCACAACCTGATGGGGGCACATTTTAATTTAGCCAATCACCAGAAGCTAAAAGAAACACTGACTAAGTTTGAACATTTTTGCAACAGTGATATTGTATTGAGCAGTGCCAATAACCGCATCCAGTGTTTTGTGTACAAAACGATTTCGTTTTTCAATAAACATTTTTTGGAAGGCAGTTTTACAGAAGGATTGCAATCAATCCCTGCCATTGAAAAACAGATTCAGGCATATGAACTTTACTTTGAC
>JAYVLZ010000050.1:0-15535 GCA_043759175.1 Chitinophagaceae bacterium | reverse complement strand
GGCAACTGAAAAAGCAATCATGGAACAAATAAATAAACGACATCTGCAAAGAAGAATTAAACAAAATCACAATGATTCAACATGACTTGTCAAAGTAGAAATAATTAAAAATATTTTTCACCACAGGCGGTACAAACCCAGTATCGCCTTTTTTATATATCTTACTTTCCTAAAAACGGTATTGCTTATGTCTGATAAAAAAATATTCCAGCCTTTTGTTTCTCCGCAAACAATAATGAAAGAATTGACAGTAAAATCAATTTTGCTGGGCAGTTTATTCGGTGTGATATTTGGCGCTGCCACTGTGTACCTGGCATTAAAAGCCGGACTGACTGTTTCTGCTTCTATCCCCATTGCAGTAATTGCGATCACACTCGGCCGCAAGTTTTTTAAAACCACCATCCTTGAAAATAATATTATTCAAACCACCGGAAGTGCAGGTGAAAGTATTGCAGCAGGAGTAGTGTTTACTTTACCTGGATTTTTGTTTTTAAGTGATGGTGGAGGAGATAAATATTTTAATTATGTTACTATTCTAATCCTTGCAATCTTCGGTGGCATATTGGGTACTTTAATGATGATACCATTAAGACGTTCATTAATTGTGAAGGAGCATGATACGCTTCCTTACCCCGAAGGAACAGCTTGTGGGGACGTGTTAATAGCGGGAGAAAAAGGCGGTGATTTTGCCAAGACTGCTTTCCAGGGATTAGGTATTGCTTTTGGATATGCGCTGCTTCAAAAAGTATTTCACATTATTGCCGAAACACCTAAATATATAACCAGTCAAACCAATAAATATTTGCAAAGTGCCAAGGTGAGTGGTGAAATTACCCCAGAGTACATGGGTGTAGGATATATCATTGGTCCAAAGATAGCAGGTGTGTTAGTAGCAGGTGGCGTATTTGCCTGGCTGGTGATGATCCCGTTATTATCCAAGCTGGTTCCGCCTGATGTGATCGTGGCTCAATTGGTTAAGCTGGGTTACCTGAAAGATGTATTAACGTCTGGAGGTAAAGGAGGATGGAATCCTTTGACGCATTCCTTTGATGATTTTTCTGCAGCTATTTATTATGCTTATGTAAGGCAAATAGGCGCAGGTGCAGTGGCTGCAGGCGGGTTCATTACTTTAATTAAAACAATTCCTACTATCGTTTCTTCTTTTAAAGGAAGTGTTGGCGCCATTAGCAGGAATGAGGACGGTACAAAAGTTACAGTATTGCGTACCGAACGGGACCTGGATATAAAAGTTGTTTTATTCGGGAGTTTGGGTCTAATAATACTGATGGCATTCTTACCGCAATTGCCGGGAAATGGAGTTGGTCAAAAACTATTGATCGGTTTATTGGTAGTAATTTTTGGAGCTTTTTTTGTTACCGTTTCATCCCGGATTGTTGGTTTAATAGGTTCTTCTAATAATCCTATCAGCGGTATGACCATTGCAACATTAATGGGTACTTGTTTAATTTTCATAGCAGTTGGCTGGACAGGAAAAGCATATGAACCAATGGCGCTGGTAGTTGGAGGGATGATCTGTATTGCTGCAGCTAATGCAGGTGGTACATCACAGGATCTGAAAAGCGGTTATATTGTTGGAGCTACACCACGTAACCAGCAGATCGCCTTATTTGTTGGCGCTATTGTTTCATCAATCGTAATTGGATTAACCGTAAATTTTTTAGATAAACCAACGGCTGCTATGATTGCAAAGGGAGTAACAACGCATGCAATAGGCAGTGAATTCTATCCTGCTCCCCAGGGTACTTTAATGGCAACATTAGACAGGGGAATATTATCTAATAATCTTGATTGGCAATTTGTGCTGGCAGGCGTATTTGTAGCCATTGTGATGGAACTGTGTAATATCAAGGCATTGAGTTTTGCGGTGGGTGCTTATTTACCTTTGAGTACCACGTTGCCAATTTTTGCTGGTGGTGCCATAAAAGGCCTTGCTGAAATGTATCAAAAAAGGAAAAACATTCAACGGAGTGCAGAGGAGGACGAGTTGGGGAAAGGCAGTTTATTTGCTACAGGTTTGGTGGCAGGGGGAGCAGTTGCAGGAGTGATATTTGCTATTATGGCGGGTTTTGATGGCCCTGCTGCCTTGCTGAATAAATTAAATATGGAAGCAGGATTTAGTGGAGCAATTGGGCATGGAACGTATCAACTATTGGGCGTAGCATTCTTTGCATTGATGGGATGGATATTGTATAAAACAGCGTTAAAGAAATAATTTCACAAGGTTTAAGTAAGCATATAAATACTGCTTTTCCAAATCCTGTAACTTGACATCATGATCGGCTACAGGATTTTTTTATGCCTTGATTTTTGAATGTTTAACTTTATGGTACAAAAATTTCCATATGCACATCAGGGTGTTTAAATACCTGTCGCCAATTACTATTTATGTGCTTGCTTATTTGGCATTTACTTCCACCGGTTGGCTTACATGGTCTCCAATGATCTATGCATGGATCATCATTCCTTTGGTAGAACTACTAATAAAGCCTGATGAAAAAAACATGAATGCAGCCCAAGAAGAAGTCGCAAAAAAAGATAAATTGTATGATTTCATGCTGTATTTTTTTGTGGTGATACAGTTTGTGGCTTTATATATTTTCCTAACCGGTTTTCAACATACAGATTTAAACCCATGGGAAATTGGGGGAAGGATTTGCACTATGGGTTTACTCTGCGGTACATTTGGTATTAATGTTGGTCATGAACTGGGACACAGGGTAAATGTGTTTGAACAAAATCTTGCAAAAGCGTCGCTGCTAACTTCACTTTATATGCACTTTTTTATTGAACACAATAAAGGCCATCATAAAAACGTAGCCACACCGGATGATCCCAGCAGTGCCCGTTACAACGAGCCTGTTTATTTATTTTACTTCCGTACCATTATTTTTTCTTATCTCTCTGCATGGAAAATTGCCAATACTGATCTGCAAAAGAAAGGCTTGCCTGCAGTCCACTGGAAAAATGAAATGATACAGGCACATGTTATTCAACTTGCTTTTGTTGCATTGATATTTTTCAGTTTTGGTACAACTGTTACACTTTACTTTTTATGTGTCGGCTTCATGGGTGTCCTGTTGCTGGAAACAGTAAATTACATTGAGCATTATGGTTTGCAAAGAAAGCAAACCGCTCCTGGTAAATATGAGAGAGCAATGCCACACCATAGCTGGAACAGCGATCATGTATTGGGCAGGCTGATGCTGTTTGAACTCAGCCGCCACAGTGATCATCATTACCTTGCCAGCAGGAAATATCAAATATTACAGCATCATGAAAATACACCTCAACTACCTACTGGTTATCCAGGAAGTATGCTGTTGTCATTGCTTCCACCCTTGTGGTTTTCTATAATGAACAGAAGAATAAAAAAAGTGGGGAAAGTAAATTATTCGGCTTAAATAAATTCTATGCATACAGCCGCCAAACCATATTTATCTGAACAGGATTATTTAGATCAGGAAAGGAATGCACTTGACAGAAGTGAATATTATAATGGGAAATTATTTCCGATGCCGCCAGCCAAAGCAAATCATTCAAAAATTGTAGCTGCAGTCACTGCATTATTAGGGTTCTTTCTAAAATATAAAGAATATGCTGTGATGAATACACAGATGAGAATATACAATGCTGACAAATCTTTTTTTGTTTACCCTGATGTGGTAGTTACAGATGGGAATGAAAAATATTCAGATATTGAATTTGATAATTTACTCAATCCAATTATAGTAGCCGAAGTTTTTTCAATAACCACCCAAGATTACGACCGTGGCACAAAGTTTATGCTGTACCGTTCCATTCCTTCTTTAAAACATTATGTACTAATCAGCAGCCTGGAACACAGCATTGAAATATATACCCGTGATGGGAAACAATGGATACTCAATACTGCCAATGGTTTGGAAGATGAACTTTACCTGAGTGCTATTGATTACCGTTTCAAATTAAAAGATATGTATGTGCAGGTGCCCAACCTCGGCAAATAAATTATCGGTACTTAATTTATTTTGAAATAATCCATCTTGCCCCAATCTGTAATGGGTTGCTGCCATTACCTATGGATGAACTGATTCCGTAGTTGCTTTGTTTGTAATTATATAAATTACCAAGATTATCTTTTTGTTCAATCTTATTACGGCTATAGCCTGCATTAAATAAATTATTCAAAGAAGCTTCCAAAAAGAATTTCTTTTTCATTTGATAAGTGATTCCCGGAAGTGCTCCCAAATTTATATTGATGCCGCTTGATTTGTTATAATTAAAATTGGATAACTGTTCATTGTGGGTCTTTAAACCCTGAATATTGATATTGCCATCTATAAACAAGTAAAAGGCTTTGGATAAAGGATAATATTTCCGCAACCATACTCCACCGCCTGCCGCACTTGCTGAAACATTGTAGGATGGTGTGTTGTCTTTACTCTTACTTGACGAGTATAGCAATTTTATTCCCACGATTAAGTTTTCCTTTATCGCAATGCCGGACGATATCGATAACCCGATATTGGATGAATGGAAATTATAGGATGTATTATTTTGTGATGAAGTTTTATTTCCATTAAACGAAATATCACCACCAAGAAAAATAGAGCCTTTTTTTATTTGTGCGGATGATGTAAATGAAATAAACAACAAGGTTGAAAGTAAAGTGAGTTTCATAAATGTATGGTTTTAGTTTTGATAAAAGAGTATAGGATAAATTGTTTTGCTGCAATGCAACTGTTAAAACTCTATTAATGTGATACTGATAACTTATTTCACTTTTCTATCCTTCCATTGATAAGTACCAAACTTGCCCAGCCAGCCTGCAACAATTGTGTAGAGAATGTGAAACGGTTGGGCGATGGGAAAATAAAAAAGCAATTGTTGTTTTGAAAAAAACTTTGCTACCGGGTACAGGAAAAATAATTCAATAATTGTTTTGCAAACCAGCAGTATCAGCCAAAAGTCAAACAATGAAAATTGAAAATTGAAAGTTGAAAATTGAATATTCCTGAACAGGCACAGTACGGGAAGGATTACCAACAGTACATTAAAAAAATACACCAGCAGCAGCACCCTAAAAATTCTTTTGTCATCATACTTATCCGCCTTGCTGGCCCAGCGGATACGCTGATGGAAAAAATCTTTAATTGTTTTCTGAGGTTGCGTTTGTACAATTACTTTTTTTGATTGCAGAAAATAAACAGCATCGGGATGCAGTTTCCATATTTTATGCATCAGCAGCATATCATCGCCGCTGGCAATATTGTCAATACTGGCAAAACCTCCTGCCTCATAAAATGCTTTTTTGCTGTAAGCAATATTGGCCCCATTGCACATGCTGTGCATTCGCTGGTAAACGGCTGCACCCGTAATGCCCTGCAGCGTCATAAAATCCAGGCACTGAAATATTTCAATGAAACTGTTGCTGCACTTATAACTTACCGGCATCGCAATAAATACTGCATTGGTTTCATGATAAAAATCTTTGATCGTATCAAGCCAGTCTTTTGTAACAATGCAATCAGCATCCGTTGTCACTATTAAATCACCGGTTGATTGTGTAATGGCGGTTTCAATGGCTTTCTTTTTGTAAGCGTTGGTTGTTTGGGATTGAATAAAATCTTTTAATGAAATGAGTTTTACATTTTTTGTTTCATACGTTTTTACAATGGCTGCTGTTGCGTCTGTTGAGTGATCATCTATTACAATCACTTCGTACAGTTCTTTAGAAAGTGTTTGATTGCAGATGGAATCAAGGCAGGCAACTATATTTTTTTCTTCATTACGGGCAGGAATAATAACAGAAATTTTTATGGGTGGTGAAGGAATTTCTCCCGGTGTGTAATAAGGAATTTTTAACCAGGATTGCCGGTAGTAAATAATCAATGCAGCATAACAGATAAAAAGCACTAATGAAATACTGAAGATGATAAGCTGCATAATGGAATGCGGCATAAAAGTGAAAAACCAATACATCCTTATGAAAGGTCATTTGTTAAATGTGATAATAAGGTCATCGAATTTTTTTGTACTATTTTCTACTAAGGTTTTTCTTTAACCTTAGTAGAAAAAAATAATAATAGCACACAACCTTCTTACCTTATTTGATCTTACTGATCTTAACTTAATAACCTTTCCTTATAGGATAGAGATGTCTGATGTTGCACTAAGCCGGTAACACAAAAATAAATTTTTAAAATTCAAATGAATCATTAACTTTGATTAGTTGCATAAACAACTATATGCCAAACAACCAATTTAAAAAAGGAGAACTGTATAGTTTTATCACGGGTAAGGCGAGTACCGCTATTGCAAGGCGGCTACAGAAAAATTTTAAGCAGGCCAGCCTGGATATAACCATTGAACAATGGAGTGTATTGTATCATTTGTGGAAGGAAGATGGCATGAGCCAGCAGCAATTGTGTGATGCTACTTTCAGGGATAAGCCAAGCATTACCCGGCTGGTGGATAATTTAGAAAAATTAAAACTGGTTAAAAGAGTACCCAGTAAAGAAGACCGCAGGATCAACCTTATCTATCTTACAAAAGAATCTGAACAACTGCAGGAACAAACAATGGAACTGGCAAATCAAACGTTAAATGAAGCACTGAGTGGCGTAACAAATGGACAAATTGAAATAGCAAAAGAAGTGTTGCAGAAAGTGTATGATAACTTAGCAAGCCCCCTCTAACTCCCCCGAAGGGGGAGAACAAGGCAGCTTATGAAAAGGCAGAATGCTTTTCTTACTATGAAGAGGGGAATCAGAATTTTATTGAATGCATTTAATAATTTGAAAATATGCTTCTTGCTAAAACAAATAATTTATAAAGAATCATACTCTTCTTAAATCCCCCGATTTATCGGGAGGCTGGGGGGAGGCTAAAAATTTACAACTATGAGCACAACAACTCCAACCACAACACTACTAAAAGGTGGTGAATGGTTAATTAAAGAAAGCAATGCGTTTGAAACTTTTACTCCCGAAGATTTTAATGAGGAGCAACTGATGGTGAAAGAAATGTGCCTGCAATTTCTTGCAAGTGAGGTACATCCCATCGTTGACAGAATAGATAAACTGGAGCCCGGCCTGATGCCATCGTTGATGGATAAAGCCGGACAACAGGGTTTACTGGGAGCATCTATTCCCGAAGCTTATGGAGGATTAGGGAAAGACTTTATCACTTCCACCCTGGTGAATGAAGGACTTGGTGGCGGCTATTCTTTTAGTGTTGCCATTGCGGCTCATACCGGTATCGGTACTTTGCCGATCCTGTATTTTGGTACCGATGAGCAAAAACAAAAATACATTCCCAAGCTGGCTACCGGTGTATGGAAGGGAGCCTATGGACTAACGGAGCCGAACAGTGGCAGTGATGCATTGGGCGCTAAGACCGCTGCAGTACTTTCTGCTGATGGCAAACATTATATTTTGAACGGACAAAAATGCTGGATCACCAATGGTGGTTTTGCAGATGTGTACACCGTGTTTGCAAAAATTGATGGTGATAAATTTTCTGCGTTTATAGTTGAACGTGGGTTTGAAGGTTTTACACAAGGTGCAGAGGAACACAAGATGGGAATCAAAGGTTCTTCTACTGTACAATTGTATTTCCAGGATTGTAAAGTGCCGGTGGAAAATCTACTGGGTGAAATTGGCAAGGGCCATATTATTGCTTTTAATATTTTAAATATTGGCCGGCTTAAATTATGTGCTGCTGCCATTGGGGGAGCAAAAATGGCTTTAAACGGAACGATAGAATATGCCAAAACAAGAGAGCAATTTAAAACAGCTATTGCAAATTTTGGTGCCATTAAATATAAACTGGCGGAAAGCGCTATCAGGATATTTGCCAGCGAAAGTGCTTTGTACAGAACCGGTAAATGGATAGATGATAAAGAGCTGGAACTGGCTGCTGCAGGCAAACCTTTTAATGAAGCATTATTGGGTGCTGCAGAAGAATATGCAGTGGAATGTGCCATGCTGAAAGTTCATGGAAGTGAAGTGCTGGACTATGTGGTGGATGAAGGAGTGCAGGTATTTGGCGGTAATGGATTTAGTGATGAATATATGATCAGCCGGGCTTACAGGGATAGCAGAATCAATCGTATTTACGAAGGCACCAATGAAATTAACAGGTTGCTTACGGTAGATATGCTTTTGAAAAGAGCAATGAAAGGAAAGCTGGATTTGATGGGGCCTGCAATGGCGGTATCAAAAGAACTAATGAACATTCCTGAATTTGGCAATGAGGATGAAACCACTTTTGCTGCAGAGAAAAAAGCAATCTTAAATATGAAGAAAGCAATACTGATGGTGGCAGGTGCGGCCGTACAAAAACTGATGATGAAGCTGAATGATGAGCAGGAGATATTGATGAATATTGCAGACATGTCCATTGAAACATTCAATGCTGAAAGCACTTTGCTGAGAGTAATAAAAATGGTAGATAAAAAAGGAGAAGCTGCCAGCCAGGTTTACATAGATATGATGCGGAATTATTTGAATGATGCAGTGGATAAAACCAATAAAGCAGGCAAGGAAGCCATCAACGGATTTGCAGAAGGTGATGAACAAAGAATGATGTTGCTGGGATTGAAACGTTTTACCAAAGCAATGCCATTTAACAGCAAGGATGCAAGAAGAAGAATTGCAGACAGGCTGATTGCGGATGGTAGGTATGCGTTGTAAAATATATTTCCACAGTAAAATAGTATAGAACAGAAGCCGCTCCAATCAATGGGGCGGCTTCTGTTTGTTGAGTGGAATAAAAGCTTTCTTATTAATTCAGTTTTTCCAATCTTATATCTATCATTTTGGTTTTTTTGAAGTATTCCATTATCATAACAAATCCAGGTTTGGCTGGAAATAAACGCATCCAGGTAGACTTGTTGGAAGCAAGGTTGATCTTGTCAGTTGTTACTTTTGCGTCTGCATAGCTGATGGTGTTAAATGTGCGGCCCTTGTAATCATCATCTTTTACGTAATCACTGTAGCCTACAGAAAAGTGAGTGTGATCTTTATCAGTCTGTGTAAAATCATAATCAAAAGCTTTGTAACTTTTTGCTATTAATGCCATGGTATGCGGTGTAAGGTAACTGCCGCCAGCGGGCATTTCAACAGAGTTGCTGTTCTTTTCGTAAATCTTAGCATTCTTAATATCAAACTGTTCATCAAACTGCAGCATGATCATATCCGTAATTTTCAGTTTCATCATACTTATATTTGAACCGCCACCTCCCATTGCACCCAACACTCCTGCAGCAACTCCAAAACCGCTTACTACTTTTTTATATCCTTCACCTACAGCAAAGAATTTTCCATCTTCAGTTTGCAACACTTTATGAAAATAAATGTATCCAACATCAGACACCCTGCCTCTTGAATCGGTAGGTAAATATTTGCCGATAGGCCCTTCCCATGAATTATATTTTTTTGAAACAACTTTGCCTTCAGTATTGAATTTCCATGAAGCAAGCCCCAGACTGGCATCTTTTGCCACCCTGCCATCAGGTTCGTAATAAGTACCCAACAGCATAAATTCTGTTTTACCTGCTATTGGCACAATGTTCATTGGGAAAAATTTATAATCTTCTGCTTCTGTGGAAATTTCAAATTGTTTTTTCCCGGTGTAGATATTTAATCCAAGCAACCAGGAGTGTGCTTCTTTGCTCATCAGCCTTTTTTGCTTTATTACTTCATATATTACCAGTGAATCTGTAGCACCAAGATACAGCGCATTAGATACTTTATCTTCCTGTTCTTCTGCTGCTTCAAATGTCCACTGCTTATTAAGATCAGTAAAAAAGAAATTTACTTCATAGCTGAAGTATTTACCTT
This sequence comes from Chitinophagaceae bacterium, assembly GCA_043759175.1. Taxonomy (GTDB): domain Bacteria; phylum Bacteroidota; class Bacteroidia; order Chitinophagales; family Chitinophagaceae; genus Ferruginibacter. The sequence continues at coordinate 5,690 of JAYVLZ010000050.1, read as the reverse complement.
CCTTAACAGGGATCACAGTGGTAAAGCCGAGGTTTCCCACGCTGAATATTGCTTCATTCTGGCCTTCTTCTGATTTTTTGCCATAAGTAGATTCTATCAGCCATTTGGTTCTGTTATTAATCTCTTTGGTATAACTGCTTTTCTGTTTTCCATCAAATCCATAAGTTCTGTATTCCAGTGTTTTTTCTTTACTGTTGTAAAAAAGAAACATGATGGAATTGCCGTTATAACTGCTTTCCAGTATCAGGATATTCTTGTCATCTTCAAACTCAATCTCTTTTACTTTATTAAGATTGTTATCTACTATCTGTATGGCGTATGCATTTGTTTTTCTGTCTTTTTTATCTGTTACATAAAAGGTAAAGTATCCTTTCAGTTGTTCCCCATCCATTATCTGGCCTGAATTACGGATGTAAGTTTGGCGTACATTTTCAAAACTGATCTTGTTTTGTGCTGCCAGTTGTAAGGATACCGCAATTAAAAACGGTAAAATAAGCTGTAATTTTTTTCTCATGATTGATTAGGTTAAATTATTAATTAAGATTGATAATGAGTCAGGATTTATTTTTTTACTTCTTCATAATTTTTTTTTGATTGATTTAAAACAGTTAGAAAATCTTTATTAGCGGCACAGGAAGCGCTGTATTTATTGAGGAAATGATAACCCAGACTCCCGATATCTCTAAGAGAAAGCCGGCCGATAAATTCCAGCAAAGTATTGTAATTTTTTTCTTTGAATGGCGATGGCAGTTCTGCAATGTTATTAAGATAGTGGGCTTTTTGTTTCTCATACAGCTCATTAAAACAGCGCCCTGCAAGTGTTGTTAAATAAACATTCCCCGGATATTTTTCAAGCAGGCAGATGGCATTGAAAAGACATTTAGAAATTTTTTTGGATGAAAAACAATAGGTAGCCACTTCAAAACTAAATTGCTGCTGTAACTGGTTAAACTGTTGCTCACTTTGTAAAAATTGCTGACCACCCTGCAGGTGTAATTGATCAAGTAAAAAGCTGAGATTTTTAATTCTCACTTTACAATCAGGATGTGTTTTTAATGAATCATCAATTGCTTTGGTTTCTTTATTATCTGCCGTTACACCAAAAAAAGCATCTTCTTTTTCTATCCATCTTTTTTTAAAAGGATATTCGCTAAAAGAAAAAAAGGCCGGCAACTGGTTTGTAAAATCCATCTTCTCTTCATCAATCTCATCCAGTAAAGCAAGGCAACTTAACGCCTCCCTGCAATCATATCTGGTGTTTTTCAAAAATAAGAGGCCTGCAGAATCTGCTTCATTTTCAAATTCACGGCTATGACGGAAACTCTTAAAGGTAATACCTGATTCTAATTTATCCAGTTCAGCTTTTTTATCATATTGCTTTTTCTTAAGCTGTCTTAATTTTTGCTGAAATTCATCAGAGTAAATGGTGCTAATATATTTTTCAATTTTTTTATTGCTATGGCTAAGAAATAAATGAGCCAGTTCGTGACAAAGAACAAAAGCAACCTGGCTTTCATTTTTTAGTTTTCTGAACAGATCGATATTAAAAACAATAGTGCCTTCCCCGGTGCTGTAAGCATTTGGCCAATAAGCCCTGCTGAAAAAGAAACGGGGGGTTAATTTTTTAAGCTCCAGGTTTTGGTTAATGATCTCGTTTGTAATGTTATCTAAATAAGCATTAATTTCTGCTGAACTGATGAGTTGTTTCTCTGAAAATAATTCATCAATACTTTTAAATCTGTCCCTGAAAATTTCAAGTATATATTTTTTATTTTCACCCTTTAAGGAAAGGCTGTCATGATTATATTGCTGTATGATAATCTTTCTTACTACGGATAGACGGGCAGAATCATCTTTTAAAGGACGATAAACAAAATCAGATTGAGCTGCGGCATCAATACTTAAGAGTGATATAAATAAAAGGGTAACTAATTTTCTGAGAGGTTTCATCTAAAATTAAGGTAGATAAGGGTAAGCGTTTTTTATAATTTTAAGCAAAGTAAGATTTTTATTTTAAGCAACCAAACATAAAAATTGTAGTTTTATCATCATGTGTAATGCATCCATTTCAGTTTTAGTAAATCAACTTATCTCCTTTTTTTTTCTATTTATTTCTCCGCCATTATTGAAGGGGCAGGAAATAAATGCACCATTTATTAAACTGGTTAATCCCTCAAAATTAACCAATGCTGTTTTTTCTTCCAGGCAATTCATTATTGGTTCCACCTGTAAAACATGTAAGGTCACTATCAATGAACAACCGGTAAAGGTTTATTCCACAGGTGCTTTTGCATTAGAGCTGAATCTTACTCCCGGTGACAGCAGCTTTGCAATAAAAGCTGAAGGCAAATCTAAAACGATCATAAAAAAAATAAAATATACTTATACATTACCCAAACCGGTAGATACGGTGAAAACGTTGGATATTGAAAGTATTGTCACTTATCCCGAAGGAGATTTGTTGTTACAGCCAGGCGATAAAATAAAAATAAAAGTGAAGGCTTTGCCGGGAAGTTCGGTACGGGCATTCAGGGATGTGGTGTTATATGAAATGCCCGTTAGTCAAACCAACGGAATGCCCGGCATATACCAGGCAGAATATATGGTGAAACCTGCCGACAGTTTTTTAATGACTAAAATTCCCATCACCGTAATGGATTCCACAGAGCAAAAAGTTACTAAGCTTTCTAAATACAGTTTTTCAATGATGTCTTCTTATGCATCAGACATCGCTGTTACAAGCGGAAGGTTGGCGCATTTGGAATATGGTTTGGGTGATGACCGTTTGGGTGGTGCCAAGATTGGTTATCTCGACAGCAATATTGCATTGAAAATTATTGGTAAAGTTGGGTCACATTATAAAATACAATTAGCAAAAAGCCGCATTGCATATATCCCGGATGAATTGGTTGATCTTGCTCCAAGAGGCACATTTGCACCAGAATCATTAACAGCAAAATGGAATGTTTATGGAGATGAAAAATACGATTACATCAAAGTGGGATTGTTTGCAAGATTGCCATACCAGTCTTTCCAGTTAACAGATCCGTCAAAGATTGTAGTAGACATTTTTGGCGCTACCAGTAATACCAACTGGATCACTCAAATGCAGAATGTAAAAGAAATTCAAAAGTTGGATTATGAGCAGGTGACAGATGATATTTTCAGAATTACTATTCAGTTAAAACATGCACAGCATTGGGGGCATCAAATTTTTTACCAGGGAAACAATCTGATCATTAAAGTAAAAAAACAGCCTGTAAATCTTTCATTGAATAATTTAATTATTGCAGTAGATGCCGGCCATGGCGGTACTAACAATGGCGGGGTAGGAGCAACCGGGACTTATGAAAAAGAAGTAACCCTGGCCTTGTCATTAAAATTGCAAAAAGCTTTGGAGAAAGAAGGCGCCAAAGTTATTATGACACGAAACGAAGAAAAATTTGTTGACAACAAAGAACGCATTCTTTTTTATCGTGACAGCCTGCCTGATTTGTTGCTAAGTGTACATCTAAATTCTTCAGAAGATCCTTTCCGTGCAGGCGGTACCAGTACGTTCTACAGGTATATTGGGTTTAAAAATTTAAGCCTTGATATTTACAAACGCTTACTCGAACTTGGGCTAAAAGAATATGGTAACACCGGCTCATTCAACTTTATGCTGAACAGCCCCATTGAATATCCCAATGCACTCATTGAAACTTTATTCCTCAGTAACCTGGAGGAAGAAGAAAAAATATTAGACCCCATTTTTCAGCAACAGATGGTTGATAAAATTGTACTGGGTGTAAAAGACTTTTTAGAAGGATGTAAAAAGCAGTAATGTATCCTTGCCATATCTGTGAGCTTAAGGCTTTTTGACACGTAATTGTAGAGCCGTAGGCTCGGAAGATTTTGTAACAACGGATTTTAATCCGTTGTTTACAGGCAACAAATTAAATAGAGAGCCATAGGCTCGGGCCATATAAAGACAAAGTTTAAAATGAACCGTACCTACGGCACTCTGATAAAATTGCATTTATAACAACGGGTTTAAACCCGTTGTTATAAAATAAATTCGAGCCTCCGGCTCTACTGAAAACTGAAGTTTATGGCTATGGCGTTTTCATGAATCCCTTAACTAAGGCTATAAAAACAGTAAGCTTATTTTAATGCTGAATAAAATTTATTGAAAGCCTGTTCCGTTTCTTTGGCTGCTTGGATCATTGGTGTTGTGGGGGCCCAGTCACTATCCTGCAAACTGTTATGTATTCTTCCAAAATTGCTTTCGTATTTTGAAAGTTCTTTTGCATTGGTTGAATTTTTATCGCCAATTGTTTCCAAAGCTTTTTTGCATTTTAAAATATTATTGTAACAGGCAAGACTAAGATCATGCTGCAGTTGCAAATCTTTTTTGCTTGTCTTAACTCTTGGATCCATCTTAACTTCAAATGATTGAGTGTAAGTTTTACCATCAACGGTGATTTTTGCTGTGTATATTCCAGGCATCACCCATGGCGAGGTTGCATCCGGAGCAGTGTTCATATAGATGGCAGATATGGGATAGGATGGTGGGACATTCAATGGCGTGTAATGCATATCCCACAAAAAACGATGGCTGCCTGCTTCAGCAGATAACACTTGTTGGGGTCTTATCCAGTAAAGCGGAATATTTACATCCGGAATTTTATATAAGGTATCAGTGGAAGCATATTTCCTTATCAATTTTCCTTTTGCATCCAAAATCTCTAAACTAATATCAGTGGCTTTATCGGCAAGATAATAATCAATCATTGCACCGTCCGGCGGATTCTGCCCGGCTGCTTCTTCCTGTGGCACCGGCGTATCCGGATACAGGCTCCATCTTACACGAAAAGTGTTTTGTGGTTTGTAAAGAATAGTTGACTTGTTTACAAGTTGGTTGGTTAACTGGCGCAGTGATGTAATATTATCCAGTATCCAAAAACTTCTGCCATGTGTACCTATTACAATATCATCGTCTTTAATTACCAGATCTCTTATAGATGTTGCAGGCATATTCAATCTTAATGATTGCCAGTTGTCTCCATCATCAAAAGAAACATACACGGCTCTTTCACTTCCTGCAAATAATAAACCTTTTCTAACAGGGTCTTCTTTCACCACATTGATCGGATCGTTTGGTAAACCATTTACAATTTCTTTCCATGTTTTTCCGCCGTCGGTAGTTTTATAAATATGCGGCTGCATATCGTCCAGGCGTATACGATTTACCGCTGCGTAGGCAGTATTTACATCTGTATGACTGGCATCCATCAAAGAAATTTTACTCCAACTCGTAATGGCAGGCGGTGTTACGTTGCTCCATGTTTTACCGCCATTTTTTGTTACATGAATCAATCCATCATCTGTGCCTACCCAAATGGTATTGGTATCAATGTATGATGGGGCTACGGTATAAATTACACCACGGCGTGGCATATCCTTCATATCATGGCTTCTGTAAATGCCAATATTATCAGGTATATCCCAGCTTTCTCTTGAAAGATCCGGACTAATGGTTTTCCAACTGTTGCCACCATCCGTAGTTTTAAACAAAACATTACCTGCAAAATACAATGTCTTTTTATCGATGGGGTTGAACAACACCGGTGCTGTTCTTAAAAAACGAACCTTTCCGCTTCTTACAATTTCAGGAGAAATGTTTTGAGCCTGTCCGGTGCGTTTATCAT
>JAYVLZ010000049.1:0-11053 GCA_043759175.1 Chitinophagaceae bacterium | reverse complement strand
GTTCACCAGTTCATCTGAAGCCATGGCAGGATCATAAAAAGTTAGTGCTGTTTTTTTACGGATATAATCCTTATCCCCTCTTTTGGGATAAGTATCTCCCATACCATTTTCAAATAAGCCTGAACTTCCGGTTAGTATCAGGGTCTTTATTCTTTCAGGATTTTTCAGCACATGTACCAGCGCCACGTGCCCCCCCAAAGAATTACCGAGCAAATGAATATTGTTATAATTACGATGTTCAATAAACCGCTGAACAAATTTTTGCAGGCCCCCAACCGAAGTATGAAGCAAATCAAGTTCCAGTAAAGGCAGCATGGGAACCACCACTTTATGCGTTTGCTTAAAATGATTGATCAAATCCATAAAATTACTCAGGGCACCAAACAGCCCATGCAGCAGCAGCAGTGGTTCGCCTTCTCCTTCCTCAATATATTTGAACTTGCCGTCTTGTTTTATTAAATTATTCATCCTTTGGTGTAGTAAGAATTGCAGTTGCAATCAATCTAGTTCTTAAAAATAAGTATTTGTAGTAAAATTACCTCAAATTAAATAACGGCTCAAATTAATGAGCTATTTTATCCGAAAGCGTTTCAAAAAAGCTTTCGAGTTGTTGAAACGAGTCTTTAAAAAACGGAATGATTTTACCAAAAGTATTAATAACTGCCGGTCCCCATGGTTTTATATAAGGATATGCAATTGAATTGCTGATCGTATCCTGCTTGAGCAGGTTTATTTTTTCAGCATAAAAAAGAAATATACTAAAAATGATGATATACAATATCATGTAAAATATTGCACCCCCTAACCTGTTGGCCCACCCTAAAAAAGCCATTTCAAAAGTTTTTTCCACCAGCTTTCCACCAAGGTTTACCAGTACCACTACCACCAGAAAAACAATGATGAACGAAATAAACGGGAGCCAATGATTGGAAACAGCAACATTTTTTTGCAGGTAAACTGCCACAACAGCTGATAATTTTATTGCTGCAGCAAGCCCGATTATAAATGCCACAATGGAAAACAACGCTACCACAAGGCCTTTGCGTAAACCTTTAATAATAGCAATAATCAGTATTACAGCAAATATTAAATCAATCATTCTATCAAGTATTATTCAATGCCGGTTTGAAAATAATTATTATCCGGCAAAAAAACATCCACTGTCACTTACTTAATAATTCCTTTACAATATTACTGACGGTTTTGCCATCTGCCTGGCCTGCCAATGCTTTGCTTGCTGCTCCCATAACTTTGCCCATGTCTGCAGGAGAAGTTGCACCAGTTTCGGCAATGATCTTAGCCACAGCTTCTTTAATTTTTGTTTCATCTAATTGCTTTGGCAAAAAATTTTCTATCACCGCCATCTCTTCTCTTTCCTTAGCTGCCAGGTCTTCCCTTCCCTGCTTTTCAAAAATCTCCAGGGAATCCCTTCGCTGCTTCATCATTTTTTGTAAGAATTTTTGTTCGGTGGCTTCATCAATAGCACCGCCAGCTCCCGGCTCAGTTTTTGCTTTGATGATCTCTGCCTTAATTGCCCTGAGGCTTCTTAATACAGCTTCGTTTTTTGATTTCATGGCCAGTTTCATTTCAGCCATTATTTGTTCTTCTAAAGCCATAATATAATGCCCCCATCCCCTAAAGGGGTGTTGGAACTTTTTTTATTTAGTGAATAAAGATTTTTCATTGGTTTAAAAAAACCATTTTAAAAGTTAAACCCTAGCACCGCATCATTAGCGCATTAGCAAATCAGCACATCAGCTAATTATTTGTTTTCCTTTAACTGAATTGCCCTGAATTTTTCAAAAAAATCTTTGGCAAATTTTTTCATATCACCTGCCAGTTCATCCTGGTGAGTAGCTCTTTTAAAAGTATCTGCCATCGTAATAAACATCTGGTAATAAAAATCTACCATCTCATCCATCATCATGTCTTTTGTCCAAAGATCAATACGAAGTGCAGTTTTATCCGCTCCATCCCAAAAGGCAAGGCACATGGCTTTTGCTTTTTGCGCCATATCTGACTGGCTGTCGGTGGCATTCCAGCTTATCTGCTCCGGTATTTTATTGGGGTCCAGCAGTACATCTATTTTTATTGTTGATTGATTCATAAAGTTAATTTGCTAATGTGCTAATTAGCTGATTAGCTAATTGTGGTGCAAATGTAACAAGTTTATGCCTTTATGCAGACTGCATTGTTATGAGGATATTTTTCCAAAGAACATCGGCAGTTTCAGTCAAACTATATTTTGTTGACTGCTCAATACCTTTCTTTATTAAGTCTGTTCTTTTGTTTTCGTCTTTGTACAGCAACATTAGCTTTTCAGCAATATTTTCCGGCAGGGATGAGTTCACAAATAAGGCTGCATCTCCTAATATTTCAATTGCTATATGAAAGTTACCAGCAATCACCGGCACTTCACATTGCATGGCATTTAATAATGAGACAATATCATTATGCAAAGGCGAAATATTGATACAGGCATACGCCGATGCGGTTATTTTCTGCAATAATTCTTCGTTAATTCCTGGTATCAGGATTACTTCATTTCGATATTTATACAATTTCAGACTTTCCACAAAAGCAGCATCGTCTGAATTATTTTTTGAAGCAATGATCAATTGTATGTTGCTTTTTTGTCTTTTCTTAAACAATGAAAATGCCTTTAGCAAATTCACCAGGCTGCTTCGTGGATGAATGGCTCCGCTGAATAAAAAATATTCTTTTCCATCAGTATATTTTTCTTTTACCTGTTCTCTTGTTCGCTGGCTAACCGGTTTATATTTTTTTCCGGAAGTTGCCGGTACAACTGTTATTTTATTTTCAGCTACGCTGTACTGCTGTACAATTTCATTTTTTAAAACATTGGAAAATGTAAAAACATTTTTTGCCTGCTGCAAAGAACCAACGCTGTTTGATTTGATAAACCGAAGATATCTTTTTGAATACCATTCCGGATGATGAAGAAATACAAGGTCGTTTACAAATAAATATTGTGGCAGGTTGGTTCTTAAAGAACAAATGCCGTCTGCACTAATAAAAACAGCTGCCTTTACTTTTTTTAATAATGAGGGGAGTTTATAGTTGTACCAAAGTTTCCAGAATAATGGATTAGCGGATTGCTGAAACAGAATAATCCTTTTTACATTTTGAAGACTGTTTTTTTGTTCTTCAAATTCTTTTTCAGCAATAAAAATAAATTCATGCTCAGGCTGATTGGCAGCCATCATCTCAAAACAATCAACCAGCAGGTGGCTGATCTCCGAATTTCCTGAAAGCACCCTGATGTTTACTGCAATAATCATTGCTGCAAAATTAAGCTGCCTTATTTAATATGGAGAAGAAAAGAGCAGAATAGAACAAGGTAATTAAATCTATCCGGCAACAGATCATTTCAGCACCTTCATCTTTACCGTTTCAATCCTGGTATCGCTTACATTTAAAATATCAAACTGGTAATTGCCCGTGATGTATGTTTCTTTTTGTTTAGGTATCTCATCCCTGTTTTGAATGATGAAGCCACTGAGCGTTTCTGTTTCTTCGCTGTCAGGAAATTCAAGTTTGTATTTTTCAGTAATGTAATCCAGCTCCAGCCTGCCACTGAAAATATATTCATTGGCTGATAATTGTTTTTCTATTAACTCCTCTGTATCATATTCATCTCTTATCTCACCAAAAATTTCTTCCAGCAAATCTTCCATGGTTACAATGCCGGCTGTGCCTCCAAATTCATCCACCACCCATGCAATGCTTTTTCTTTCCTTACTGAATTTGTTCATCAGGTCGGTGGCGCTCATACTTTCCGGTATAGCAGGTATGGGCAGCAGTATGGATCTTATATCTGGTGGATTTTTAAACAGATCCAGCTGGTGTATATACCCAATGATACTGTCAATATTTTCTTCATACACCAGCAACTTACTCAACTGTGTGCTGATGAATTTATCTTTTACCACTTCGATATTGGTCCTTATATCGATGCCTTCTATTTCCTTTCTTGGAATCAGGCATTCCCTGATCTTGGTTTCACTCAGCGACAACGCATTTTCAAATAATTCTTTATTTATTTCCGTAGTGTCTTCTTCTTCGTAATGCTTGTTTTGATTTACAAAATATTCTAGATCAATTTTAGAGAACGCATCTTTTTTCTCGTTCACCTTTACACTAAAAATATATTTCAGTATCCATTCGGCAATATCTACAAACAGGTTAGCAACGCCGGAAAATATGCTGAAAAAAAACTTAACAATATAACCGATAAAACTGCTGCTCAATATCTCTTCATTCTTGGCCCGGAAGAAAGCTTTGAAAGTAAATTCAAACAGCAATAAGAAAAAAGTAGATAAGCATGTTTCCACAATCAGCCGGATATAAGGATTCTCTGTATTGAACCTTTTCCAGAAATTCAATTCCCACCAGGGTCCCATCAAATTGCTCCACAATACACCGTAAATAACCAATATGATATTAAAACAAACAAGTGTGGTGCCAATAAATTTTGCTGGTTGATCTGCATAATCCCCCCAAATCTTCCCACTAAATGTGCCTTGCTTTTTTTTCAATTCTATCGACAGTTTATTGGCAGAAATGAAAGCAATCTCAATACCTGCAAAAAAACCAACCAGGAATAATGAAATTATAATAGCAACAAGAGATATTATCCAGTCCATATTGTAAAAATAGTAAACAGAGTTGATTTATAATAACGAGATATCATACACTTGATGATCCTGAACAATTGACAAAAATGAAAGTATAAAACTACTGATCAATAAATTGCTGCACTATCACTACTGCTTTATCACGTGCCTGCTGAAGATTATCATTTACAATCTGCTTATCAAACTGGTCTTTAAATGAAATTTCATAAGCCGCTTTATTTACTCTTGCTGCCAGCGATTCTGCAGTTTCGGTACCACGGTTTTCTAATCTGTTTTTTAATTCCGTCACAGAGGGAGGTTCAATAAAAATAGTGAGGGCAGAATCTGGGAATTGTTGTTTTACGTGTATAGCTCCTTTAACATCAATGTCTAAAATAGGGATTTGTTTATTGTCCCAAATGCGCTGCAGTTCCGCTTTCAGGGTGCCGTAATATTTTCCTTCGTACACCATTTCCCACTCCACAAATTCATTGTGCTGTATCTTTTGTTTAAACTCATCTGCACTCATAAAATAATAATCAACGCCATTTTTTTCCATACCTCTTGCCTGCCTGGTGGCTGCCGAAACAGAAAAGGCCAGTTGAGGAAAAGTCTGCATCAGGTGATGAGTAATGGAAGTTTTACCAGCACCTGATGGCGCCGTGATAATGATGATCTTGTTGTTGATTGGCATTTGCAAAGAAAAGGAAGAAAACGGAAATGAACATCACCTAACATTGCTTTATTCAGTTTTGTCTGCTAACGTAAGTGAGTGTGGAAGCATTTCCAGGAAAGGCAATGCATTAGAATAATCAAGCGATGCATATTCCAAACCTAAGCTCCGGATATTTTTATAATAGCTTTGATGATGCAGATAATAATTTCGTTCTGATTGGATCAGCCACGCTTTTTCGCCCAGGTGCCGGGCTAAAAACCATTTTTCAATCAGTCTTGAAGTTCTTCCATTGCCATCATCAAAAGGATGAATTTTTACAAAAACCAAATGAAGCAGTGCAGCAAAATAAAACACCTGTTGTAATGATAATTTAGTTTGTGTTAAAACATCAAGGTCATGAAAAAATTTATTTAGTTCCGTCTTCAATGAAAAAGGATCTGCAGCAACATATTCTATTCTTCCATCAGCAGTTGTAACATACATATTGCCAGTTCTTATTTTTCCTCTTTTTGAAGAAGATAAAATATTGCTGGTAATAATAGTATGTGCCTGTTGAATATTTTCTCTGTTAATGCTGTTGGTACCGGCAAATTGATAGGCCTTATACAGGTCGTCAATTTTACGTGTATAATCAGGTAAAAATTCCACCCCAAAGCGTTTATACTTTACATAAGAATCCAGGTCAATATTTTCTCCTTCAATTTTACTCGAAAAAACTGCTGCTACAGAAGTATAAAAACTAAAAGTATCTATAGATAATTCACTTTCCTGAAGCTGCTGGTATTTATTTAAAAACACTTCATGGATATTTTTTGTGTATTCTTCCAGCAACGATGTTGGTATAATATCAAATGAAGATTGAAGCATTGAATAAAGCTGAGTTAGAATGATACATTAAAAATTGTAAAAACTATCTACTTAATCCTTTTTATATCTGCCCCCAATGCCTGCAGGCGCAAATCAATATTTTGATATCCTCTGTCTATCTGGTCAATATTTTGAATGGTGCTTTTTCCATCTGCACTCAATGCTGCAATCAGCAAAGCCACACCTGCCCTGATGTCCGGGCTGCTCATGGTAATGCCTTTTAAATTTTGTTCTCTTTCTAATCCAATTACTACCGCCCGGTGTGGATCACATAAAATAACTTGTGCACCCATATCAATCAGTTTATCTACAAAAAACAAACGGCTCTCAAACATTTTTTGATGAATGAGCACACTGCCCTTTGCCTGTATGGCTGTTACCAAAACGATGCTCAGTAAGTCTGGTGTAAAGCCCGGCCAGGGGTGATCATAAATAGTGAGTACACCACCATCCATATACTTTTGTATCTCATACATTTCCTGAGAAGGAATATGAATATCGTCTCCTTTAAATTCCATTTGAATACCCAACTGCTGAAATTTTTGAGGGATCACACCAAGATTTTCCAGTCCGGCATTTTTTATCGTGATATCACTTTGCGTCATGGCTGCAAGGCCAATAAAACTTCCCACTTCAATCATATCCGCCAGCATGCGGTGTTCTGTTCCGCCCAATTGTTCTACTCCATAAATAGTAAGCATGTTGCTGCCAATGCCGCTGATCTTTGCCCCCATGCGGTTAAGCATTTTGCAAAGCTGCTGCAGGTATGGCTCACAGGCTGCATTGTAAATATTAGTGGTGCCACTTGCCATTACAGCCGCCATCACAATATTGGCAGTACCTGTTACACTGGGTTCATCCAGCAACAAATTGGTACCACTTAATCGTGGAGCATCCAAATAAAAAAATCCATCATCGTGGTATTCAAAAGAAGCACCCATTTTTTGAAAACCAAGTATGTGAGTATCCAGTCTTCTGCGGCCAATTTTATCGCCCCCGGGCTTTGGAATAAAAGCTTTTTTAAACCTTGCCAGCATAGGCCCAGCCAGCATTACAGAGCCTCTTAACTTTCCGCTTTTTTTGTGGTACGCTGCACTGTGCAAATAATCTATATTTACATCATCTGCCTGAAAAATACAGGTGTCCCTGCTCACCCTGTCAATTGTTACATTCATTTCTCCCAGCAATTCAATCAGCAGGTTTACATCAATAATATCGGGTATGTTGGTGATGGTAATTTTTTCAGGAGTTAGCAATACCGCAGAAATAATTTGCAGCGCTTCGTTCTTGGCACCCTGTGGGGTAATTTCCCCGGAAAGTTTTTTTCCGCCGGTTACTTCAAATAAACTCATATAGTAGTTGCTGTATTGTAAAGAATAATTGTTGAGATAACTGCTGCTAAAATAAATAAAGCTGGTGAGTAATGTAAATAAAAAACCCTGATGTCAAAATGAATTGAACCAGGGTGAAATAAAATTGATTGAAGAATTTGTTTAGTAGCGCTTTTTAAAATTCCGGTTGTTGCTGCGGTTATCTCCACCGCCGCCCCTGTTATCTCTGCCGCCAGCGCCGCCTCTGTTATCTCTGCTACCGCTCACACCTCTGTTGTCTCTTGCGCCACCCCCATTGTTACTGCGTTGTCCAAAGTTTTTACGGTAACCGCCACTGCCGCCTGAACGGTAATCTTCTCTTTCCGGAATCTCTGTTCTGTGTTTTACAAACGGACGGTTATTAAATTCCAACTGGCCATCTGTAATGCTGTTCAGCTCTGTTTGAATATTATCATCATGTACCAGCTCTTTGTGCCAGTTACTGTAAGTCAATTTCATGTAATAAGCAATAGAATTGGCAAAGCCCTGACGCTTTTCAGGGTTCTCTTCTTTTAGTGCTTTGTTGATTACGATCTCGATATTTTTCCCGAGATGATTGAATTTGGGATATTTTTTTGGATAGCCCAATGGTTCAGGCTTTGCCTTCAAGGTCTCTCTTGTTGGGATGGGGTAAGGACTCTCAACGTCTAATTTAAAATCACTTATCAGGAATAAATGATCCCATAATTTATGACGAAAGTCCTCTACATTCTTCAGGTGTGGATTTAAAAAACCCATCAGTTCTATCAGTGCCATCGCATTGCGCTGACGCTTTTCTTTATCCTCAATTGTCAGGAGATAATCCACCATTTTCTGAATGTGACGGCCATACTCTCTCATGATTAAATATTTCCGTGTGGTGTTGTATTCCATTGTGTCTGTCTGGTACATATAGGCAAATATACTGAAAAGCATTACAAGCTGCAATTTTCAGGTGATTTCAAAACGTTAAGGCTGCCAGATTTATTTTAAAAGATTAAAGAGTTCTGGCAAAGAACCTTTTACTTACAAAAAAAGCAATAATAGCCCCGAGGCTGTCTGCCGCCCAGTCCATCAGATCAAACTGCCTGCCCGGTATAAAAAATTTCTGTATAAATTCAGTAGTAATGCCCCATACACAGGTGGCCAGTGTGATCTTTATAAACAGGCGGATCTTTGCATTTCTGTTGAACGATGTTTTTCTGAATGGCCTGCAAAACAGGAATACAATACCCCCAAACAGGCCTGCATGTACCAGCTTATCAAAGTCAATAAAGTCAAGCCAGCCTGCCTCCGGAATACTTTTACCAGGCAAACAAATTAATATGAGTACAAACAAAAACCAGGCAGTGCCTGGCAAAAATTTTACAACGCTCAAATCTTTAAAAGAAGGATTATTATTCAAATGTGTTATTCAGTTTTATGAAACAAGATCAGTATAAGCTTGTGCATTTAGCAAAGCATCCAGATCAGCCGGATTATCCACCGTCATTTTTATCATCCAGCCTTCACCATATGGATCGCTGTTTACGAGTTCTGGTTGTGATTCCAATGCCGGGTTCACTTCTGTAATGGTTCCTTTTACAGGAAGAAAAAGATCACTCACTGTTTTTACTGCTTCCACGGTGCCAAATACTTCTTCCGCTCCCAATGCTTTTCCTTTTGAAGCAATATCAACATAAACAATATCGCCTAATTCACTCTGTGCAAAATCAGTAATACCAATGGTTGCAACATTACCTTCTAAAGAAACCCATTCATGATCTTTGGTATAGCGTAACTGAGATGGAATGTTCATATTTGTAAATTGAGATTTAACGATCGTTTTAAAAAACTGCTGCAAGTTAACTAACTACTTTCTTATTCCTGATTACTGCTGCTGGTTTTTTTATTGCCTGAAACAAAAAACCGTCATTGCAAAATTTCCATTTGCATTCTGATGTCTGTAAGCGGCCTGTTGTTGGTATCTCTTGCTGACAAAGCTATTTTATCCACTACCTCTATTCCGCTTTCTACTTCGCCAAAAACAGTGTAACGCATATCCAGCTGTGGTGTACCTCCTGCTATTTTATAGGTCATCCGTTTGGCCGGAGAAAAATAAACCCCGTTTTTTATTCCAAGATTATCCAGTTGACCATCGCTGTATTTTTTTCCATGTACAATATAAAACTGGCAGCCACTGCTTGCCTTTTCAGGATTATCCGTTCTGGCAGCACATAAGGCGCCTCTTTTATGATACAGTGTGGAATCCAACTCAGCAGGAATAGTATATCCCACATCGCCTTCTCCGAGCAATTCATTAGATACAGCATTTTTACTTTTAGGATCTCCACCCTGGATCATGAAAGTATTGATAATCCTGTGAAAAAGAAGGCTGTCGTAAAAATGATTTTTTACCAGTTTGATAAAATTGTCCCGGTGCCTGGGTGTTTTGTTAGATAAACGAACCACCATTTCTCCGAGGTCAGTAATTATTTTAATCCTGGTAACTGCAGTATCTGATAGTGGCTGAATTTTTTCTTTTACTTTGGCAGGTGGATGTTTTGTTTTAGCAGATTTAGTTTGCGGAGCAGTTATTTTTTTTACTGTGGTTTTTTTTATCTGTGCCTGTAAATCTGCAATGCAAAAAAAGGAAGTGATTAAAAAAATAATCTTTAAAAATCTATTCATGAAAATGTTCCTGGGTGTTGATTAGAAAATAAAATATGCTGCAATTTTGTATGTATCAATCTTTAAAAAACTGATCAAAGTAAAGCAATACGTGATCTTTTAAAAAGTTTTCCTGTTCAAACAAATTAAATTCCGGCAATGGCTTTAACTGATTAAAATGAGGCCAACCCTCCTCATCATATCCGCCAAGCGAATAGTAACCACTCTGTGCAAGTAATGTACATACAGCTATATGCATCAGGTCCTGCTTTTGTTCTTTGGTATAAACCTGTTTACCGGTACCCAATTCCTGTACACCAATTAAAAAAAGGATGCCATCCATTTCCGGTTTAATACCGTACTGTTCTTTTAGCCTGATCCGCAATTTTAACCACCTTACCTGTAAATCGTCTTTTGCCTGCTGCATTGTGCAAATATAAGCCAGGCCTACCCACCCTCCAAAGGAGAAGCCTCCTAAATCCCTCCAGCCTTAGGCGGGATGACTTAAAGACGACAGTTCAAAAATTTAAAGTATTTGCTGAATAGCAGGGTATGGAGGGTATTGTTGATTCAAGATTTAATGATGATTTGGAAAATAAAAAAGCCTCCCCACCCTCCAAAGGAGGGATTTAAGGCATAGTATGAAATTATAGGATTCTTTTGATTAGCAATAGGGGGTGTAAATAAAATGCAGGGAGATTTTGTTATTGCTGACCAAAGATAAAATGATGATTTGGAAGATAAAATGTTCGGAAATGTTTGAAAGTGCCGCCTCTTCTCTTTTGGAGTATAAGATAAGCGGGGGCTGATGTTTGTCTGAATATAACTTTGTACAAAAGTTCTTTGCAGTTAAGGTCATTATCCTCATTGGGCTT
>JAYVLZ010000048.1:0-3435 GCA_043759175.1 Chitinophagaceae bacterium | reverse complement strand
ACTTTTACTTGTGCAGTATATGTCATGTGGTGGTTTTGTTTTTGAAGGCCAAAGATAAAATAATGTAGGCAATGAAAATAATTGGAACGGCCAGCCATTTTAAAAATACTGCTGATAGCAAACCAATTACCAATAATATGATCTTGGGCATATCATTTTTTACAGAAAAATTCTTGAATTTTAAAGCAATCATCGGCAGCCTGCTTACCATCAGCCAGCTTAGTATTACAATCAATGAGTACAACACCCATTTGTTTACCAGCCATTCACTGATATTAATAAAACCACTGCCATAGTGTAATATCAGTGGTAACGATGCTACCAGCAAACCAGCTGCAGGTGTGGGTACTCCTTTAAATCCATAGCTTTGAGCCGTATCTAAATTAAATTTTGCAAGCCGGTAAGCTGCTGCTGCTGCAAAAATAAATGCAGGCAGTAACCAAACAACGGACACATCCAGGCCATTTTCTTCCCTGATAAAACTCATCCGAAGCAGTTGGTAAAATATTACTCCGGGGGCTACTCCGAAGCTTACCACATCTGCCAAAGAATCTAACTGCTTGCCCATTTCTGAACAGGATTTAAAAAACCTGGCAACAAAACCGTCTAAAAAATCAACCAATGCTCCTGCATATAAAAACAATGCGGCGTAAGATAATTTCTCCGGAATATTAAAGCTGCTGGTAAATTCGTCGTTTGTATAAATGTTGATATGTTCTGTTTGTAAAGCAAATACAATGGCAATGCAACCGAAGATTAAATTTAGAAGAGTAAACAGGTTTGGTAGGTTTTTCATGATATTATTTTATATGTCATGCTTTTTTGCATGAGTGCGTATTTATAACGCAGCAAAAACTTTGGAAATTGAATAAATGTTTTTGTTGAAACAGTTTTGATGACCATCGTCAGAATTTATAAAGGGAGGGAAATTTTTCTTTGTAGTTCAATTTGCTTTTTCTATTCGCCTGTGCATTCGGAAATAATTGCAATGCTTCATCAAAAGCCTTTTTTGCATCCTTATCCGTATCACCGTAAGATGAAATATTTAACGACGGGCAAAAAGCAACAAAAAATTCTCCTTCTTTTACCAATAACACATCTACCTGTACTTGCACAGATTTTGCAGTTTTTTTTATTGCTTGTTTTTTCATGATTGTAAAAATAATGAATTTACTTCTTCATCAATGCTTCAATCTCCTCAGCTTCAATTGGAATATTTTTCATCAAATCCTTATTGCCATTCCGGGTGATCCAAAAATTATTTTCAATACGAACACCCATTTTTTCTTCCTCAATATATATACCTGGTTCAATGGTGAACAACATACCTGCTTTTACAGGCGCTGTCCTGGTGCCGAGGTCATGCACATCTATGCCCAGGTGATGCGATATACCATGATATAAATATTTTCGGTAAGCCCTGTTATCTGGATCTTCATTTTTAATATCACTCTTTTTTAATAACCCGATCTTTTGAAAAATAACCGTTGCTTCATCACCAACTTTTTCTGTGTAGTCAATAATACTAATACCGGGTTTTAAAATACTGGCTGCATACCTGTGTAAATGCAGGCAGGTATTGTACACGGTTTTTTGTCTCCTGGTAAACTTGCCACTTACCGGAACTGTTCTGGTAAGGTCTGCACAATAATTCCCATACTCTGCGCCAAAATCCATTAATATCAATTCGCCTTCTTTACATTCCCGGCTGTTTTCAACATAATGCAATGTTCTTGCCCTGTCGCCGCTGGCAATGATAGAACCATAGGCCTGCCCTGTTGCCCGTTGCGTTAAAAAAGAATACATAATCTCAGCCTCAATTTCATATTCCATCACTCCCGGTTTAATAAACTGCAGCAGTTTTCTGAATGTAGTATCTGTAATGTCGATTGCTTTTTGAACCACTTCAATTTCTAAAGTTGTTTTAATTGCTCTCAGATCTTTTAAGATTTTGGCGCTGCGTTTATAATGGTGTAAAGGATAACGCTGCTTCATCATTTCTGCATAGCGGTAATCCCTCACAGGAACTAAATTTGCCTTGCGGTCATTTTCATTGGTATTTAAATAAATGGTATCTGCCAGGTGTATCCATGGTTGCAGCATAGCATCAAGAGAATCAATCCACACAATATTGCTGACGCCGGATATAGTAGTGGCTTCATCTTTTCTCCAAAGGTGGCCATTCCATTTTTCTTTTAATTCATTTGGCCTCACCAATACCAGCACTTCCCGGTATTTAGGATCGGGATTATCCGGAAAAATGATCAGCATAGTATCTTCCTGTTCAATACCCGTGAGCCAGAGCAGATCGGAATTTTGTTTAAACTTATGCAAGCCGTCCCCGTTGGTTGGCAATTCATCATTGCTGTTAAAAATGGCAATGGCATTTTTTTCCATACGATCTGCAAAACGTTTCCTGTTTTGTATGAAGATCTCAGGATTTAATGGAAGATATTTCATCTGGAAATTTTAGAAACTGCAATATACGGTTATTCAATTTTTTATAAAACAGTTTGGTTGGGGTGTATTTCAAACTGCAGAAAACGTTATCAACCTTTGCCAGATTCTTTTCAACTATAATGCTTTAAAAAGGTTGGCAAGCCTTTATTAAAGTGAGACAATTTGAAATTTACAGTTTTGTTGTGTAGCACATACGCAAAGCGTTTGTAAAATATTTAAACTGTTCAATCATTCTATGGCATTTTTTTATCCTGTTCAATAATTACGGAAACGTTTGCAGGACAATGAACTTTTTATCAAAATGACAAAAATCGCTATAGTTTAGGAGGCTTTTTTAGAAATTGTATAAAAATCCTAAACCATATCTTCGTTGGCTAAATCAAAATTGATACTATATATGGTAGTTCCAACGATGCTTAGTTTTTCAAAAAATGCCCTTCTTAATCCTGGCCTTAAATTTACCAACAACATTCATTACCAGTTATCCCCCGAAGAATTAACCTATCAAACCCTAACAAGGAGGGAAGGTAAATTGAATGATACCCGGGCACTTATCATCAATACCGGTGAATTTACTGGCCGCAGCCCGGAGGATAAGTTCATCGTATGCGATGAGATCACAAAGGATACGGTAAACTGGAATAACTTTAATATTCCTTTTGAGCCAAAACACTTTGACATCCTTTACAACAAGATGATGGCTTACCTGGGTGATAAAGAAATTTGGGTACGTGATTGTTATGCCTGCGCTGATCCGGCTTACCGGGTGAATATCCGTGTGATCAATGAAAATCCGTGGAGCAATCTCTTTGCTCACAATATGTTCTTAAGACCGGAGGAAGATGAACTGGAGAATTTTGCACCAGACTGGCATTTGATACAGGCACCCGGCTTTATGGCAGACCCTGCTACTGATGGCACCCGCCAGCACAATTTTGCCATTGTAAATTTTACTAAAAAAACAATTTTAATTGG
>JAYVLZ010000047.1:0-2451 GCA_043759175.1 Chitinophagaceae bacterium | reverse complement strand
CAGTGTTTTCCATGTAGGGGCGGTTTTTGGGTTTGTTGTGAAACACATGGTTGGGCTATTAACAGGGCAATGATGAAACGTTTCATTTACATAAAGTTTAGTTATTAAAGTTAGCAAGAGATGATGGAATTTGGTGAACCCTGGTGAGTCACTCCGCTGGTAAGCGGATGACTCACCATGAGCATTGTTTTTCAAAATGATTTTATCTGCCTAATATTGTTTCAGACAACACCTGTTTAAATAATGCAGTCATTTCAAATAACGCATATCATTCCCGAAACAAACAATGCAAAAACCTTTGTGCTGCAACCAACAGATGGAGAAGAATTGAACTATAAAGCAGGACAATTTGTAACACTGGTTTTTGATACAAGATTTGGAGAAAAAAGAAGAAGCTACTCCATCTCCTCATCGCCAGGTATAGATGAGCCTTTAAGTATTACAATTAAGAAAGTAGAGAATGGAGAGTTTTCAAGATTACTCATCAGCCATGCAAAAGAGGGAGATATTCTAAACAGCTCCGGTATCAATGGTTTCTTTCATTTGCCGGATAACATAGATGGTATTGATCAATTTTTCTTTTTGGCAGCAGGCAGTGGCATCACTCCCTGTTATTCTATCATCAAGACATTGCTGGCAACCACAAAAAAACAAGTAGTATTAATTTACAGCAACCGGCAAGAGAGCAATACCATTTTTTACAAACAATTACAATGGCTGCAACATCAGCATCCACAGCAATTACAAATTCGTTTTTTATTCAGCATTTATAATGATGTTTACCGAAGCCGGCTCAGCAACTGGCTGCTGCAGCAGTTACTAAATACATACCTGCTAACAGAAAAACATAAAGCGCTGTTTTATTTATGTGGCCCGTTTGATTATATGCAGATGGTAAATATCACTTTGCTAAACGAAGGCATTCCAATGCCAAACATCAGGAAAGAAAATTTTAATGCATTGCCCAGGATATATCAACCTGCACCTGCTGATAAAGATGCTCATACGGTAACCATTCATTTTGAAAATAAAATCCACCAGGTAACTGTTCAATATCCTGTTACTATTTTAGCGGCAGCCAAAGCAGCTAACATTGCTATACCCTACAGTTGTGAAGCAGGACGGTGTGGAAGTTGTGTTGCTACCTGCATCAAAGGAAAAATTTGGATGGCGTATAATGAAGTGCTGATGGATGATGAAATTGCTAAAGGAAGAATGTTATGTTGCCAGGCTTATGCTGTGGATGGAGATGCGGAGATTGTTGTGTAAAAATTAATTTATCTTTTTTTAAAAACAGCAAATCAAAACAAAGTGTATTAAACTATTTTTTTCTTTTATAATCCTTATGTAAATAAGGATTAAATTCTTCAATGGGTCTTGGTAAAAAATATCCTTTAATGTTATCCGGATTTAATACACAAATTTCAATATGAAGCCGCTTTGTGAAATTTGATTCAGGGTAAACTTCACCACCTTCATTAAAAGAACTTCTTATTGTATCATAAGTGGAAGTATTTGTACTTCTGTTTGATTGATGCAGGTATTGAATCACAGCGCAATCTAATGATCTGTTTGCACCTTTATTTTTTGGCATAGCCAAGCCACTTTTAAGATTAGTTTGTTTTAAACCTTTATACGCCTCTTCAATTATTGCTATAGATTTTGGCTCTAACAAATTCAGACAATTGCCTAATTCGATAATAGCCCCAATTACAAATGGATTTTTTATTTCACCGCTGAATTTTTGATCGCCTTCAGCACAATCAATTGCATATTCTAATGCCCTTGCTGGATTTTGTTCCCAAAAATAAACACCTTCACCCAGCCAATCCCATGGATTAAGACTTGATTTTAATCCGTAAGCGCCATTCAGGACATTTAATCCCACTGCTCTGTCGCAACTATGGAAGCCGGTTATTTGGAAGGGTTGATGATATGCCAAAAGTTATTGTTTTGCTTTAACTTCTTTAAAGCGTTTAATATGATGGATAGGTTTTTTTATTATACCGGCATCAATTAAAAATTGTGTGGCTGATTCTTTTGATTTAGTAGCCTCTCTGGTAGCCTGAATAATAGCATCTATTTGTTTTTGTATTGCAATTTGGGTCATTGGTGACAGTTTTTTGCTTTATAACTCAAATGTAAAAACATTTTAAAACATAGAAATTGAGTTATAAACATGTGTTAACAAAATTGTTATATGAAACTTATCACAGTTACGAAGGGAATCGATTTTTCATGATTTAATACAATAAATATTTTGTCAAAAGGGGAGCTAATTTATTATAATAATAAATGATTAGCAGAGATTTTCCATAACAAATCTTAACTCACCAACTGTTTACTCAAAAACTTATTCCAGTCTTCCAGCATCTTGCCTTTTAGCACACGGGGAAATTTATGCTGGCCGCCGACCTTGCCTTTTGATTTCATAAAATCCATAAAAAACTT
>JAYVLZ010000046.1:0-5424 GCA_043759175.1 Chitinophagaceae bacterium | reverse complement strand
TTTCTTCTGGTGACAGAACCGCTGCTTTAATTTTCCGGATTGTTTCAATACCATTCATATCAGGTATGTGGTAATCCATTATAATAACATCGTATTTATTACCAGCTTTTATTTTTTCCAATGCCTGCATACTGTCATGAGCCTGCTCAGAAATAATACCCTTAAGCGCCAGCATATCTTTCAAAATAAATCTGTTTCTGGCATTGCCGTCAACAATGAGAACCTGCCTGATGTTGCCCAAATTTTCCCATTCATCCGGATCTCCATTTGCTGTATTAACGCATATATCAAAGTAAAAGGTGCTGCCCTTTCCCAGTTCGCTTATTATATGCAATTTGCTGCCCATCAGCATAAGTAACTGGTTGGTTATGCTGAGGCCAAGCCCCGTTCCTCCAAATCTTTTTGTAGTGGAACTGTCTTCCTGGCAAAAAGCTTCAAAAATCTTTTGCTGGTTTTGAAGTGCCACGCCTATGCCAGTATCTATTATTGAAAAACGGAAGACATTTTCGTTTGCTGATTTTTCTTCCAATACTTCAATTTTTAATTCAATTTCACCTGCTTCAGTAAACTTAATAGCATTAGACAATAAATTAACCAAAACCTGCTTAAGCCGTATTTCATCTGTCCAGATAAAACGGGGCGCTGATGAAGAAATATTCAGCAGCAATTCCAAATTCTTTTTATGTGCCTGGTATTTTACCATATCGGTTATCTGGCTGCTACATTCAAAAAGATCGGTTTTTTCCACAGACAGTTCCAGCTTACCCGCTTCTATTTTTGATAAGTCAAGTATATCATTAATAATGTTAAGGAGGGAGAATGACGATTGCCAGATTGTAGTCATATACTGCTGCTGCGTTTCATTTAAATTACTATTCATCAGCAACTCAGAAAAACCTATTACACCATTCAGCGGAGTACGTATTTCATGACTCATGTTAGCCAGGAATTCCGACTTTGCCTTGCTTGCATCTTCTGCAAGTTCCTTAGCGCTGATTAATTCAAATTCTGTTTTTTTTCTTTCTGTAATATCTTTTCCAATACCCAGATATCCGGATATTTCATTGTCTTTATTCCTCAGCGTTGTTATGGAAAGTTCCACCGTGAGACGTGAACTATCCTTGCGTATATAAGTCCATTCATTTATATCCGTATCCACATAGCCAAGCCTGGATTTAATATGAAAAACATCAATACCGGGTTCAATATTTATTTTCAATTCCTCAGACAGCAATTTTGCTTTAGCTACCACTTCTTCCACATCATGAATAATGGCCGGTGAATTTTTACAAACCACTTCTTCTGCTTTATAGCCAAGCATTAATTCGGCTCCTTTATTAAAGCTGGTAATCGTACCTTCCGGGTGGGATGTGGTGATGATAGAATAATCTGTTCCATTCAAAATGATATTCTGAAACTCAGAAAGCCTGCGGATTTCCTCATCAGCAAGTTTTTGTTTTGTTACATCACGTGATACAATACTCGCTTTGTAAAACCAGCCATCCTTAAAGAATAACCTTGCATTCTGGCCCAGCCATACTGTTTTCCCCTCTTTTGTTTTTACAGGTACTTCCAGGTAAGAGAATTCCTCCTGTTGCTTTATTTTTTCAGCATATATATTAGTAAAATGTTCTGAATAATCAGGATGGATTAATTTCCGGAAATTTTTTCCCAAAACTTCCATCATGGAATACCCGGTAATTTTTTCAATAACAGGGTTTACAAAACTAAACTGGCCATTTTCATTCAGTTCATAAATTATCTCCGTGGCATTTTCAATTAATTCCCGGTATTGTTTTTCTTTTATTTCCAGTTCATTTTTTAATACTTTGATTTCTTCCAGGTTTTTTTGAATGTCAACTTCAGCCTGCATGCGTTGCCCTGCAAGTTTTTCAATATGCTCTGCCAGGGAAAGTAAGTTAGTGGAGTCATGCTTTTCGTCTGCACCTGTATTTACGTCAATAGAAGATACGGCGTTAAGCAGGGCTTTAATACTCTGGTCACGCATTTGCTTTTCTTCCATCAGCTTTTGGGTGATGTCATAATATTCCTTATCAACAACTTCAAAAGCATGCTGTGAAATCTGCGAATCCTGTTCGTAATTTTTATACGATTCATTTACAGCAATGATAAAATTAAGCACCGTTTCATTTTTCTCCCAGGAAAAATCTTTCAGGTGCTTCTTTATCTGCCTGTTTATTAATTTATGAAAGTCAGTCATATCAGTTTTCATACATGGTGGTAATTGCTATAGTCTGGTTATGAAGCTGGCATTTCATAAAAGGAGTAAAGGGTGCTATTTCACCGTAGGAATAAAACCCTGAGAGAATAACATCTACCCCCAAACTTTCCCTCACCGCATCAAATTCTTCATCTATGCGGTTGCCTAAAATTATTTTCCTTCCAACACAACTGATTAGAATGGCCAGCGTGTCATTCTTACTTTCTCCAGATGATTTACACTGGTCAGATGCCTCCGATGCTGCATCTACTATATTGTCGAGTGTTGTTTTCATCAACCTTACTTTAGCTCCCTCGGAAACATTCCCTGCAAAAGTCATCGTCTTGTTTACAGCATCTACATTTAATATTGTTCTCACTATTTCTTCGCTATTATTTTCCTTTATTGATAAAGGGAAAAGCAATGCCGACCCGGGAAGTTTATCTGCATAAACACCCAGATAAGTTTTGTATAAATCGAGTGCATTTTCTCCATCTATTTCATAGAGTACATTTTTTTTAGATTTTGTTATGGTCCTGGTGGGCCCAAACTGCCGCCAACCACCCTTTAAGCCAAAACCAAGTTGCAGCCTGTCTCCATAAAATCCAACTGCAACAATATTGCCTTCTGTTATATCATTATTCAACCCAACCAAAGTTTTATTAAAATCAGTATCATCACCAGCAAGTCCTCCTGCTATTGGCACTTTGTTAACCAATGATTCATTCATGCCAGAGACAAGGTCGTCTCCATTTACTAATTCACCATCTGAAAAAACCAATATAAACCGAAGCCCATCTTTTTCCAGCTTTGCTATCAGTGCCTTACCAGCATTGAAACTATTTGAAAAATCATTGATATTAATTTTTACGGGCAAAACCTTTGTGTCTGAAAATTCAACCGCCGTGGCTACAAGGGTATTATTACTTACGGCTTCATTGCTTATTTCGCCGGCTGTAGAACAAGATATCACCACGGCTCCCGGAAATTTTGATAACATCTGGTTATAAGTACTTTCATCTGCAAGCAGGTGCCTGTTGCCCTGGCATAAAACAAGTGCCGGATTTATTTTACTATCTCCCGCTATGGTTTTCCATTCATTGTTACGGTACATTATCTGGCGTATTTTCATATTAACTTATTAAATTGAATTACTTAATTTTTCATCCATACTTCAATCATTTTTCGCATGGTATCTTTTACAATAGGTTTGCTGATATAATCATCCATACCTGCAGCGAGGCATTTTTCTTTTTCCCCTTTTACTGTTCCTGCAGTTAATGCAATGATGGGTACCCTTACACCAGTTTCCATACGGCGTATTTCTGCAGCTGCATCATTGCCGTTCATTTCCGGCATCTGTACGTCCATTAAAATAAGGGCTGGCTGCTCAGATATAAATTTTTCAACCGCCTGCCCACCTGTTATTGCTTCGATAATAACGGCGCCGGGTATTATTTCCTTTACAAAAATTTTGCAGAGTGCCATGTTTACTTTATGGTCTTCTGCAATCAGCACTTTCACTGGTTTTATTTCAATATCTGCCGGCATGCCGGATTCTTCTTTTACATCCCGTATAAGTGTTACATCCTGTATAAGTGTTGTTGGTGCGGTTATGTTTTTTAATTGAGATAAGGCATGATACAACTGGCTAATTTTAAGGGGCTTTACCAACCGTTGCTGCACCTTCAGTTCCTGGCATGCAGTGTTAATGAAAGAATCATCTGATGAACTGTATAATAAAATAATGGGTTGTTCGTCCAATGCAGCGCCGACTGCTCTTATCTTGCGGATGGTTTCAATTCCATCCATATGTGGCATATTGTAATCCATTATTATCACATCGTATTTTGCCCCGCTAATTATTTTTTCCAGTGCCTCCAGGCCATTGTCAGTTTCTTCAGATGTGATATTTTTCAGTGCCAGCATATCTTTTAAGATAAGCCTGTTATTATTGTTGTCATCTACAATAAGTACATTTTTTACATTGGCAAGGTTATCCCATTGCAATGGTTCGCCATGCATTGAATTGAATGTTACATCAAAATAAAAAATACTGCCCTTTCCCGGTTCGCTTTCCAATTGCAGTTTGCTGCCCATCATTGCAAGCAACTGGTTGGTAATAGTGAGGCCAAGGCCTGTGCCTCCAAACCTTTTGGTAGTAGAGCTGTCTTCCTGTGAAAAGGCTTCAAATATTTTTTGCTGGTTTTGGGGCGCCACACCAATGCCGGTGTCTCTTACTGAAAAACGAAAA
This sequence comes from Chitinophagaceae bacterium, assembly GCA_043759175.1. Classification (GTDB taxonomy): domain Bacteria; phylum Bacteroidota; class Bacteroidia; order Chitinophagales; family Chitinophagaceae; genus Ferruginibacter. Next base: position 949 of record JAYVLZ010000046.1, on the reverse strand, counting down.
GTTGTGCGGCCTTCTGTTACTTCTCCTGGTTCTATTTTTAATTCTATTTCACCTGCCGTGGTAAACTTTATGCCATTGGATAACAAGTTAACCAGCACCTGCCTCAGCCTTACTTCATCTGCCCAAATAAATCTTGGCATCACAGGGGAAATATTCAGCAACATTTCAAGCCCTTTACTGTGTGCCTGGTATTTGGTCATATCAGCCACCTGGCTGCTGATTTCGATAAGGTCTGTTTTTTCCACAGACAGCTCCAGTTTTCCGGCTTCTATTTTTGAAAAATCAAGTATATCGTTGATAATATCCAATAAAGAAAGAGATGACTGTGAAACAATGGACATATACTGCCGTTGCGATTCAGTAAGGTTAGTGCTCATGAGCAATTCAGAAAAACCTATCACTCCATTGAGTGGTGTGCGTATTTCATGGCTCATGTTTGCCAAAAATTCTGATTTGGCAATGCTGGCTGCTTCCGCCTGTTTTTTTGCTTTTTGCAAATCCCGCTGGCGAAGAAACAAAAGCACAATCAATACCAGTGCAACAAAAATTGTCAGCAGTATCGTCCAGTTTGATTTTATAATAGTGGAGCTGATAATATTTTTCATCTCATTTTTTGCAGAAGCCTGGTATTTATTCTGAAGCGGTATTAAAATGGCTGCTGCATCGTCCTGTGTAATGGATGTAAGTGCCAGCCGTTTTTCGTTCAGGTTATATGCTGCTTTGTCTTTTAGTTCTTTGGTGCCGGCACTTTGTACCTCTTCCCACATCAGGTTTATTTCATCCTGTGCTATTTCATAATCTTCCATTGCTGACAATGCTTTTTCAATAAGCAATTTGTCTTCTGCCGGAAGGGTTTCCTTCATCAGGCTAAGCGAATTTGAAATTGTTTTTATTTTAGTGCCCCAGATAATTTTTCTTTCATAATCAAAATGGGATGCTGCGGTATTAA
>JAYVLZ010000045.1:0-5376 GCA_043759175.1 Chitinophagaceae bacterium | reverse complement strand
TCTTTTATCGCAGTCTGCTAAGATCAGCGTGGCCAAAGAGCCGGCATGGATCACTAAAAACACTATTGATTACAATAAAAACACACTTGATAAAAATGCAGAAAACGGTTACATAAATATTGATTTTGAGAAGCAGTATTATTTAGCTGACCAGAGTGTATATTTTTGCCAGAGTAAAAAAATAATTTCTCAGGCCGGTGTGCAAAATGGTTCAGAAGTATCTGCTTCCTTTAATCCTTCCTATCAGCAATTAATATTTCACCGCATCCATATCATCCGTAATGGACAATCTATCAATCAGCTGAAAATTTCAAATATTAAAACAGTTCACCAGGAAAAAGAACTTAAAAATTTTATTTACAACGGCAGGATGGATGCAGTGCTGATTCTGGAAGATGTGCGGCAGGGAGATGTAATTGAATACAGCTACACTTTAAAAGGCTTTAACCCCATTTTCAAAAATAAATTTACAGGCGAATTTGATTTGAACTTTACTGTTCCCATTTATGAGATTTATTATAAACTGATTGTTCCACCAGGAAGAAGAATGAATTTTAAAAATCTAAATCACACACTTGAACCTGTAATAAGTTCAGTTAATGGGCAACAGATATATGAATGGCAGAAAAAGGATGTACCGTCACTGGTATTACAGGATTATACACCTGTATGGTATAATCCTTATGCTGAAGTTTTAATAAGTGAATTCGGCAACTGGAAAGAAGTAAATGACTGGGCAGTTAATTTATTTCCCGTTAAAAAAGTTTTATCTGCAGCAGTGTTAAATAAGATCAGAGAAATAGAAAAGATATGTTCCGGTGATGAAGAAAAAACACAAACAGCATTGAGATTCGTACAAGATGATATCAGGTACATGGGTATTGAAATGGGAGTTAATTCTCACAAGCCTGCGGATCCCTCGAAAGTTTTTGCTCAGCGCTTTGGCGACTGCAAAGAAAAATCTTACCTGCTTTGCTGTATGCTAAAAACAATGAATATTGAAGCCAGCCCTGTGTTGATCAACACCGTCAGTCAGCACAATCTTAATAATATGCTTGCTGACCCTACTAATTTTGATCATGTTACGGTAAGGGTAAAGCTGAACAATAATTATTATTGGTTTGATCCAACTATAGCTTATCAACGGGGCGATATAAAAAATTTATTTTACCCCGATTACCAAACTGGATTGGTAATTACAGACAGCACTACTGCATTAACTGCTATTCCTTTTCGCAACATAAGTGAGCTGCACGTAAATGAATATTTCAGGGTTACAGCCATGAGTGGTGGTGGCACATTGATCGTTACCAGCACTTTCCAGGGAAGTGACGCAGATTATATTAGAAGTCAGTTTAATAACTCAAGCATTACCGAACTGATGAATAGTTTTCAAAAATTTTATGCCAGTTATTATGATGATATAAAAGCAGACAGCATTGTATATAAAGACAATGAAAGCACGGGCATTTTTACTACCAAAGAATACTACAGCATCCCCAATTTTTGGAAAACAGATAACGGAAATGTGAAACGATTTTCGTTTGCCGCATTTACCATTAACAGTAATCTGAAAAGGGTGAAAGAAAAGGAAAGAAAGATGCCGGTTGGTTTAAGTTTTCCTGCCAAATATAAAGAAGACTTAACGATAGAGTTGCCGCAGGAATGGGCGGTAACTGAAAGTGAAACCCATATAAAAAACAACTGTTATTCATACAACTATAAATTTTATTGTAATAGCAATGTTGTTCACCTATCCGCTGACTATGAAAATTTAAAAGATCATGCCACCGTTAATGAAGCTCCCTCCTATTTTAAAGATCTGAATACAAATGAAGATTTCGCCAGCTTTGAAATATCATCTGGCGGCGATCTTGCAAAGAATCAATCTAAACCTGTTAGTAATACAAATAGTAATCTTATTTCGATCTTAGTAATTGGAGCAATTGCCGGAGGCGTTGTTTGGTGGAATAAGAGAAAATAAAATTTACCTTCCTGATTTAGGGCAAACTCCACGATGTTTATTTGAAAAATAAATGTTTGTAACCAAATAATTTTTTTTAAGTAACCGGCATTACTTATTTAAATCACATCTGCGAACATGGATGCAGGCAGGATGGGTCAGGATAGTGCTGCGAAAAAAATTGTTGATCTTGCTAAATTACGGTTGTAAGACAAATTGGTTTTGTAAATAAATGAATTACCTTTTCAGCGATTCATGCTTCTTTCTTAATTTCATTTCAGAAGTTTAAAAAAAATAAAATTGTTTATGAAAAAGTTCCTGCTTGCCTGTTCCTTGTTTCAATTATTGGTTTTGATTGCTGCTGCACAGGTAAAAGTGCAGCAACTCCGTACAGAAAATTTAATCAGTCCAATCGGCTTAGATGTGTCGCAGCCACGCTTCAGCTGGCAACTGCCGGATAACAAAAGAAATACCATGCAGTCTGCTTATGAGATCGTCGTATCGGCAGGCAACAATGCTGTATGGAAAAGCGGCAAGGTGATCAGTGATTCATCTGTGCAGGTAATGTATAAAGGCACTCCATTAAAAAGCAGTGAAAAATATAACTGGAAAGTAAGAGTATGGGATAACAACAACAAACCATCAGCGTGGAGTGAAGAAGCTTTTTTTAAAACAGCATTACTCAGTGTATCAGATTGGAAAGCCAGCTGGATTGCTCCGGGCTACAAAGAAGATGCTGTAATGCGGCCAAGTCCATTATTAAGGAAAGAATTTACTGCAACAAAAAAAATAAAATCAGCCACTGCTTATATTACAGCGCATGGCATGTATGAAGCACAGATCAATGGCAAGCGAATTGGTGATGCTTATTTAACTCCGGGCTGGACGGCTTATAAAAAAAGATTGCAGTATCAAACTTACGATGTCACCAACTTATTAAATTCCGGAAACAATGCTGTAGGTGTAACATTGGGCAGCGGCTGGTACCGTGGCATTATTGGTTTCACCAACGGCATTAATTATTATGGAAAAGATATTGCTCTGTTATTTCAATTAGAAATTACCTACAGCGATGGTACCACAGCAACCGTGATCTCTGATAACAGCTGGAAATCTTCCACCGGTGCTATCCGTTATTCAGAAATTTATAATGGAGAAACCATTGATGCAAGATTAGAAAAAAATGGGTGGGCCTTGCCCGGTTATAATGATAAGGATTGGGATGGGGTGAAAGTAGCAGATTATTCAAAAAATATTTTGATAGCTACCGTGAATGAACCGGTAAGAAAACATGAAGTATTTAAACCGCTAAGAATTTTTACCACACCTGCAGGTGAAAAAGTAATTGATTTTGGACAGAACCTGGTAGGCTGGGTGGTGGTAAAAGCAAAAGGCAATGCTGGTGATAAAATTACTTTATCGCATGCAGAAGTGCTGGATAAAAAAGGAAATGTTTATCTCGATAATTTGAGGGAAGCCAAAGCACAAAATAATTATATTCTGAAAGGCGGAACAGAAGAAATATTTGAACCACATTTTACCTGGCAGGGATTCAGGTATTTAAAAATAGAAGGCTACCCCGGTGAGATAAAGGCTGAAAATTTTGAAGCAGTGGCGCTGTATTCTGACATGGAACCTACAGGCACCTTTACTTCATCCAATGCGATGATCAATCAACTGCAGCATAATATTCAATGGGGGCAGCGTGGGAATTTTTTAGATGTACCAACCGATTGTCCGCAAAGGGATGAACGGCTTGGCTGGACGGGTGATGCACAGGCATTTTCCAGAACGGCCAGTTTTAATATGAACGTAAATAGTTTTTTTGCTAAATGGTTAAGAGATCTGGAAGCGGACCAGGAAGATGGTAAAGTGCCTTTTGTCATTCCTAACGTACTGGGTGCTGCACAAAGCAGTGCCGGCTGGGCAGATGTGGCCACCATCGCACCCTGGAATATGTACCTGGCTTATGGTGATAAAACACTGTTGAAAAATCAATACAACAGCATGAAGGCTTATGTGGAAAGTATTAAAAGAGTTTCAAAAAATAATTTATGGAACACTGGTTTTCATTTTGGCGACTGGCTATTCTACCGCCCCGATGATGACAATGATGGACGTGCCGCAGTAACAGATAAATATTTGATATCACAATGCTTTTATATCCACTCCACTCAATTGCTCATCAATGCCGCAAAAGTATTAGGTCACAATGAAGATGTAACCAGCTATTCAAAATTGCTGGATGAAATAAAGATTGCATTCAATAAAGAATTTGTAACCGCCAGCGGAAGATTGGTTTCAGGTACACAAACTGCCTATGTGCTGGCGCTTAATTTTGATATACTGCCGGAGACATTAAGGCAACAGGCTGCAGAAAGGCTGGCCGAAAATATTAAAAGTTATGGCAATCATCTTACCACGGGGTTTTTAGGAACACCTTATCTATGCCATGTGCTTACCCGTTTTGGTTATACTGATCTTGCATATAAATTATTGTTGCAGGATACTTATCCATCCTGGCTGTACCCGGTAAAAATGGGTGCCACCACTATCTGGGAAAGATGGGACGGGCAAAAGCCTGACAGCAGTTTTCAAACACCGGGTATGAACTCTTTTAATCATTATGCGTACGGAGCTATTGGCGACTGGATGTACAGAAAAATGGTGGGGCTTGATACTTATGAAGATGGTGCAGGATACAAGCACATTAAAGTGATGCCTCATATTGGCGGAAATTTTACTAATGCCACTGCAACTTTAAAAACATATTACGGTAATACTTCTGCCGGATGGAAAATTGAAAAAGATAAATTGCTGTTAGATGTGGAAGTCCCGGCCAATGCCTACGCCACTGTTTATATTCCAGGCGAAGATGCAAATAGCATCACTGAAAATAGTATTGCTTTATCAATGGTGAAAGAAATAAAAATTATTGGTAAAGAAGATGGCTATACAAAAGTGGAAATTGGATCAGGTACTTATCATTTTGCCACAGCAAACTATATTAATGCTAACAATGCTATTAAACTGGATGATTATGTTGGTGTTTATAAAACCGATGGCGCAATGGAAAAAGGTGTGGAAATAAAATTAGAGAATGGAAAATTGATAGCTTACCTGAGGGTTAATAGCGGCGCATTGGATCCAGTTAAAAATGAAAAAGACAAGTTTACCAGTGCAGACGGAACACCTGTTACATTTATAAGAAATGAAGCAGGCAAAGTGATTAAAATTAAAATGTCGTCGCTGGGGATTGGATTTGAAGCAGTGAAGGAATAAAACGTGAGTGGTGAATGGTCAATAATTGTGCATGCCTGAAATAGGTTGACATTTTTTTGTAACAATTCAAATAAATTTAATGCCTTGTCAGTTTCTTTGCGGCAGTTAAGCCTTTTAACCTTAGTACAAAT
>JAYVLZ010000044.1:0-6049 GCA_043759175.1 Chitinophagaceae bacterium | reverse complement strand
ATTTTTTCATAATGTAATTTTATCAAGTTAAAAATTCACTGTCGCATCCTTTGAATTTTAGGGTATCGAAATGGGTTTCGTACAACAAACAGGTATTTTAAAACTGACTCCCCCAAATTGCCCATAGTTGTTGTTTTGCTTTTGCTATGTCTTAACTATCAGATTTAGGAAAAGGCAAAAAAATTATACAGAAGAAATCTTTGTAACCCGATTCATTTTAATTTTTTCATTTTCGTTTTATTTAAGAGTAATAATTTTAATTCAAAAATAAACGTCTAAGTGATTTAGTAAAAGCATTATTGAGTATTTCTTCTAAAATGATTAATTGACTACTCATAATTCAACTGCCTTTTCTTTTATAGTCAAGGTTAAGAATTTTTATTGGAATAGGATATAAACCATATTGTCGGCAAATGGTTTCAAATACTTTTATATTCTTTCTTTTATCGTGCCCAGCTTTATGGATTTCTATTTTAGAAATTTCTGTTGAAAAGCGATCTCTTAAGTTTGCAAAATTTCGATTATGTGTATTCGCTACACTTTGGATAGTAATGTTAAGGGTATTCGAAATCCACTTATTTGTATAGCCCATCATTTTATATTGAAGCACCCTCAGCGCATTATTTCCAAAAGAAAGGTTTAGCACTTTTAAATTTCTTTTATAAAACTGGTTAGTCAATAACTCACTCAAATCTTCTGATGTAAGAATTAAATCGGGAAAGGTATTATTCGATTTGTAGCGATTGTTCTTTTCCCAAGTATCTAATTGAATGAGTGGTTTATTGGCTTTATCTACGTCAAAAACATAGGATGTCCGTCTTATAGAAACAGTCTTGCCATTCTTATCTATCATCCTGAAGTTTAATATATAATTATCGCTTAGTATTCCAAAAGTATTATTACTTCCTAATAAAATGGAGTAAATAATTGTATCATATCTATGCACATGTTCGTAGTCATCGGGATGAATAATTTTTATTTCCCCAATATTATTTATTGCCTCATGGTTAAATTCATTTTTATCGTAGCCCAATAATTCTTTTACTTTATACCAGCTAATAAATTTCCCTTCCTGCATGTTAAACAATGTGGCACACTTATTACTACCTATTAAAGCATTTGTAAACTCCGCAAAGGTTAATGGCTTCTTTCTTACATCAACAATTTTAACCTTACAGGATTTTATTAAATCCAACCGATGTTTATGAATTTCATTGTATGAAGTGTGAGTCATGGATGGGTTTCGTACAACCTGTAAGCTACTAAAATACCATTGTTCTTTCACAGAAAATTTTATTAAAATAAACTATATTTATACAGATAAAAATTTCTACTTTATGCAACTGCAACAGATAAAAGAACTGCTGAAAAATCACCAACCCGGCTACAGCCTGGAGCAACCATTTTATACCAGCACCGCTGTTTTTAATTTAGAGTGGAAACATATTTTTAAAAAAGAATGGCTGCATGCAGGCAACACTGCACAAATACCAAACCCCGGAGATTATTTTATTTATCATTTGCAAAAAGATGCCATCCTTATTATACGTGGCAGCAAAGGGGAAGTATATGCACATTATAACACCTGCACCCACCGCGGCTCTGCTATTTGTTCACAAGAAAATGGAAATGCACCCAAATTAATTTGCCCTTACCATCAATGGGTGTTTGATAAAGACGGTACTTTACTAAATGCACGGATGATGCCGGATGATTTTTGTAAAGGCGATTACAATTTGCATTCGGTAAATGTGCAGGTGGCAGAAGGATTGATTTTTATTTCATTGGCAACAGCAGCACCGGATTTTACCAACATCCGGAAAAGTTTGGCACCTTATTTAAAGCCGTTTAAAATTGACAATGCAAAAGTTGCCTGCATAAAAAATTATACGCTGCATGCCAACTGGAAATTAGTAGCAGAAAATTTTCGGGAATGTTATCATTGCGGCGGGGCCCATCCTGAATATTGCAGTGCAGTAATTGGTGCCAGCCTCCGGGAAGATACTGATGAACTAACACTGGCAAAACAAATTACCTGGAAAGAAAAAAATTTACAAACTGAATTAATAGAAGTAACAGACGGCACCACTACGTATGCGGTGCGTTATCCATTAAGGCCGGGTGTGGAAAGTTACAGTGTGGATGGGAAAAAAGTTAGCCTGCCAATGGGTATGCATACAGATCATGATGCCGGTGTGGTTGGTTTGGTAAACTATCCCAATTTTTGGATGGATGCTGTAAGTGATTATGTCTGGACGATGAGAGTAACACCTGTGAATGCTTCAATAACTGATGTAGAATTTTGCTGGCTGGTAGATGCCGACGCTGTGGAAGGAAAAGACTATACTTTAGAACGGCTAACTGAATTTTGGGAAATTACCGGGGAGCAGGATGGAAAATTGTGTGAAAATAATTTTCGTGGAATTGAAAGCAGTGCCTACCAGCCAGGCCCATACGCACCGGTGGAAGACCAGGTGGTTAATTTTGTGGAGTGGTGTATGGGCAGATTGAAAGATGGTATTAATGAGCAAGTACTGATGTAGGTTTTAAGCTATTCCCATTTTTTAATAAACAGTGCAATGCTTATTCCGGTTACCCCGACAATACCGGCATTCAATAAAAATATTTGTGATACCGGCAGATTGATCTCCTGCAAATAACCTGTCCAGAAATTTCCAACTATGGCACCTACCCCAAAATAACTGGCGTATAATAAAGATTGGCCTGTGGCCCTTATTTCTTCATGCACCCATTTGTTTACTATCTCTACACAAGCTACCCAAAACAGGCTCCACGAAATACCATGCAGCACTTCAATAGCAATAGCCCATTGCGGATTTTTTACTGCACTGTATAATAATAATCTTAGTGCAGTTGTAAAAACAGTCAGCAGCATCGTATTTCTTAACCCAAGCTTTTTTATTATTACTGCAGAAAAATAAAATAACGGCAGCTCACATAAACCCTGGAATGAAAGACCGTATCCAACCAGTGTGGCGGATGCCCCATTTTCCTTCATGTAAACAGAATAAAAATTCCAGATAGCTGTGGCACCTACCGATACAAAAAAAATAGCAATTAAAATAAAAAGGAGTTTTTTATTTTTAAGAAGATCCAAAATCACCGATGGAGAAACGATCTTTTTTTCAGTGGCCAGCCTTGCTGCATCTTTTAACAATAAGGCAAAACCAAATGTAAAAATCATGCTGACGGCAGATAAAATAAATATTACATTCATACTGATACCATCTATCAGGTATCCGTTTACAATACCCATTACACTCCAGCCTGCCGCACCGGCAATGCGTAAACTTCCATAAGAAAAATCAGCATTGTTTTTTTCTAATTTTAAAGCAAGGCTGTCTAACACCGGCTGCACATTGTTATAAAACAACGCCATAAAAGCAGTGATTAAAAACAAGTACCAAAAACCTCCCTGCAAATTGTAAGCAATAAAAAAAACAGTGGCTCCCAATGAAGACATCAGCAAACTTTTTTTATATCCTATTTTATCAGTCAGCAAACCCATGAGCGGCTGTACCAAAAAAAACATCATGGGAATAATATTTAAAATAATGGCGCTGTTAAGCCCTTTTATTCCATGTTGCTTAAGATAATCTGCCAGTATTGGCGACCATGCTGCCTGGCAGCAAAATGCCCAGAAATAAAGGAACCGTAATTTATTTGCTTCGCTTAATTTCATTAGAGGAATACAATAATATTGTTGTGAGCCGGTAATTCATGTTCAAACAGAATGCCTGCAAATGTTGATGATGAATGTAAAACAAAATATCATTCCACTTTTATAACAGCCGTTCTTGCACTCACACCATTTTTGGCCTCACCCTCTTATCCCTCTCCATGCTTCGGCTATGCTCAGCACAGAGGGACGGTACTTTAGATATATCCAAACATTTTACCTTCCACATCAACTCCAATTATATATTTACCTTAAAGCACACAGTATTAAAATCATTCCACTTTTATTACAGCCGTTCTTGCACTCACACCATTTTCATTGATGGCTTCAATAGCATAATAATATGCTTTTTGAGAATCCATTGCCTTCATCCAGTATTCATTATTGCTGTGTACCATGATGCAGGTATATAATTTACCAGGTTGGGTGCCATAATAAATATTATAGGCAAAAGCATTGTCAACCGGTCTCCATTTTATAAAGGCGCTTCGTTTATCTTTTTCTGTTCTTAGTACGATGAAATTTTTTACTGTATCAGGCTTTGTTCCATTACCATTGCCGAATACCCTCAATCCACTCACCGCAAATTTGCCTGTGGGCATGTGAATGTTTTCCACTTTTATAAACCTTGCCTGCACCGGCGTTGAGAGTTCAACATATTCATGCGGTATGTCTGTTTTATTATTGCTTTTATCCACCAGCACCTTCCATTTTTTTCCATCAATAGAATAATACATTTTATATTGATGGTACAATCCAATTGTCTTTCCTAAAAAGATGGTGTCTATTTCTTTAGGGAAACTTACATCCTGATCAGCATAATTTATTTGTACTGCGTTTACTGTTGATACATTTCCAAGGTCAGTTTGTATGTATTCTCCTTTATCAGCAGATGTGGCGCTCCAGTAGGTTTTGGCTAATTCATCGACTGCGTTGTTGGCGTGGTAACCGCCGAGTGTGGAAGAGACTTGTACGGGTTTGTTATAGTTAAGTAGCATCCAGAAAGGAAAGCCCCCATCCCCGCTGGCCGGAGAAGAAGCCTCCCCAAACCCCTCCAAAGGAGGGGCTTTTGACCCTGCTAATTTTAAAGAATTTTTTGAATCCGCAGAATCTGAGAACCCCCCTTTGGGGGGCAGGGGGGCTTTATGCGGATAATCCCCAAAAGCAGTATTGCACCACATCACTCCATCTTTATCAAAACCTGCAGGCCAAATGCCCAGTCTTCGTTCAAATGTATTTTTTACTGAAATAACGGTAGTGGATACATGCCAGTAATTATTATCATTATCCTGGAAGGTGGCTCCGTGCCCTGCACCTCTTACAAAGCCACCCAGCTTCATACTTAAAGGATCGCTTTGTGATTCAAATGGGCCTAATGGATTATCACCAACGATTACCCCATCTGCATAACCACTAAACTCAGTACCCGGTGCACCATATTGTAAATAATATTTTCCATTGTGTTTTGTCATGTGGCTGCCTTCAATGAAAGGATCTAAAAAAGTATTGTCCATATTTTCTCCAAAACGCTGCCAGCCATAGCGCCAGGGTTCCAGCAAATACATTTCTTTTCTTGTACCGATTGGTTTAAATGTTTTTCTGTCGAGTTCAATACCATACATGGGAAACTTATTACTGCTGCCGTTGTACATGTACAGTTTGCCATCATCATCGGTAAAAAAAGTAGGGTCCCAGCCACCGAGTTCAAATGAATCCACCAACGGCTTCCATTCATTGGCTTTTGGATTGGTGCTCATCCAGATGGTGAAGTTGCTGGTGTAAGTGGAACCAAAAACAATCATGGTATCGCCAATAATTCCAACGGCCGGTGCACACAATTCATCGTACGCATGGTTCCAGGGACGCAGGAATTTTTTTGAAATAAATTTCCAGTTCAGCATATCATTGCTCCACCAATAACCCCATTGGTTGGTGCTGAATAAATAATAATCACCTTTATAATTTACAATCACCGGATCTGCTGTGGCCCTGTGCCTGCCCCATTCGCTAAAGTTGGGAATGGGTGAATAACCGTAATCTATATTGATGGGGTTGCAGTAAGTCTTTTGACTTAATTGCGGCTGTGCTTTTAGGGAAGCTTCTCCAACCAGCAGGCTAAAGCCCAATAGCAGCAATGACTTTGAAGTGAGTGACACAACGATGTTTAATTTGCTTACAAAAGCTGGCATCATATTAATTAAAACTTTTTTTAGATAAATACTTTCCAAAGTTTCGTACTCTAAATTCCCCTTTAGGCGCTAAGGTTAAAAAAACTGCAAACAAGTTGTCACTTTTTTTAGCTTGCTATTTTTATTCCGTAAAGATTTGATATGTTTTGTATTTGTTTTC
>JAYVLZ010000043.1:0-4239 GCA_043759175.1 Chitinophagaceae bacterium | reverse complement strand
TTGTTGAAGACATTGCAAAACCCCGCCGCCAGCAGTTGTGCGGATACTTCGTTACTAAGAGTGCTCCATCATTATGATGAAAAGAAAGAGGGAATAAACTTAGTAGAAACATTACCGGCAGGCAGTCTCTTTTCTATTAAGGGTGGGAGAGTGTTCAAAAAAATGGAACAGGTACGCAAGCGTTTTAAATGTGTGGAAGTAGCTACCGGAAAAATATATTTATTTAGCCCGGTGTACGAGGTGGCGTTAGTACAACAATAATACATCACAATTTTTTTATCATAAAAATATCACAGCCTGTATGTCCGCTATTACCCATTGGTTGTTCTAAATAAGTAAATCCCAATTTTTCATAGATCTTAACAGCCGTAGCCAACTCAGGCATTGTTTCAATATACATTTTTCTAAATCCATTTTTCAACGCTGTATCAAAACAAAATTTCATCAGTTGCCCTGCAATGCCTTTACCTCTTGCATACGGCGCAAGATAAATCTTCACCAACTCACAGGTATCCGGGGGTAAACCATCGGTAGGATAAATGCCAGCTCCACCCAAAATTTTATTTTTCTCAATTGCCACAGCATAGGCTGATTTTTCTTTTTGAAATAATTCAAACAACTGGTCCGTTGTTTCATCATAGTAAACAGTGCCTGGCTTATCAGCACCAAATTCCTTCAGTGCATTACGTATGATGACTGCCACGGCAGCATTGTCTTTTTGTTGTATTGGTCTTATAGTAATTTGCTCCATTTTATTTTTTACTGTTGTTCACCAAAGCGGATAATGTTTCCATTATTATCCATTATTGTAAATTCTTTTCTGCCTAATTTCATATCAGTCATCTGGCCCCGTGGATACAGCAGGTCTTTTTCAGCCATTCTTGTGTAAAGGTCTTCTACATCATCTGTATGGATATAACAGTTTGCAGGATGCAATTTATTTTTATCTGTAATTAAACAAAAATGTATTTCAACAAAACCTGATTTTATTATTGCATAGTTACCAAAATTTAAACCTTTAAATCCCAGCCTGCTTTCATAAAAATCGATCGTATCCCTCATGTTTATTGCAGGCAGCACAGGTATCGCTTTCAACAATTTCATTTATTTATATGTTTACAGAAAGATATTTTAAAAACCTTTACATTCGTAGAATAAAATAAATTAATTTTTTGGGCCGACCGGTTAAATATACAGAAGAAGAATTGGTGTACCAGCTGGGTTTAAAAGACCAGCAGGCCTTTTCTTATTTGTACGATAATTATGCTCCGGCTCTGAATGCTGTTATTTACAGGATGGTGGAAGATCAGGCATTATCAGAAGATATCCTGCAGGAAGCTTTTGTAAAAATTTGGAGCAACTTCAACAGCTATGATAAAATTAAAGGCAGATTATTTACCTGGATGGTTAATATTACCAGGAACCTCGCCATTGATACGATGCGTAGTAAAGGATATAAGAAGCAACATAAAATCTCTGGTGATGAGAATTCCGTAAATAACTTGCAGGATAACAATTCGGGGATTGAGAAATTCGATTCGATGGGTGTTTCCCGTCAACTAATAAACCTTAAGCCGGATCAGCGCCAGATTATCGACCTGGCTTACTTTAAAGGCTATACGCAAGATGAAATATCAAAGCAACTGGGTATACCGCTGGGAACCGTTAAAACAAAAATGCGGACAGCTATTTTGGAACTAAGAAAAAATTTACAATACTCTTAAAGTGGAAGTAACGGAAATCATATCATCAGGTTTACTGGAACTGTATGCAACAGGTCTGGCTTCTTCGGAAGAAGGTGCTCAGGTGTTGCAATGGACAAACCAATATCCTGAAGTTGCCGAAGAATTAAATCAGATTCAGGCAGGCCTGGATATGTTTACCAGTGCACATTCCATGCAGCCAGATCCATCGGTAAAAGATAAAATTTTTGCAAGGATCAATGAAGGTGACACAGCTAAAGTAGTGCCCTTTGTAAATCAAAAAGAAGATCATGTTGCTAAGGTAATACCCATTTCTTCATTTTGGAAAAGGGTAGCAGCGGCTGCCATTTTTTTATTGGTGGGTAGTGCCGTATTAAATATTTCTCAATACAAAAAGAACAATGATATTGCTGCTGAATTAAATCAAAGCCAGCAACTGGTTGGCAGCCTGGAAGATAAATCCAAATCAATGGAAAATGATTTGCAGGTGGTGCAAAGTAAATACAGTACGCCTGTAGCATTGAATGGATTGGAGGCGGCTCCTGACGCGGCAGCAAAGGTTTTCTGGATGAAAAATACGGGTGATGTTTACATTGATCCAAGCAGTTTGCCAACTGCACCTAAAGGTAAGCAGTATGAATTGTGGGCAATTGTGAATGGAGTACCCGTAAATGCCGGTATTATTATTACTACAAAAAAAGGTGACCGCTATAGCATACAAAAAATGAAAACTTTTGGCAAGGTGGAAGCTTTTGCAATATCACTGGAAAATGAAAATCCAAATCCTGCTACAACACCAACTACTGTTGTAGTGATGGGTAAGATGTAATCACATAAAAAAATATATTTTAAATTAGGCTATCTGAAAATTCGGGACAGCCTTTTTTTTATTTGGTTAGAGGATAGGGAATATTTTCATTCAAACGATTCTCAAAGCCTTCATTTTACTTTTTGTGCTACCTCATTTTTATTGTCATGTATAAAATCTTTCCATAAGATTTTTTTTTAATTAAAACCTTTCCTTAGTTGATTGCGTAAGTGAATGAGAGAATAAATTAAAAAATAAAGAAAATCTAAAAGATGAAAACGTTTAAAATTGCAATGATTGTAGCGGACATTGCAAAGATGATAAAAGACGGCAATGGAACTGTTGTATTAACAACTGTTGCAGGCCGGAAATTAATAGCAAGTATGGATGGAGAAAAATTAGTGATTAAAAATGAAAGGGGCGGGAACGCTTTTTATAACTATTAAAGAAGTAAATCAAAGCAATAGCGTGATACATGTGTTTGACCAACTGCTGTTACCTCAATAGCTGGTTAACAGCAACACTGTTTTAAAATGCACCCTGATGCTTCAGAGCCCATTTTGTATTTGTAAAAAAAGCTTTTGTAAATAATTAATTGTTCATTGCAATCAGGCAGAATTTCTTCCTGCATTAATGATCCCAAAGGAAGAACGAACTACTAATTTTTCATAAGTTTCTTTCAGCGGTGAATTCACCAGGTTATCTTCAATAACCCTGATGTTGGAAATTGCGAACTGTTGTATGGTGAGTAATGGCATTACTATTCGTTCTCTCATATTAATGGATAGCTGTTCAACGGAATAGTCACTCATCAAATCTGTTTTGTCGGAAAGCTTCAGCACATATTGTTTTGTGAGCAAATACTCGTTGTGGATAATGTTCCATATCTCTCCATATTTTTCATCTTTGGATAAGAATTCTGTAAGCGGAAAAAAACACTTTTTCATGGCCATCTCAGAATTATCCAGCAATGTTTTGAAGAAAAGAGAATTGTGATACAAGGTTTTTAATTGCTGAAATTTCCCTTCATTTTCCATTTGCATCAAAGCAGTGCCAACGCCAAAGTATCCAGTAACATTTTGTTTTAACTGTGCCCATGCACCCACGTAGGGTATAGCTCTTAAATCTTTTAAAGATAATTTACTATCACTACCCCTCTTGGCAGGACGGCTGCCAATATTGGTTTGGCTGTAAAACTTTAATGGACTTACCTGTGACAGATAATCAGCAAAATAAGGATGTTCTTTCAGCGAAACATATTTTTTAAAACTGGCGGCTGCTAATTCCTCCAGTAAACCTTCCTCTTCTTTTTCAAGTGTTATCTCCCTGCTGTTAAACAGATCATTTGATATACCTGCATGCAGCAATTGTTCAATGTTATATTGTGCTGCATCAACAGTACCAAAATTAGAGCTCACTGTTTGTCCCTGAACGGTCAATTGTATTTCTTCGTTAGAAATATTTTGTCCCATGGATGCATAAAACTTATGTGTTTTACCACCACCTCTTGATGGAGGTCCACCACGTCCATCAAAGAATACCACTTCAACATTATATAGTTTGGAAATGGCAGTCAGCTCTTCTTTAGCTTTATAAATACTCCAGTTGGCCATCAGGTAGCCGCCATCTTTTGTTCCGTCGCTAAATCCCAGCATAATGGTTTGGCACTTTCCTCTTCTTCTCAAATGGGCTGCATACGTTTCATTGCTGTACAAAGTCTTCATCACT
>JAYVLZ010000042.1:0-9774 GCA_043759175.1 Chitinophagaceae bacterium | reverse complement strand
CTATTTTATCTTTTAAAACAAATTTTTAAAACTTTATTCGTGCCAAATGTTTTTCAGTTTTATATACTCCATTTTTTTGATTAAAGCGTTGCCATCTGTTTGCATGTGAAATTGATTATACGCCTTCCTTGGAAAAAAGACTGCTGTCATCACTGTTAATCCATCATCAGCAAACAATTCTACTGAGCTTGCATCAAATATCAATGAAATATTCATATTGATATCATCCGTTAAACGGGGTGCGGTATGCCTGCCTGCAAAGTTTTTTTGAAAATCTATTTTGCCCGATTTAGTTCTGTCAATAAAATATTGATGCTGATTTTGATCATAACCAATCAACAACTCTTCACCCAAATCATTCGAAAACATCAGGGAAAAATTGTTTGCCTTTGCAAAGCTAAGGTTGATCCTGCACGGAATTTTTAGCTGCCCTGTTTTTTTAGTAAGATCAATGCTTTTACTAACTGCGATATTGTGAGCTGTAACAGGTGCCGCCTGAATTGCAGCCAATTCCGGAACAGGCTGAGAAGTAACCAGCATATCATTACCAACATGTTTTATTTTTAATTCCCGTGGCAGTGTCATGGCATTTCTAAACTTTTTTGTAGGTACCTGATTTGCATATTGCCAGTTACTCATCCAGCCAATTAATATTTTGCGTTTCCCCGTATTGGACCAGGTAACACCGGCATAGTTATCTGGACCATAATCCAGCCAAAACGTTTCTGTTTGATCAGATGTAAATGTTTTTCCATCAAAATCCCCAACAAAATATTGTGTACCAGATCCCCCATTAGGAGCTCCGGGATTAAGGTTTACAATTAATACCCAACGTTGTTTCCCTCCATCATCCAATGGCAACAAATCCGGACATTCCCATCCGCCGCCATGTGCTCCCCTGCCTTGTCCAAATTCACTTTCTTTGGTCCAGTTTTTTAAATCAGGAGAAGAATAAAATGCAATAAAATCTTTAGTAGCTATTGACACAATCCATTTTTTTTGCGGTTCGTACCATATTACTTTGGGGTCACGAAAATCTCTCATACCCGGGTTTTTAATAACCGGGTTGCCGGCATATTTAGTCCATGTTTTTCCATCATCAACACTATATGCTATGCTTTGATTTTGAAAATCATTTTTCCCCGCTTTTGCAGCTTCTTCATTGTGGTGCGTAAACATCGCTACCAATGGCACCTGGCCCTTCTTACCAAAACCTGTTGTATTATTTTTATCAACCACTGCACTTCCTGAAAAAATAGTACCCAGGCTGTCGGGATATATTGCAATGGGTTCCCGTTTCCAGTAAATCATATCCCTGCTGGTGGCATGGCCCCAATGCATAGGCCCCCAGACGGAACTAAAGGGATGATGCTGATAAAATAAATGATAAGTGCCTTTATAAAATACCATTCCATTGGGATCATTTATCCAGTGTGCCTTTGGAGTAAAGTGAACCTGTGGACGATATTGTTCTTCATTTATTTGTACGGCAGACTGTGCCATGCCGGCGTTATCAATTACCTGTGTAATTAAGAAGCAAAAAGTGGTGATAAATATTTTTCCTGTCATAGAAATTTGTTGATGAACTAATTAAATAACCTGCATACTATTGTTTTCTCCTGTGAATAAATAACCTTTCATTCTAACAGAACTTTAAATGCCAATGGTGAATGGTCAATATTGACGATTGACCATTGACCATTCACGAATGCCTGTATCCGGTTTTTAAAAAATTGAAAAGAAGGAGGAAGTAGAAACCCCCTCTCTCCATTACCAAAACTAAAACTGCATGATTAATGCATGATTACAATAAAAAATAATTCTTGTTAAATTAAAAAACCTTACTCAACCCATCAAAATTAAATTCAACGCAGACCTTAATTTAATTATCTGCGTTGAATTAGTTTCTATTATCTTAATAACCTTTATTTTGTGCATAGAGTCCGTTCGTAAACACTATCTGATCCTGGGGTATAGGGAAATACTCATGTTGATTTTTTGTAAAATGGGCATCACGAAGGAAAGGATGCCTTACTTTTTCTATATCAAAATAGCTGTTAAGTGTTTCTGCAGCAATGCCCCATCGCACCAGGTCAAAAAATCTTGGACTTTCTGTTGCAAATTCAAGCCTGCGTTCCCATTGTAAGGCTTTAAATGCAGTTGCCTGATCCCATGCAGGAATATTCACCCCGGGCTGGTAAGTGCTTAATTTGTAATTAGAAGGATTTGTTCCATCCAATTTTTTTAATAACCCTGTACTATTGGCAGCCCTTGTCCTGATTTGATTAATCAGTGGCAACGCAGCGGCAGGGTTTCCTAATTGAATCTGTGCCTCAGCATTCATTAGCAGAACATCAGCATACCGGATAATGTCATAATTTACAGATGTTCCGTAGAATGGCCCTAACTTTTTAAAACATCCACAAGTTGCTAACTGCAAATCTTTCATGTTTCCAAAACCGCCATATACACCGGCTAACCTTTCCCAACTATGGTCATAAGGAACGTTTGGATTGTATTTAAATGGATGCCCCTGTATTCCGACAGTGTGGTCAAGGCGGGGATCAACAGTTACCCCATTAGTAGTTAAATCAGCGTCTGTTAATGCCACATCATTAAATGTGGTAAACTTTGGAATACCCTTAGAGTCTGTACTATAAGCATTGACTAAATTCTGGCTGGGTACATGGAATGCACAACACCCATATTGTGGCGCTCCTGCAAAGTAATTTAAACTGGTAGACATGTTAAGCCTTCCTCCAATCACTGTTCCATCATTGATGGAATACTGGATCGCAAATACGGATTCGGGGCTGTTATCATGACCATCCAGGAAATTAAAAGCAAAGTCACTATTTAGGTCATAATTGCCGGAATTAATAACATCATTAGTTAAATCAACCACCTGTTGCATCTTTGCTGCATCTATACCTGTTACGTTGTAGCTATCGTCCTGTGTATAAGCCTGGTAAAGCCTTGTTTTAGCGAGGTAGGCTTTTGCTGACAATTGATTGGCCCTTCCTGGCTCGCCAGGTTGAGTTTCGGGAAGATTATCTATTGCATTTTGAAAATCCCCTGCTATTTTTTCCCACAAAGCATCATTTGCCATCTTGTTATCAACTTTCAGGATATCATCGTTACTTACTGTTTCATCAAACCAGGGGATATTACGGAACATTACTTTAAGCAAAAAATACATGTGCCCCCTTAAAAAATGCAATTCCCCGATCCGGTTTTTACGCTTTGGGAATTGTGCATCTGTTAATCCATTCAATGATCTTAATGCTGTATTGGCTCTTCCAATGGCAGCATAAGCCCTGACCCAGGTGCCCGGAAAACCAAAATTGCCGGCACCATTATTAGATGCATTAAGTAAATAAAACTGCTCATACTTATCCATCTGTTGCTGGTCGCCTATATCGCCTCCTCCCTTGTAAGCATCATCCGAGCGAACGCTGCCATATTCCCACATACTGGTAATGGGAGCATCCCACCAGTCATTTGCAATACTGGCATAAGCAGCTGTAGACAAACCCTCAGCACCCTCTGGTGTTGAAAGGCTGCTTTCTTGCAACGAACCTTTTGGTGCGTAATCAAGATATTTTTTGCAGCCAACCAAAAAGAGGATAATTGCTGCAAAAAGAAATTTTAAGATATTATGTTTCATAATCAATTATTTTAAAAAATTAGAAGTTTGCGTTTATTCCAAAACTAACTGACCGTGGAACCGGCCAGGTACCGAAGCCTCCCACCCTTTCAGGATCTTTGGCTGTAAATTGACTGGATTTTATAGCAAATAGATTTTGCCCGGAAATATATATCCTCAACCCTTCCATTTTCAGCTTACTGTAAATATTTCTTGGCAAATTATATCCCAGCATTACATTTCGGAGTTTGAAATAAGAAGCATTTACATAATAGAAATCCGAACGCTTATCCTCACCATTTTTATTTAAAATTGTTAAGGCTGGTGTATTTGATCCGGTGTTCTGAGGTGTCCATGCACTCAGGGTACCAGGCCCAAAATTATTCCTGACATTTACAAAGGAATTAAAGAATTTGGTGGGGTCAAAACCGGTCTTGCCTGTTACTCCTGATCCGAAAACAGATAAATCAAAACCCTTATAATCAAGTTCTATCCTTAAACCATATTCAATTTTTGGTAAGGTAGTACCGAGGAAATCCTGATCATCACCATTAATTTTTCCATCGCCATTCAGGTCTGCATACCTGATTCGGCCAACGCCTTTACCATCTTGTGCTGGTGCAGCATCCACATCCCGTTGGTTTTGGAAAATTCCATCCGTTTTATATCCAAAAATGGTGAATTGAGAATGCCCGATAATAGAATGATTTGGGTCACCCGGATAAGCAGGGCGAACTTTGTCAGGGAGGGAGGTAATCACATCTTTCCAATGGCTTGCATTGCCTGTAACGCTGTATCCCAAACCCCATGAAGTCCTGCTACGGTAACCCAATATAAATTCCCATCCCTTGTTGTCTTTATTGGCCCCGTTCAACCATTGTTGTTGTCCTTCTCCAAGAGCAGCGGCAACAGGAGGCTGGATTAATATATCACTGGTTTTCCTGATAAAATAATCAAATGAACCCGTGATCTTTTCATGTAAAAAACCAAAATCAAGACCTATATTGGTTTCAGTAGTTGATTCCCATTTCAAACTGGCATTACCCCTTTGAATCTGAACAAATCCAGAAGGAAGTGAGCCGGTATTAACACCATTAATATCATAGGCAGTTCCGGTGTTGATCCATAATGGAAATTGGCTGCTGCTGGTGCCATAATTAGGTGGAATAATTGTAAAGGCTGATAAATTACCAATTTCCTGGTTACCCACTTTTCCCCAGCCTGCCCTTAATTTAAGATTGGAAACAATATCTATATTCTTAAAAAAATCTTCGTTGTTGATCCTCCAGCCTATAGTAAAGGCAGGAAAAATACCATAGGCATTATTGACACCAAATCTCGAAGAACCATCACGCCTCACAGTAACCGAAGCCAAATACCTGTCGGAATATCCATAGAATACTTTTCCGAATTGAGACAACAACCTGTAACCCGTAGCTGAACCATTGTCAGTTTGTGATCCTGTACCTGCACCTAACTGGATATAATCTAAATCCTGCAGGGCAAAGTTGGTAACTGCGGCCCCGAATGTCTGGAAATCATTCCGTACAGCTTCTGTTCCCAACAACAGGTTTAGCCTGCTTTTTTTCCCAAACTCACGGTTATAGTTCAGTGTATTGGTCCATGTAAAGGTGAGTTCTTTTGATTGCTGAAGATTCAGGCTGTTAAAGGATCTTATCGGTCCTTCTGTACCTATCAGGGCTATCCTCTTGGCGAGAGCATCAGAATAATCGAAGCCCAGGCTGGTATGTAAAACAAGGTGGTTAATTATTTCCAGGTCAGCAAATACATTACCCATTACAAGAAATTGTTTTGTAGTATTCCACCTGTTAAGGTATTGCATATCCACGGGGTTATTCCTGTCGGTATAACCGGCTCCTATTGGACCGCCATAAGTACCGTCTGTTTTATAAAGGGGAATCGTTGGAGAAAGTGTTAATGCAAGTTCGGGTGTGGGAGCCCCCCCCACATCATTAGTGGAATTAACCTGTGAAGTTCTGCTTAACTGGAGATTTTCGCCAATTTTTAGCCTGTTATTAAATGCTGAGGTATGCGTATTGATACGTGCATTATACCTTTCATAATTGGTGAATACAATTAATCCATTGTTTTTATAATACCCAAAATCCATAACCAAACCGCTCTTTGCATTTCCTGCAGAAATAGAAAGATTGGTAGATGTAACTGTAGCCTTTTTAAACAAAGCATCCTGCCAGTTGGTATTTCCAACAGGTTCGAGTGGATCACCGCCAACTAATGGGGCAATATTTACTTTATTCAGCACCGGGTTGTCAAAATCGCCATTCCAGTCGTACGTATATATTTTGTTTACCAGGTTATTGGGATCCGTTTTATCATTCACAGCAGCCCTCCACAAAGCTTCTCCTCTTTGTTGTGAATTCAATACATCTTCCTGCCAGGGTTTTTCGCTTTGGAATGTGAGGCTGGTGTTTAGCTGTATCTTTACTTTATCTCCACTACTTGAACTGCCATCTTTTGTAGTAACAATGATTACACCGTTGGAAGCCCGGGATCCATAAATAGAAGCGGCAGATGCATCTTTCAAAACTTGTATGGAAGCAATTGAATTTGTGTTGAGATTGGCAAAGTCCTCATACCGTGTGGTAGGCACCCCATCAATAATATAAAGGGGGTTGGTGTTGCCGAGTGTGTTTACCCCACGGATAAGGATGGTAGGTGGTCCTCCATTAGCACCGGTAGGTGAACCATCTGTTTGAATATACAAACCAGGAACCTGACCCTGAAGTGCAAGCATTGGGCTGGATACAGCAGCGTTTTTGATGGTATTGAGGTTTACCACAGAAACTGCTCCTGTTAAATCTACTTTTTTCTCTGATTTGTAACCGGTAACAACTACCTGCTCCAGTTCACCCACTCCTTCTTCCAATTCAACAGAAAAAGATTGGCTGGTACTGCCCACCTTAACACTAACAGGCTTCATCCCAACATAAGTAAATGTAATAGTTTCGCCTGCAGTTGCTTCAATGGAATATTTCCCTGATTCATTTGTAACTGCAGACCGGTTTTTTACCTGCACTGTTACTCCTGCAAGTGGTTTATTGCCTGTTTTGGAAACAACAGTTCCAACAACAGTTTTTTGTTGGGCAAACGAAAACATTGCCATCAGCAATAGTGGCAGTAGTGAAAACAGTTTTCTCATAATTGTAGTTTTAAAAATTGAATAATTAGAGTTGGTCATATTAATTACTGTTTAAAAAAATTTAATGCAACACCAGTGTATGCTCTATTTGCTCCAGTGATTTTCCTTTGGTTTCAGGCATTTTAGTAAGTACCCAAATCAATTGTAACGCCATCATCACTGCAAAAAATGCAAAAATCGGCCAGGGATTGTCTTTAAAAACCCCATCTTTATCGTCTAAGAAAAATGGTGTTACCAGCGTAATAATTGCAGCAAATACCCAGTGTACACTGGCGCCAAAAGATTGCCCGGAAGCCCTGATTTTGTTGGGAAAAATTTCTGAAATAAAAACCCATATAACAGCTCCCTGCCCTACTGCATGTGCAGCTATAAAAAGCAATAAAAAACCCATTAACAATACAGGGCTTGCATGAGATGCAAAACATCCTGCCACCATGGCAAGACTCAATATATAACCAATGGAACCAATAAGAAGTAGTTTTCTTCTTCCAAGCCTGTCTATAAGGTAAAGCCCAACAAAAGTGAAAATCAAATTGGTACCGCCAATGGCAATGGAATTTAAGAGGGAGTCTTTTGCACCGAGACCAATTCTGGATAATATTTCCGGGGCATAATACAAGATGAAATTGATACCCGAAAGCTGGTTGAAAAATGCAATCAAAAATGCCAGCCAAA
Organism: Chitinophagaceae bacterium; assembly: GCA_043759175.1. Classification (GTDB taxonomy): domain Bacteria; phylum Bacteroidota; class Bacteroidia; order Chitinophagales; family Chitinophagaceae; genus Ferruginibacter. The sequence goes on along the minus strand of JAYVLZ010000042.1, from coordinate 2,272 downwards.
TAATCACTGAATGTTTAGAGTTAAAAAACTGGGATGGTTTTCCATCCGGCGACTCATGGAGATTGCTTTTTATTATGGAAGCTATTTCGGCATCAGCATCATCCACACCTATTAGTATTAAAGTCTCTTTTGCTTTTGCCAGATCGTTCTTTTTAGTAACTAACCAGCGTGGGCTTTCCGGCACGCCCATTACCATAACAGTATAAATGATGGATGGAATAGCTAACACCCCCAGCATCCAGCGCCAGTCATTGGTGCCGCCCACACCCTGTAAAAAATAATTGGACAGAAAGGCAACCAATATTCCAAAAACAATATTGAACTGATACATGGCACCAAGTTTACCCCTGGTGGAAGGTGTGGAGATTTCAGAAATATAAGTAGGTGCTACTACGGAGGATACACCAATTCCGATTCCACCTATAAAACGAAAAAATGAAAACGTATAAGGATCTTGTGCAAATGCAGAACCAAAAGCTGAAACTGCAAACAGTATCCCTATCCAGAACAATACTTTTTTCCTGCCATATTTTTCAGTGGGGATGCCACCAAATATTGAACCGAACAAAGTGCCCCAAAGCGCCATCGACATTATAAAGAAACCATGAAATAAAGGTGAAGTATGCCACAACTGTTTAATAGGGAGGTTGGCCCCGGAAATTACCACCGTATCAAATCCAAAAATAAAACCGGCAAGGGCTGCCACAATGGACCATTGGAATAATTTGTTTTTGTTCATATAGCAGCTCCTTTGTTAAATAAATATAGTGGTTCAACCATCCGGCTGCTTTATGATATTGTTTCAATCTGTTACAAAATTGTATTTTTTAAAATTTTAGTTTAAACAGTTATTTGTCAGTTATTTAAACTTCAATAAGCCAGCGCTGCAAATTAATTTTGTATCAAATTGTAACAGCTATTTATAAAATAATACCATGCAGCAGGCTTACTAAATAAGGGATGTTATTAAAATGAAACAGGATTGAAACAATTGAAACGATTTTATAACCGGGATTGAGAAAAATATCCCAACTTGCTATCATGTTTGCCAGCATATCTATTCAAAATTTTTTGCTTAAAGGAAAAGCCGTTAAAAAAAAAGCTGACTTTTTTTTGATTTCTTTATTAGTTTTATTGCTTGCTTCCTGTTCAAACCATCAGCAAGAAAAAAAATTTAGAATTGGGTTTTCCCAATGTACCAGCCATGATGTCTGGAGACAGAGTATGATAAAGGAGATGGAAAGAGAATTGTCATTCCATCCCGATATTGATTTTATTTTAAAAGAAGCAAATCTCAATTCCGAACTGCAGGTTCAGCAAATAAAAGAATTGATCGATCAGAAAATTGACCTGTTGATTGTTTCTCCCAATGAAGCAGCTCCAATAACCTCTGTTGTGGGTAAGGTTTACACAGAAGGTATCCCTGTAATTGTTGTGGATAGAAACATATTATCCAGAAATTATTCAGCTTTTATTGGCGCTGATAATTACAAAATAGGATTAGATGCAGGTGCTTACGCCAACACCCTTTTAAAAGGGAAAGGAAACGTAGTAGAAGTAGGGGGACTTCAGGTGGGGTCATCCGCTGATATTGGCCGTCATAATGGATTTACAAATTTCATTAAAAAGTATCCAGATATAAAATATATAGACCGATTTATTGGAGATTGGGAGATCAAATCCTGGGATGAAAAATTTGGGGCTTTACTAAAAACATATCCTGATATAGATTTAATTTTTTCACAAAATGACAGAGTGGCCTTTGCAGCGTATAAAGTATGCAGGGATTTAGGACTTGATCAAAAAATAAAAATTATCGGAATTGATGGTCTTTCTGGTGAAAATGGAGGTATTGACCTGGTAGAAAAGGGGATGCTCAAAGCCACCATACTCTATCCAACCGGGGGGAAAGAAGCCATTCAAACAGCTGTTAATATTCTTGCTAATAAGCCTTATGAAAAAGAGAACGACCTGGCTTCAACCATTATTGATTCGACGAATGTTACGATTATGAGGCTTCAAAACGAAAAAGTTCTTTCGCAGCAGGAAGATATTGATAAGAGGCAAAAAAGGATTGATGAACAAATTGCAATCACCAATAATCAAACAAATATTATTCTTGCCATTTCTGTAACATTGGCGCTTGCATTAATTGTTGGGGGTATATTATTTTACTATTTACAGGAAAATAAAAAAATTTATAAAAAACTTGAATTACAAAAAGAAGAAATTTTAAGCCAGCGAAATCAGTTGATAGAACTGGGGAAAAAAG
>JAYVLZ010000041.1:0-3473 GCA_043759175.1 Chitinophagaceae bacterium | reverse complement strand
GCTTTTCATCCCTGCAGGAAAAAAGTGTTAGGGTAAATATGACGATGACAAATTGTTTCATAATTTTAATTTCAAAAGGGTAAAAAAATATTTTTCATTAGATATCAGGAATAAAATAATCTTTCAACAGTCCAGAAAGATGCAACAATTGCTATCAGTACAGACATGGGTACAACAATATATTTTCTGTAATAAACCTTATTGCCAAACCATTTACCAAATAAAAAGAATGCACCGGCAATGATGGTAAGCTGTCCCAGTTCAACACCCACATTAAATAACACCAGTGATTCCAGGTAAGCTTCTTTTGGTAAACCCAGATCGCTTAATGCATTTGCAAAACCCAACCCATGCAATAGCCCAAATAAAAACACTACAGCTATCCGTGAGCTTTTTAATTTAGAAGAATAAATATTTTCTAATGCTACGTACAGTATAGAAAGTGCGATCATAAACTCCACCAGGTAAGTATTGGGAGTAATTATTTTATACATGGCAAGGCCGAGTGTGATGGAATGTGCTACAGTAAAAGCAGTAGCTTGTGTAAGTACGGGTTTTAATTTGGGACTGAGTAAATACAAACTCAATACAAAAAGAATATGATCAAGCCCCTGGGGAACAATGTGCTGATACCCTAATTTGAGATATAAAATGGCTGCATCTGCTGTGGACATTTTTTCCAGTTCACCCACTACCACATGTGCCGATGCTGCATTTGCTAAAAGAAAAAATACAGCTGAAAGTAAAATTACTTTTGATGAAATTGAAGACAATCTATTGCTTCTTTTTTTCATGATTGATAAATTAAGGGTTATTCAATAAGATACGTAAGAAGATCAGTAAAGGGATTTTCTATTTTAAAAAAACACTGCCAATTTTAATCTTGCAAAAAGGGGAGTGCCGGGAGTAAAATTTAATTCAGTAACAGCCATTGGTTCATCTTTTAACCTGGATGTAGTGGCAAACTGTGCTTCATTCCATTTTGTGTTCAGCATATTTTCAATAGCTAAGCCAATTTCAAATGTTGGTTGAGTATAATTGACAGATGCATCCACAATAAAATATCCTTTTGCCACAATTGAATTGTCTTCATTGGCCGGCCTGCTTTTAATATACCGGTAAGTCAGCCCGCCATTGAAACCTTTGGTTGCTTTATAAAATAATCCACCAGTACTGGTAAGGGTGGGGGCCAGCGGAATATAGTCCTGTCCTTTAACTTTACCCATAGCTCTTGGCCCGGTAAAATTCAGGTTAACATTAGCAAATAAATTTTTTGCAAATTGATAACGGGCTATCAAGTCTATTCCTTCACGTCTCGTTTTACCGCTTGGTTCAATATTGCCATCATCACCCACATACACAAATTCCTGGTGCAGGAAAAGGTACCATGCTGCTACATTAATGAATAATTTTTTTGTTGGCTTTACAATCAGTCCAATATCACCACCATAAGCTGCAGGTAATATTTCTTTACCATTGTTTGCTGTTACCACCCTGGTATCATTGCTGTGAAAACCCTTGCCCGATTTTAAAAATAATTGTATGGCAGAATTGATGGAGTACTGAATATTTATTTTAGGACTGATGATTGTCTTTTGCTGTGCAGGATTTTGTGTGGCAGACAGTTTATCAAAATAATCAAAATGAAGATAGTCCATTCTTATACCTGCATCTACCAGCCATTTGCCTTTACTTATTTGTTGCTGAACAAATGCATAAGCATTTGCTTCTTTAATATTACCCAATTGTATATTACTCAAAAATTCTTGTTTTGCAACATGCGATAATTTACTGTCCGTAGTGGCATCGTAGCGTAATCCGGCTCCATAGGTGGATCGCAGTGTCCAGTCGTTAAAAAAATAACTTTGATTAATTTTAGATGAATAACCAAAAATATTCCGGCTTTCAGCCTGGTTGATTTCATCACCATTGATTGAATCATTCAGAAAAAAAGTAAAGTTGGAATAGAGATTAAATTTATAACGGCTGTAATAAAATTGGTTATCCCATGCAGTACCATTATTGAAAGTATGATTCAAAATAATATTGGCATTATGTCTTTCAGTGTTACCGCCTTCAGTAGGATCAATGGAACTAAAGCGGTCAATCAATCCGCTTTCAACTGCTCTTTCCGGAACCTGCCCTGATGCATCCCATTTACTTGTGAAAGAAGATAAAGAAACGGTTAACACTGTGTTATCTGAAACTGCCAGGTTGTATTTACCAAAAATATTAAAGCGTTTAAAATGTTGTTTGTTTTGTGTGGGGCCATCTGTATAATAAAAATCAGTGGCTATATAAGCGCTTTGTTTGTCTTTATTTTTTTTAAGCAGATCAATCATCGCCAGTGTACGGAAAGTATTATATCTGCCACTTTCTATTTGAATACGGCTGTTGGTAATATTTTTATAAGTGCCAAAAGAAACATAACCGGCAGTATTTAAATTGCCATGCTGGGTATAATATGGGCCTGCGCCAAAGTCAATATTATTAATCGTTTCCGGTATAATGAAATGTGCATCTGCATATCCCTGTCCATGTGCATGGCTTACCATATTTACAGGAAGTCCATCTACACTTACCTGCACATCGGTACCATGATCACAATCAAAACCACGTAAAAATATTTGTTCTGCTTTACCTCCACCTGCATGTTGTGCTATAAATAATCCTGGTACAATACGCAATAATTCCTGTGTATTTCTTACTGGCTTCAGATCCAGATCAATTTTACTGAGTGTGTTAAATTTAGTGACACTGTTTCCCTGTAATACCACTACGTCTTTTAAATCCAGCACATCCTGCTGCAGGTCAATTTTAATATTTGCTTTACTGCCGGCTGTAACAGTGGCAGCTTTATATCCTATGTAAGAAACCAGTAAAACTGTTTCTTCCAATGTTGATTTAAGATTAAAATTTCCGTACTGATCTGTGATAGTTTTAGCAGCAGGGTTATTAATGTCTGTTACAGACACATATTCTAAAGGTTGGCGGCTGGTTGCATCTGATACTTTTCCTTTAATGGTTGATGTTTGTCCAAATGCAACAGTGCTAAATAATATTGAGATATAAAAAACAAAAAGTAGTTGATAACTCTTTTTCATAAAAAATTATATTTTATAGAAAAACAACTAATGTCTGTCAATGTAAAAAGATTACATGAATACAGTAATAACTGAATGTAAAATGCCTGAACAAAATACATTGACAGATAAAAAGTAAGTGACTAAAAAGTGAAAAGAGATGCTAAATTTTTGGAGGCGGAGTATCACCGCCAGCGGAATAATTTTTTATAAAACAGGAAATCGATGGATATGGATTTTGAATTATGGTGGATGTAAATATATAGTGTGGAGTTGTTATAACCAGGTGTTCATCTGCTGAAACTTCTTTTTTCTGATCTGGATGATTTTGTTCTGGTAAATTTTTCTTTGATGCTTCTATCATTTCCTTATGCACATGATACTTTCCAT
>JAYVLZ010000040.1:0-9122 GCA_043759175.1 Chitinophagaceae bacterium | reverse complement strand
TATTGTTGGTAACCGCCAGTCATCAAACCCGCCTGCACGATGATCTGTACAGAATTTAATTGCTTCATCCCAATCTGCAGTTGCGGATAGGTCTTGTTTTGAAACAATGAGCCCATGTTCATTTGCTTCATCCAGATGGAAAATAATTCCACCCTGGAATTCATCGCCGGTTTTTAATGCAGGCATAAAGAAAATATTTTTTACTTAAAATGAAATACTGAAACCCCATTTGAATACCCAGTTATCTATTGCTTTCGGTAAGGCATAATGTCCATATCTGTAAAAAACGCCGCCACCCAATCCAATGTAAGCGAGCGAAAGCAGGTTCTTGCGGTATAAATTTTTTACCAGTACACCGGATTCAAACAACCCTTTTTCCGGCACCTTAAAATCAATGTTTTTTTGTGCCGATGCATTGGCCAGGGTTCCGTAAGTAATATTCTGCATCAATAAAATTTCGGGCCTTATGGAAATATTTTTTGGTTTAAATAATAAGTTTCCAAAATTATGTTGCATAAATAAACCTGCTGACCGGCTGCTTACAAATTCATATAAACCTGCCGTTTGAAAATTATTGGGAACATACACACTTATCTTTCCTGAATGCGTTGCTTTTGTATTAAATAAATAGGAGTAAGGCACATTCCCCCATACCTGTCCGGCTTCAATTTGAAAAGATGTTTGTCCCAGTTTTTTAAAATGAAAACTATGGTTGAATTGAATCGCTGCTTTTGTATAATTAAGATCGCCATTCAAAAGATCTTTTATTCCTTTCGATACTTGTAATAACAATTGTGTTGTTGCAGGTTTGGTTCGTATTTTAGCCCTGCCCATCCAGGTAAAACTTTCACCATGCGTAAGCCTGAACCCGATACCAAGTTCAGTATTGCGAAACTTCCTGAGATCTTTATTGGTAACAGCATCTTTAAATGCATACTCATACCCGGCAGGATTGCGGAGTTCATTCAATAACCATATATCTGATTGAAGAAAGGGGAGAAGTTTGGTACTCAAATCAACTTTAAATTGTTCAATACTATCCATACGGCTCCTTAAAAAATTTCGCAATGACTGGTTTGAAAATACAGAACCATTGCGTACAAAATAATCTACATTTCCTGGTTCAATAATATCCCTGCAATAATTAAAACGTATGCCTGTATTTGTTCTCTGGTCAATATTTAAAAACATATTGGCTCCGTATTTCCAGGCTTTATCACGTAAACCATAGCCTCCAAAGCCACCAACAGATATTCTTTTACTGAATAAAGAATTTGTTTGCAAACCGGCCCCCAGCCTGAAGCTTTCATATTTATTGATACCCGAAAGAATGTATTTAAACGGTATATCAATTTTGCCCCATGGAATACCTTCTATGGAAAGGATCTTTATGGCTTTGTTAGCTTTCCCGATCATGTCCTTGTATTTTTCCGGCAGCATTTCAAAAGTTTCATAAGTCATTTTACTTTTTTGATTCAATGTATCTGCCCGCATTAATTTCCATGCGGTATCAGAACGCCTGCCGGCAAGGGGATGATATTCGATCTGCACATCTGAAAAATCGGAACGCAAAAATGTTTTGCTGAAAATGGTATTGGTAATGTAGCAGCGTGTATCCCAGTACAGCATTACCGAATCTGATAAAAGGTCTTTTTGAGATAGGGTGGTATTCAATTGAGCCGGGAACCAATTGCCCTGTACTCTTTCATATTTTTGCTGAAGCCTGAAGGTGAATATCAAACCCGTTTCATCAGCAGGTTCAGCAATGATATTCTCAATTGCATATCCATCAGAGTTAATATAAATAACACCTTTCAGCCCATTGAAATTCTTCCCGGCCCTTGGTTCAAAACTGATGATAAAAGTTGTATCCCTTTCATGTGGCAATGTTTCTGTAAGCCTGAATTTATACATGCTGATGCTTCCGTCAATTACCGGGCTCACATAAGCCCCCGAAGTCATTTGCAAATAATCTTTATAAAAACCAAAGGGCTGGAAATCACTTCCGGTAATGCCGAACTCCGCATTTTTTATTCCCGTTACTTTTGTTGCCAATACGGTTTCCTTTGTTTTGTTGGGATAACGGAAAATGCGTTCAGTATATGATTCCGTCAGCATCAGGTAATTTTCTTTAAACCTTTGTGCAAGCAGTGCTCCCAGTTTGTCGCCTGCGGTGTCTTTTGTTTTTGCAACTAATTTTTCAACCGATTGTTTTTTTTGCCTGGAAGTATCAGCGCTGTTCATATTCCAGAAGCGGCTACCGGCCGACAATGCAGCAATGGTGTATGCATTGTATTTGAAAGCAGGTTTGTAACCCGGATCGTTCTTTTTTTTATTTTGTTGTAGCAACCTGATGATCCGGTGGGCAGGATTGTCTTTTGTTGATATAACAACATTTTTCAACTGGCCTGCCACCCGTTCAATAAAGAAGATGAGATTTGCAGGATCGTTTTTCCCAATAGTAAACTCTTTTGTTTTATAACCAATATAACTGATCAATAAAGTTGCCTGCCAGGGTAACTGTTCAAGTGAAAAATGCCCGTCAATATCTGTAACAACTCCTTTGTTGGTTCCTTTTATTGTAACACTTACGAAGGCAAGCGGGGCTTTTGAGATCGTATCATAAATTGTTCCTGATATTTTTCCTGTTTGTGCATCAGACAAAAAAGGAAGCAGTATGATGTATAAAAAAAAGAAAAGGCACCGATGCATTTTATTCAATTGACGAATATATAAAAGAGATGATAAAAATACTGAGTTATTGACAGAGTAATATGAATTTCTTTGGTAATGAGAAATAATTGTAAATACTTATTACGTAAAAACCCTTTAAACCTTTTTTTTAAATAATTGTTATTAACTTTAAGGAGTCATTTTCAATTACCAGATCTTTATAACATGTAGTTTTCCAATTTATCCTTTGTTCAATCCAATTTTACTTATGCTATGTAAAAACCTGTTTTTCATCAATCTTATTTTAATGCTAATCTCTTATATATGAAATTTTTTTTCACAATCATTGTAATGATGTTATCTGCTCATTCAGTTGATGCACAAACTTTTTCAACAGGAAAAAGGGTGATTACATTTTCAGACAATACCAGGGGCAACAGGGCTGTGCCTACAGATATTTATTATCCCGCCAATACAGCCGGCAACAATGTTGCGCTTGCAACTGGTACAGTAAAATTTCCGGTAGTGGTATTTGGGCACGGCTTTGTAATTGGAACTTCATCTTACCAATGGCTTGCCGATTCACTTGTTAAATACGGATATATAGTTGCGTTGCCTTCTACAGAAGGAAGCCTTGCGCCGAGCCATGGTAATTTTGGAGAAGACCTGGCATTTTTGTGCAACCGTATTACCTCTTTGAATGATTCTACAGCTTCATTTCTCTATCAGCGTGTAATAAAAAAAGCTGCTGTTGGCGGCCACTCAATGGGAGGCGGTTCCTCTTTCTTAGCTGCGGCTGGTATAAAACCTTCAATTTATGCACTTTTTAATTTTGCCGCTGCCGAAACAAATCCTTCAGCCACACAGGCTGCATTGCTAAATGAAAAGCCTTCACTTATTTTCAGTGGCAGTTCGGATTGTATCGTATTACCCATAGTGCAGGAAGCAATGTATGATAATATACCATTTGCCTGTAAGACCTATATTAATATAGCAGGTGGATTGCATTGCCATTTTGCAAATAATAACGCAATCTGTTCATTTGGACAGGTTTCATCAGGCTGTAATACTTCATCTGTCACTGCCACAAGCTTATTTACCAAAACTATTTCTTTACTGTTGCCTTTTCTCGACTATTACCTGAAGGATAATTGTACCAGGGGTGAAGTATTTGTAGCTACATACAATGCAATTACAGGTGTTACAAAACGTCAGTCTTGCCAGTCTATCCCTTCATGTGGCCCGGTGCCTGTAACTGTTGAATACTTCCGTGGATATAAAAACGGCAGTTCCCACAACTTAACGTGGAAGGTTAACTGCATTAGCTCCCCAAGAGCCAGTATGAACCTGCAGCGTAGCACGGATGGCAGAAATTTTACCAGCATTTACAGTCTTACCGCAGAAGCTGTCCGTTGCCTGCAACCATTTGATAATACCGATGCCCATCCAATGGCGGGGTTAAATTATTACCGGCTTAAATTAACTGACGCCGATGGTAAAGTGAGTTACAGTAACATTATAACCTTGCTCAATAAAAACAGTAGTTTTGATATAACTGGTATTTTACCAAACCCTGTTCCCGAAAATGGTGCTGTTGTGCTGAATGTAAATAGTTCGCAAAGGAACAAACTACAGATTTTGGTCACTGATGTATTAGGTCGGCAGATTCTAAAGCAAACAACAGAAATAATTGCAGGTAATAATCAAATACCATTAAACCTGGACAAACTTGCTGCGGGGTCTTACCAAATTAAAGCCGGTATAGATGACGGAGATTTTAGGATTATAAGTTTTGTAAAAAAATGATGGGTATTTTTAATTTTAATAGAGGAATACTTTTAATTAACTTTTTTTAATAAAAAAGCGGTTATTGAACATAACCGCTTTTTAGGTTTTCATTAATTAATTTGCTGTAAGTCCGTTGGCCCCCATTGGTAATCCTGTTACAGTTTGAATTAAATTCAAACTGCCATTATTGCTAACAGTGTATGCCTGGATACTTTTACCTGTACCATTCCTTACATAAAGGTATTTTGAATTTTCGCTAAGTGCTGCATCAACCGGCCCGGCTTCTGTAGTGGCAGAAATGGCCTGTGATACACTGATGCCACCTGTATTGGTAATATCAAATGTTGAAATGTTATTGCTGGCAGTATTGGTAGTGTACGCATACTTTCCATTATTGGTAATTACTACCCAGCAAGCTGCACTTTGCCCGGCCCCAACTGATCCCGCTATTAATGTAATTATTCCATTGTTGCTGATATCGTAAGAGGAAAGTACACTGGCACCTGGCGCCCCGCCTACTGCTTCCGAAACAAAAATATTACCATTCTTTTTTTCGAAGCCGAATGGAGTTGCGCTGGATGAATTTCTTGAATGCATCATTCCGGGAATGCCATATTCATTTACTGTGTAGGTAATAATTTTATTGGTAGCTTTTTCCGTTACTACCAAAACTTTCCCACCCTTAATAAACGAAATTTGTGCAGGGCCGGTACTGGCGGCACTCAATGGCCTTGTTGAATTAGGAATAGGGTATAGCTTGCCGTTGTCTTTTAGTTTAAAACCAGAAATATTGTTCGTACCTCCGCCATTCAATACAAAAACAATATCATCATGTTGTGCGATACTTACCGGGGTCATGCCACCCGAACTAACAGTTGATTTAAGATGCAGGCCGTTATTATTTATATTAAAAGATGAAATGGAGTTGCTGCCCGCATTCACTGCAAGCAAAACCTCGCCTTCATCAGCCAGTATAACGCCGCCCTGGTTGCCTAATCCACCACCACTTCCATTGCCACCCGATGCACAGGAACCTGAATAAGTAAGCATGCCATTTAAAGCACGGTCATACACCAATACCTCATTTCCGGATGTTGCATTCGTTAACGCATACACATGACCCAGGCTTTGCCTTGCCTCTTCATTATTATTTGAAGATTCATCAGATATCGCATCACCAGATGAATTGTCTTCTGACGATAGCTGGTTTTTTTCTTTTTGGCAGGCCGCAAAGAACAACGACAATGAAAATGCCAGTGCCAGAGCTTTGAGTTTTGACTTCATGTTATCAATATTTAAATGTTATCCCGCCGGAATATCCCAACAGGTGTTTACCAACTTTACAGATACTCATTGCCGGCCCGGTAATAAAATGTTTTATCAACGAACATCTCATAAAAGCAGTAAAATGATTTACACAAATAGTGCTTGTTTGGTTTTGTAAATAAAATATTTTTTTCTTTAGGCTTTATCGTGCTTATTGTTGTTACATTTGGATAATAAAATATTTTTAGTGCGGGAACAACAAACATATACTGAAGATGAATTGCTGGATGCATTGAAGAATCACAAAAATGAAGCTTATCGTTATTTATACATGCATTACAGGGGTTCGCTTTATAATATCATCTCACAGATAATTCCTGATACGGAAACCGCCAATGATGTTTTGCAGGAAGTATTTATAACTGTCTGGAAAAATATTGATAAGTATGATGCTGCAAAAGGAAGGTTATTTACCTGGCTGTTAAATGTTACCAGGAATAGCGCCATTAACAAAACACACTCAAAAAATTATAAGAACAGTTTAAAAAACGATTCTATCAGTAATTATGTAAATGATATTGATGGAAAAGCAGCTTACCATCAGAACATAAACTGTATTGGGCTTAGAAAGGAAGTAAGTCTTTTAAAAGAAGAATATAAATCCGTTATGGAATTGTCGTACTTCAATGGCTTTACACATGAAGAAATTGCAAAAACATTGAATATACCTTTAGGAACTGTAAAAACAAGGTTGCGAAATGCAGTACTTGAACTTAAAAAACATTTTATATAATATAAATGGATATAAACGAATACATATCATCGGGCATTATTGAAATGTATGTAATGGGTTTGTGCAATGCTGCTGAAAAAGCGGAGCTGGAATCCCTGCGCCGTCAACATCCTGTTTTAAACAATGCCATTCTTGTGTATGAAAAGGAACTGGAGGAAAAGATGCAAAAGGATATTAAACTGCCTTCTGCAGATACAGATGATAACATCTTACAAAGCCTTGGCTCTTTAATGGTTCCTGTAATACCGATTGAGGAAGGAAAAAAGCGAAGCAACCATTTTTCATGGCTCAGCGCAGTTGCGGCAGCTGCTGTTTTACTCCTGCTCGTAAGCGGATACTTCAATTATTCGTTATATTCAAAAAACAAGGAGCAGGAACAGGCGTTAAGCAAAGCCAGGGAAAAAGAAAGCATTGCTACATTGCCGTTAGCTGATTATAATGTACTGCTGGACAAAACCATTACACCTGTTGCAATGTACGGGGTAGGGCTTCATGCTATATGTCGTTGTACTATGTTCTGGGATAAGAAAACGGGAAAGATTTATATAATGATCCATCACCTGCCCGAATCTTCATCGGCAAGGGACTATCAGCTATGGGCAAATGTGAACGGTAAACCGGTTAATGTTGGCATCATAAAAGATAATATCAGGGGAAGGTTTATTGAAATGGGTAATGTTCCCGTTGAAGCCACATCTTTCATTGTTACATTGGAAAAGGCAGGTGGCGTTGATACACCTACTGTTGAAGAGACTTATTTAAGCGGAAAGATATAATGCCTTTTCGCTTGGTAGTTTTAGTTTTATCAGCCTCCCTGTTTTATATGCTGGCACTGTCAACTGAAATTCAGGTAAATTCAGGATATGAAATCAGGGTTTAAAAATATGTGGTCGGTCATCGGGCAATCTTTTTCAGATTTTATTGACAATAAAGTGCTGAAATTAAGTGCCGCTCTTGCTTTTTATACAATTTTCTCCTTACCGGCCATGCTCATCATTATCATTTCTGTAAGTGATGTATTTTATGGCAGGGAAGCTATTGAAGGAACATTATACCACCAGATATCCGGTTTTGTTGGAACAGATGCCGCCATGCAGATACAACAAACGATCCGCAATGCAGCGGTATCGCATAACAGCAATTTTGCCACGCTTGTCGGGATCGTTACTTTATTGATTGGCGCCACCAGTGTATTCAGTGAAATACAGGATTCTATAAATCATATCTGGAAATTAAAAGCAAAACCGCGTAAAGGGAAAGGAGTAATGAAAATGATCATTAACAGGTTGCTTTCTTTTTCATTGGTGGTAAGCCTGGGTTTTATTTTATTGGTGTCGCTGATGATCAATGGAGCAATGGATGTACTCATTCACAGGCTTACCCGTATGTTCCCTGAACTGACAGTTATCATGGTATATGCATTTAACCTTATCCTCACTTTTGGTATAACCTCTTTATTATTCGGAATGATCTTTAAAGTATTGCCTGATGCCCGGATACAATGGAAACATGTGAGGGCAGGGGCTTTTACCACGGCGGCCCTTTTCATGGCGGGTAAATTCCTGATTGGTTATTATTTAGGCCATAGTGAACTTTCTACTACTTATGGTACTGCAGGATCGGCCATTGTCTTGCTGTTATGGGTGTATTATTCTGCCATGATCTTATATTTCGGAGCTGTGTTTACCCATGTGTATGCAGCACATACGGGTTCAAAAATATATCCAAATAACTATGCCGTGTGGGTGCAGCAGATAGAAGTAGAATCTGAAAGATCTATTCAGCAGCAGCCGGAGTCAACAACGGTTATTGAAACACTGGAGAAACCAGCATCAGCATAAAAAAAGAAGGAGCGGATTTCCTGTTTTATATGAATTAAAATTATTCATAAATACAGTTCCTTTCTTTAACTTACTGTTTCAAAGTTCACATCCGCAAAAACCTCCCGGCTTAACTCAGAACATTATACGGTTGATCATTTTTATAAAACAAACCCCTGCACATGAATATTAAAATAAAATTTTTTATTCCGGTTGGCCTTTGCGCCACTTTCCTTTTTATTGCCTGCAGCCTCCATGCACAAACAAAAGCTGTTTCTCTTTCAAATCTTACAGAAGGACAAAAACTCAATGGTTTTAGTGCAACAGCCGTTTACCTGAATGATGCCGGGCAGCCAATGGGCGGGCGTTTTATTCATGAACGCACCCGGTTTACACTTGACCTGCTGCAAATAGAATCCGTACCGCAAACTTTTATTTGGGTAAATACTTTTCCTGTTTCCGATAAAGGAGAACCACATACACAGGAACACCTGTTGATAACCAAAGGAAATAAAGGGCATGAATTAAATACAAGGGAAGGGATGTCGCTTGCCGTTTCCAATGCATTTACATCACAGTTGCATACTGCTTATAATTTTTATACCGGTGCCGGGGTAAAAGTTTTTTACAATCTTTTTGAGAAATACTTGGATGCGTTGTTGTATCCTGATTATACGGCAGAGGAAGTGAACCGTGAAGTGCGTAACTGGGGCGTATCTGAAAACCCTGATAAGACATTAAAGATAGAAGAAAAGGGTTCTGTTTATAACGAGATGACTACA
>JAYVLZ010000039.1:0-3102 GCA_043759175.1 Chitinophagaceae bacterium | reverse complement strand
TAATCGGATACCGCATTTTTATTCATCATGAAAGTAACAATTATAACAGTAACATATAATTCTGCAAAATTTTTACGGGATTGTATTGACTCTGTTGTAAACCAGTCTTACCAAAATATAGAGCATATATTGATTGATGCCGCTTCTACAGATGGCACTATTGAAATTATTAAAGAATACGAAAATAAAATTGCCCGGTGGGTTACAGAAAAAGATAATGGCATGTACGATGCTATCAACAAAGGAATGGAGATGGCAACCGGTGATGTGATCGGTATTTTAAACAGTGATGATATGCTGGCTTCTAAAGAAGTGATTGCTTCTATCGTTAACTGTTTTGAAGAAAATAAAGTTGACTCTCTGTATGGCGATCTGGTTTATGTGGATCAGCGCAATACTAAAAAAGTAATCCGTTACTGGAAAGGTTTTCCTTACAAAAGATACCGGTTTACTTACGGGTGGATGCCGGCTCATCCCACTTTTTATTTTCGCCGGGATTTACTGAAAGAACTGGGTGGTTATGAATCACATTATTTTACTGCAGCTGATTATGAATTTATGGCAAGGTATCTTTACCGCTACCGGATCAGTTCAAAATATCTGCCCATGTTGATTGTGAAGATGAGGGTAGGAGGACAGAGCAACAGGAATATCAGCAGCAGGCTAAGAGCCAACAGAAGAGATTACCTGGCAATGAAAATAAATAATATACCTTTCCCTCATATTGCGTCAATTTTGAAACCACTCATTAAGTTGCGTCAGTATTACTATACCCTGTTTCAAAAAGTAGTGGATTAACGAGGTTATAATGAATGTAAATTTTTTGCTGACAAATGTTTAATTTTTTTAAAAAGAAAAGAAATACTGGTGAAGGCGCCATCAGGCATCTGCCGGTATCTGTTGATATACACTCTCATATTTTGCCCGGCATTGATGATGGCTCTCCAGATATTGAAACATCTTTACGGTTGGTAAAAGGTATTTCTGAGTTGGGAATAAAAAAAACAATTGCCACTCCACACATCATCGCAGATTTATACAGAAATACACCTGCTACTATTAATGATGCATTAGATAAATTAAAAGCCGCCGTAAAAAAGGAAGCCATTGACATAGAAATAACCGCCGCTGCAGAATACATGCTGGATGATTATTTTGTTAAGCAGCTCCGTTCCGGAGAGCCTTTTTTAACCATTCATAAAAATATTATTTTAACCGAGCAGTCTTACGCTACTCCCACTTCTAATCTCAATGAAATTTCTTTTGAGCTGATAACTGCCGGCTATCGTCCCATCATGGCACATCCGGAACGCTATGCTTTTTATCATGGCAAGTATGGTGAATACACCCGGTTAAAGGATATGGGTTTTTTACTGCAGGTAAACCTGTTGTCTTTAACTGGTTATTATGGTAAGCCGGTAACAAAGGCGGCAAAATATATTTTCGAAAATGGACTGGCGGATTTAGTAGGGAGTGATATGCATCATGAGCGGCACCTGGCGATGATGCAACACCCTCAATCGCTTGCATTGTTCAACAAGTATTTGTCTGATAGAAATTACAATGATCTCTCATTGTTTTAAACAAAACTTATTCTTTATTTCTCTCCAATCTTTCTTAACGCCTCACTTATTTTGTATAGCAGAAACTCTTTGTCTTCTATAAATTTTCTTATGGTCAAAAAATATTAATCTTTTTTTAATTCCTCAATAATTTTTAGTTAATGAATTTTATTTAGCAATAAACCGTTAGCTTTGCAACAGTTCACTATGCAACTATTGATATATGACCTGTAATGAAATGCCCGATACACTTGGATTTATGATTGTTCATACTGGTAAACTGTTGCTAAAAACGATCAACATAACATTTTCCGGTATCAGTAAAGAAATCACCTTTGAGCAAATGGGGGTACTTTATTTTATTTCCCGTAATGCCGGAAAAAAAGACATGATACAGCAGGATATTGCAGAGATAATGGATAAAAATAAGTCAGCCGTACTCCGCTCCATCGATATACTGGAACAGAAAGCATTTGTAAAAAGGGTGCCTTCTCCGGGAGACAGAAGGAAAAATGTTATTGCATTGACAGAAGCTGGTAAAACAGTAATTGACAAAATGCACGAGTTTTTTTTGGGCCAGGATGTGGTATTAAAAGATGGAATTACTGATAAGGAATTAGAGACTTGCATTAGGGTACTTTCAAGAATCCAGCAAAAATGCAGAATAACTGATAATGTATTTGCACATTCAGTTGATTAATAATCCTTCCCAATAGTAACATTTTGATAACTTTGACTTAAATTGAAATTTATTTACCAAACACTAAAACGAAAAGATGATCAACAACGCATTGAAGAAAAAAATTGATGCTTTCAAAACTGTAGATCTTTTAAAGGAAGCTGATATCTATCCGTTTTTCAGGCCATTGCAGTCTGATCAGGATACGGAAGTAATTATAGGATCCAAACGGATATTAATGTTTGGTTCTAACAGTTATCTCGGGTTAACCAATCATCCTGAAGTAAAAGATGCTGCAAAAAGAGCCATTGATAAATATGGCAGTGGTTGCGCCGGTTCAAGATTTTTGAACGGTACTCTTGATCTTCATCTTGAGTTAGAAGAAGCACTGGCACAGTTTGTAGGAAAAGAATCAGCACTTGTTTTCAGTACTGGATACCAGGTAAACCTGGGAGTAATTTCAGCATTGGCAGGCAGGAATGATTACCTGTTTTTAGATGAATGGAACCATGCCTGTATCATAGATGGAGCAAGGCTTTCGTTTTCAAAAATGTATAAATATGGCCACTCTGATATGGCTCACCTGGAAAAATTATTGGCCAATGCACCTATCGATGCATTTAAATTAATTGCCACTGATGGTGTGTTCAGCATGGAAGGTGATATTGCTAAATTAGATGAAATAGCTACACTGGCTAAAAAATACAATGCTACTGTATTTGTTGATGATGCACATTCTTTAGGAGTATTTGGCCCTGCCGGTCAGGGTACTGCGGCACATTATAATATCACTCACAAGGTTGACCTGATAATGGGTACTTTCAGTAAATCACTGGCTTCTATTGGTGGATTTATTGCTGC
>JAYVLZ010000038.1:0-4359 GCA_043759175.1 Chitinophagaceae bacterium | reverse complement strand
GGCTCGCTGATCGTAGCTTCAGACGGCAAAACTTCTTACTATGCCAGTGATCGTGGCGGTGACAGCAGGGGTGGTTTTGACCTTTATACATTTCAATTGAGAGCCGATATCAGGGCGGCAAAAACATTGTGGGTAAGGGGGAGGGTTTACGATAAAAAAACGAGCGTAGGGATTCCTTCATCAGTAGAACTAACAGATATTAGTAGCCGCAAAGTTGTTTTTAAATTACAGACTGATGAAGATGGGAATTACCTGTTGACATTACCTGTTGGAAAAGATTATGCATTCAATGTTAACAGGAGAGGTTACCTGTTCTTTTCAGCAAATTATGATTTGCATGAAAATAAAATAGATTCTGTATTTACTGCCAACATACCATTGCAGCCAATTGAACCGGGTGCATTGGTAGTATTAAAAAATATCTTTTTTGATACCAAACAATCTGAGCTCAAACCGGAATCTATTGTGGAACTGGATAAAGTAATTCAGTTGATGAATGACAATCCAAAATTGAAAATACTCATCAGTGGACATACCGACAATGTGGGTAAAGCACAGGATAATCTATTGCTGAGCAATAACAGGGCATTGGCCGTAATCAAATATTTACTGGCCAGCGGGCAAATTGCAAAAGAACGTTTACAAAGCAAAGGATGGGGCGCTGTAAAACCAGTTGCAGATAACACTGCAGAAGAAGGCCGGGCTTTAAACAGGAGAACAGAGTTGAGTGTGATAAGCAATTAAAATTGCCAGTTCAAAAACCAGAAATATTTTTTAATTTTAGGAAAACAGAAGCAATATGAAACTCACCATAGTCATTTCAAAAGGGGAAGAATATTTCATAGGCACTATTAAAGAAATACCCCCGGTTATTTCACAAGGTTCTACCATTGAAGAAGCCAAGGAAAATGTATTGGATGCTTTACAATTGTATTTAGAAGATATGCAAAGCGAAAATAACGATGATAATAAAGTGCTGGAGGAAGATTTAATTATTGGTTAATGTCAGTCAAAAGGAATCACTTTATTAAACATCTTGAAAACAATAATTGTTTTCTTTGCCGGAATGGATCCAAACATGATATTTTTCAAAATGCCAAAACAAAAAAGAAGACCACTGTTCCCCGCCATCCCTTTTTAGATAAACATCTCTGTGACTTAATTTGTAAACAACTGGAAATACCCAAACCATAATATTTTTCCCTTCTAAATACTAAAACCCCATACCTGCACCTTCTTCAAAAAGTAATAACTTTATCAAACTAAAATAAAAATTATGGATACGCTGGTAAGAACAAGTGCAGACGAGATTAATAACAGCCTGATTGATTTCATTAAATCATCTTTCAAAGGGAAGAAAATTGCTGTTCATATTTATGAAGAAGATGATGTTGATGAAACAGCTTTTTTATTAAGTGATCCTGAGGCAAAAAAAAGGTTATTTGAATCAATCGAGAGTGTAAAAAAATCGGAGAATCTAAAAGAATACTCTATCAGGGATATTGAAAATATTTTAAACGATGATGGAGAATGAGAAGCTTGCTTTTAGAAAAAAATGCCGTTGAAGATTTTGAGTATTGGAGTAAAACTGATTTAAAAATCTTAAAGAGAATAGCAGAATTACTTTTAGCAGTTATAAAAAATCCCTTTGATGGAATTGGCAAACCAGAACCCTTAAAAGGGAATTTAAAAGGGTACTGGAGCAGGAGAATAAATGATGAACACAGAATTGTTTACACCGTATTCCCTGATAAAATTATTGTAATTTCTTGTCGCAGTCATTATAAATTCTAATTAACTTATCGCTAATAATTTTCTCATCAATGACCAATGACTTGCTTTATCAAATAGCCCTCACATTGGTTCCCAACATTGGTGATGTAAATGCAAAAGCATTGGTGAATATTTACGGTGATGCTCAATCCATTTTTAAAGCAAAGAAAAAAGACCTGGAGAATATTGAAGGTGTTGGAACAGTGAGAGCCACCAGTATCAAATCATTCAATAATTTCCAAAGCAGTGAAGATGAAATTGCCTTCGTTGAAAAATACAGGATCATACCACTTTTTATTAATGATAAAAATTATCCGCAACGTTTATTAAATTGTTACGATAGCCCCACGCTGCTTTACTACAGGGGAAATGCCGATCTGAACACATCAAAAATCATTGCTGTTGTAGGAACAAGGCATCATACGGATTATGGAAAAACAGTTTGTGAAAAATTGATTGAAGATCTAACAGGTGAAAATATTTTAGTAGTCAGCGGGCTTGCATTTGGCATTGATACCATTGCACATAAAACATCGCTGAAAAATAATTTACAAACGGTGGCTGTATTGGCGCACGGACTGGACCGAATCTATCCTTCACAAAATAAAAGCCTCGCCAAACAAATGACAGAGCAGGGCGGGTTACTTACTGAATTCATCAGCCAAACCAATCCAGACAAACAAAATTTTCCCAAACGCAACCGTATTGTTGCCGGTATTAGTGATGCAGTGATTGTAATAGAAAGTGGAAAAAAAGGAGGTTCACTCATTACTGCAGAACTGGGTAATAATTATAACAAAGATGTGTTTGCTATACCCGGCAGGATCAACGACAGCAAAAGCGAAGGCTGTAATTATTTGATACAAAATAATAAAGCAGCGTTGATCAATAGTGCAGAAGACCTGTTGAATTTAATGAACTGGTCCGTTCGGCTACGCTCAGGACTACAACAAAATGCTGCTAAAAAACAACGGGAATTATTTATTGAATTAAGTCCTGATGAACAAATTGTGGTGGACATTCTACAACAAAAAGAGAATATCCATATTGATGAATTGTATTTTAAAAGTAACCTCAGCAGCAGTGGCATTGCAGCTGCTTTACTGATGCTGGAAATGCAGGGTATCGTGGCAAGCCTGCCGGGTAAACTCTATAAAATAATTTGATAACCTTTCAATAAAATCCTTTTAATTATTTCATCACCCCAATCTTCCCTCCCTTCCATTCAGGAAATAAAGCAGTATCATTATTGATGAGCAAATGTTTATCTGCCACTTCACTAAAGATGCTCCTGAAGTCCGTGGTAACAGCAAGATCACGGGCATCAGCAAGGTTTTCTACAGAAAGCGGCTGCACATTGCCGTGAACCTTTCCACCATTCACATCATTGCCTAAAATGAAAGCACAGCTTGCCCTACCATGATCTGTTCCACCAGTGCCATTTTGTTTTACAGTTCTTCCAAATTCTGTGGCAGTCATTACCGTGACGTCATCCTGCATTGTTTCCACATCTTTCCAAAATGCAGCAATGCAGTTACTGAGGTCTCCCACATTTCTTGCAAACAACCCATTTTCTGTTCCCTGGTTAAAATGTGTATCCCAGCCACCGCTTTCTGCAAAAGCCACTTCAAGCCCCACATCCATTTTTATCAGTTGTGCAATTTGTTTTAATGATTTACCCAGTTGGCTTCCGGGGTATCTGGCACCGTTAGCAGGCTGATAATTTTTAACATCTGACTGCTGCAGCATCTTCACGGCATCAAAACTTTCCTTGCCGGTTTTATTCAGCAATGCTGAACTTGTCTGATCATACAGGTCTTCAAAACTTTTAGCAGCAAAATTTGCCACTGCGGAATTACCCTTTAACTGTATGGCAAAATCCTCCAGGCTGCTGATGGCAATAGTTTCATTATCTCCGTAAAAAGAACGGGGCATGGCACTCGTCATACTCACTGCCCTGAAGGGTGTGGCATCATGCCCCAGCAAACCCACGGCCCTGTTGAGCCAGCCGCTGGCAGTACCTTTATTAAACGGCGTACCACTTTCCATATAATCCTGTGCATCAAAATGGCTACGGGTATTATTGGGTGATCCCATTCCATGCACAATGGCCAGTCTTTTTTCTTTGAATAAATTTTCAAATGCAGGCATGGAAGGATGCAATCCAAATCTTCCGTCCAGGTCAATCAACGATTTTCCGGCAGCAGATTTTGCAGCATCC
This sequence comes from Chitinophagaceae bacterium, assembly GCA_043759175.1. Lineage (GTDB taxonomy): Bacteria > Bacteroidota > Bacteroidia > Chitinophagales > Chitinophagaceae > Ferruginibacter. The sequence goes on along the minus strand of JAYVLZ010000038.1, from coordinate 365 downwards.
ATAAATAACGTTGGCCTTGCTGCTTTTAAAAATGAATCCGTGAACGGTGTTACAGCCATCAAGCCATCCATTGCCCCACGCTGAAAAATAAATACCAATACTTTTTTATTTTTATAAGGACGCAAGAATTTATCACTGCCTGCAGCTTTTGCCAGAAACGATGGCACCCCACCCACCCCAATGGAGAATAATGCCAGCCCTGCATGTTTTAAAAATGCTTTACGTGAACTCATTTAATTGATAATTTTTGGCCTCACCACCCTTCCTCCTCTACTATATAACTCTTTAGGCTGCTGCCTTCAGTTTTGCTAGTTGCTTCTCCAGACTCGCCACCTTTGCCTCTATATACTGTTTGCGATTTGTAT
>JAYVLZ010000037.1:0-22021 GCA_043759175.1 Chitinophagaceae bacterium | reverse complement strand
TGTTAGCCAAATATATAAAAGAAGATGAGCAGGATAAAAGAGATAAACATATACACAGGATCAAATCAGCTGTACACAATCTTACAGATATACTGAATGAATTTTTATCTATCGGCAGAATTGAAGATGGTAAAGTGCTTACGCATTTCAGCAGGTTCAATCTGCAGGAGATGGTGGGCACTATTTGTAATGAATTGCAGGGAATTGCCAGGAAGGGACAGCAGATCATTTATACACACGAAGGGGACAGTGAAGTAGAAATGGATGCTACCTTATTGCGAAATATATTTATCAATCTATTGTCCAACGCCATAAAATTTTCTTCAGAAAACGGGGAAATTAAAGTGGATAGTAAAGTAAATAAAAAAGATATTATTTTTAGCGTTTCAGATAGTGGAATTGGCATTTCAGCAGATGACCAGGAACATCTTTTTGAACGGTTTTTCAGGGGGGCCAATGCGGTAAATATCCAGGGAACCGGCCTGGGGTTGCACATCGTAGGAAAATATGTGGAATTAATGAACGGGCAGATCATTTGTGAAAGCGAACTGGAAAAAGGCACCAGCTTTATTATAACTTTTAAAAACAACTTTGATAATATAATATGAAACATTTATTATTGATTGAGGACAATGATGAAATAAGAGAAAATACCGCCGAGATACTGGAACTGGCAGGTTATAAAGTAGCTACTGCTGAAAATGGTAAGTTAGGAGTGGAGAAAGCTTTAGCAGATAAGCCAGACCTGATTGTGTGTGATGTGATGATGCCGGTACTGGATGGATATGGTGTGCTGCACCTGCTGAATAAAAATCCTGAATTAAAAGGCATCCCCTTTATTTTTTTAACAGCTAAATCTGAGCGGAGCGATTTCAGGAAGGGGATGGAAATGGGGGCTGATGATTATGTAACAAAACCCTTTACCGATATTGAATTACTCACTGCCATTGAAAGCAGGCTGAATAAAGTGGAACTGATGAAGAAGAATTTTCAATCCTCCGCAGCAGGTTTGCAGCAAATGATTGAAGAGTTGGGTGGTGAGAAGGCATTACAAAATTTTACCAAAGACCGGAACATAAATCATTTTAAAAGAAAGCAGGTGATCTTTACAGAAGGCAATCATCCTGCAAACTTATATTATATTGAATCCGGCAAAGTGAAGACTTTTAAATCCAACCAGGACGGTAAAGAATTTACCGTGAGCCTTTATAAAGAAGGTGATTTCATTGGTTATATTGCCCTGCTGGAAGGCACTATGTATAAAGAAACTGCCGAAGCCATTGATGATACAGAAGTGGCCATGATACCAAGAGAGGAATTTGAAGAACTGATCAACAGCAATAAGGAAGTGATGCACAAGTTTATTAAAATGCTGGCCAAGGATGTAAGTGAAAAAGAAGAGCAGTTGCTGGGCCTGGCATACAATTCCCTTCGTAAAAGAGTAGCGGATGCTTTGATGACACTGCATCACAAATACAAACTGGAAAAAGGGGAGCAGTTCTCCATTCATATTTCCAGGGAAGACCTTGCTAATATAGCCGGCACTGCTACTGAATCGCTGATAAGAACACTGAGTGAGTTTAAAGCAGAAAAATTAATTGAAATTCAATCGGGGAATATTGTAATAATTAATGAGAAGAAGTTAATTAATATGTTGAATTAATTTCTGTAAATAAGTTGCTTAAATAAAATAGCCTGTATTTTTCAGGTTCCAACTACCAATAAGGGACAAGACAGGGGTGGTAAGATAAAAAAGAACTTTAAAATTTTGTAATGTTGTTTTTTATTAAAAGGTAGTTGTAAAATAACTGATGAGATATAGGAAGTTTTACCTTTTTCTTATAACAGAACAGGAATCACTATCTAATGATGGTGAAAACACAATAACGATTAAAGATTACTGGCTTTTTAACTTGTTTCTTGTGTGCAGGAAGCAGAGAATTACAAAGCAGGTATCTTTTTCTTTTTAGCGTCTTGAAGGGATAAGTTCTTGTAACATGGCTTTATTAAGCCCGTCACTAACAGTATCGCAAGGTTTTAATATTTCTGCATCAAATTCCTGCACTTGCATTTTTTGATCTACAGACCAAGTGCATTTAATTTCGGTAGCATTGGAAAGAGGGTTAACACTGATTGCAGTAACATTCATTTTAGGTGAATTTCCGTTCTTTAATTTAACACAATCGCCCTTTTTAAAATTTGTTTCCATTATTTGAATATTTTGATTTAATAATAAGCCGTTGCTATTCTTAGTGACGGCTTTTGCAAATATAAATATTTATAGATATATACTAAATAATTTATCATTTAAAATGTGGTAATTACGGTAAAATAAGAGTGTTTTTACTATTTTTGCTATTTATTAGCACATTTATATAGGTTTTGACGCTATATTACAGAAGTAAATAAACCCTCTAATCTTAGAATATGTCAGAAAAGAACCTATCAGAGATTATTAACTACCTCGCAGCGATCAAATCAGATACGTCTCAAATAAAATCAGATTTGAAGGTTGTTGATAAAAGGCTTGCCCTTATCGAACAGAGATTATCTAATATAGAAGAATGGGTTCCGGCTGATAATAAAGGTCTTAAATTTGATAAGGAATTAGCTTAACATGTACTCACTTTCTTTTCTTTATTGGAGTATTTAAAGCAATATTTAGTAATTGATCTGCTGAAAGGTTTGTCTTTACGGTTATATCTTTTTTAGCTGGTTTCTTTTTTGGTTTTACTGCTTTTGCCATAGACCTAAGTTATAAATATTTCCATTGGTAGCCACCGCAAGTTACATATTGAGTTATTGTAGCCTATTTTCACGGCCTATTTTAATAATAAGAAAAAATTTCTTTAATAGTTACAGCTTCATCATGTCATATACCTTCTTACTCATCTCTTCAAATTCTTTTTCCAATAAAGTGATTGGATTTTATTTGGTAGCAGATAATGTCCGGATAAGGTTTTTTAAAAAGGACATACCAGCTATTCTAAAACCGATGAAATAAATTTATTGAACTGGTTTTTGTTGGCGCTAAAATCTTTTTCCAGAAATTCAATTTCGTTACGCAGTTTTTGTTGTGTTTTAGTCAGTTTTTCTTCTGCCGCTATTTTTTTTACAGCTGTATCTGTAAGCATAGTTTGCTGCTTTTTCACATCCTGTATTATTTCTGTAATAAATTCATCTTTTAAAATAAACTGATTTTGAAATTGTTCTGCCAATGGTAAAAAATCAGTTTCTGTTTTATGATCTAACACAAAGCTGAGCCTGTTTTTTAGGTAAATATTCTCCTGCTTAAAAAAGTCAAGCAACCGGATCCATCCTCCACATTCCTGCAGGAACTGTTCCGTCTTGCTTAATTTTTCATTATGGTAAATGTTGTTTTGCATAAAGCGTATCAGCTTGTTTTCACTAAGTGTCATTTTAAGGTTTTGAAAAGCAACTAATAATTTTTTTATCCATATCTGCAACAGGACTCAGGTATGGAATACCCAGCCCCATGCCACGTATAATTAATAAACATGCCATCAGCAGCATCATATAAGGATATGCTGCCCTTATTTTTTGTCTGATATTAATTCCAATAAAATTTCCCCAGAATGCAATGCTCCACATTACAGGTAAAGTGCCCAATCCAAAGGCAGCCATAAACACCACACTGCTGCTGATATCACCGGCAGCCGCAGCTGCAGCAATGGCCAGGTAAACTAATCCGCATGGAAGCAGGCCGTTTAAAAACCCAATGGCAAACAGCGCGGATTGATTTTTTTTAAAAAATAATTGCCCGAATGTGTAACGCAGTTGTTGAAAAAAATTACTGGCAAAATTCATTTGCTTAAAACTTCCGGGAAACAGTTTTGGAATGATCACCAGCAATATTATTGCAGCCCCCAGTGCAATAGACAATCCCTGCTGAAACCCTATTAATGCAAAGCTTTTACCCAGCAGACCAGATGCAAAACCAAAAAGCGAATAAGTTACAATGCGGCCACTATTATACAATAAAGCACCAATAAATTTTGAATGCAGGCTCTGATCGCTGAGCGGCAATGCCAGCGCAAGCGGCCCACACATACCTACGCAGTGAAAGCTGCCGATAATGCCCATGGTAAATGCTGCTATTGCAATCTGTAACATGTTTGTTTTATTTATTTAGTTTTTTAATACACTTGTATTTATAAGATCAATTTATTTTCAAAATAGTAACTGTTGCCATCTGCCTGCCAATTGATTTGTACTTGATACAACCCTTTATTTTTTACTGGCAAGGGCATTGTAAAAATGCCTGCTGCTGTAGAAAAGTTTTGCTCCACATCTTTATTTTTATCAGAAGGGCAGTAGAGCAGTATGGTGCCAGTGATTGATTTGCCAGTAAATTCTTTTGGAAAACTAATCAGCATTTGCTGGTTGATAATTTCATACTTTACTGTTGCAGATAAAGTCTGCGTTCTTTTTTCAGCATCAATTCTTTCCTGATATTTCAATTCTTTTGCATAATAATCGGTTGTTACCAGGTCAGTTTTTTGTGTGGATGATTTGAATACCATCAACAGGATGCCTGCTATAAAAGCTATGTAAACAAACAGTATTTTATATCCCCAGTTCATAAAAATAGTTTAGCCCCCATCCCCTAAAGGGGAGCATGGAGTCTGATGATTTAAAAGTATTCAAATATCCGGGCTGCTGCCTTACCCCCCTTTAGGGGATGGGGGTTACTCATACACTTCCGGTCCAATAAATTTTGCTTCAATTGTTTTTAGTTTCTTGCCGTTTTCATACAGCCCCACTTTTATTATTTTCTTCCATCCTTTTACCTCACTCCTGTTTAGTTTGATGAAAAACTGCAGGTTGGCGTAAGCTTCTTTTTCTACCATCAATTTACCACTGCCTACTGGTGTAATTTCTCCATCCACATCTTCCAGCTTCAATGTAAAAGGAATGTCTTTGTGTGTTTTGTTTGCCAGTTTTAAATTATACAGGTTGGAAATACGTCCATCAGGAAGCGAAGAGTATGTCATTCCGGAAGTACGCATCAGTCTGGCATCCAGATCCGTTCTGCTCAGGATAAGAAAAGTGAGCAGCGTAAGCAATAAACATAATACTACTGTATATGCTTTTATCCTTGGTGTAAATTTTAATTGCACTCCATCTTTAATACTATTTTCAGATGCATACCTCACCAGTCCTTTCGGTTTATTGATGCTGATCATAATATCATCACAGGCATCAATACACGCTGTACAATTCACACATTCCAGTTGCGTACCATTGCGGATATCTATGCCTGTTGGGCATACTCTTACGCATGCAAAGCAATCAATACAATCTCCTTTCGGAGGAGCAATGGCTGCTATCTTTTCAACTATGTCATTGCAGGCACCGGTGCCTTTGCAGTCGGTGCATTTGCAATCATGCTTTTCTTCTTTTTGTTCTTTAGAAAATTTACCTCTTGGTTCACCACGTTTATAATCGTATGCCACCAGGATGGAGTTTTTATCCAGCAATACACCCTGCAGCCTTCCGTAAGGACAAACAACAATACATACCTGCTCCCTGAACCACCAGTAAACAAAAAAGAAAATGCCGGTAAAAATCAACAGTGATATCAGCGTGCCTGTATTAGCAGTTGGATTTTTGATATGGTCTATCAACTCATCCATGCTGATGAGATAAGCAAGAAAGAAATTGGCGATGATGAAAGCGATTGAAAAAAATGCAATAAACTTAACCACTCTTTTTCTAATCTTTTCTGTATTCCATGGCATTGCCTTTAAATGTTTTTGTTTGGTGGCATCCCCGTCAATCCAGTATTCAATTTTCCTGAAAACCATTTCCATAAAAATTGTTTGCGGACATGCCCAGCCACAAAATATCCTTCCAAACACCACGGTAAAAAGAATAATAAATACCATGAAAGTGAGCATGGCAATACCGAAAATAAAAAAATCCTGCGGCCAAAAAATTAACCCGAATATGATGAATTTTCTTTCCAGAATATTCAGCATCAGCAGGGGCTCTTCATTTACTTTAATGAATGGGAGTGTAAAAAAAACGATCAGGTAAAAAATGCTAAACCTTGTACGGAGATTATATAATCCCCCTTTTGGTTTTTTTGGATTGATATAATTACGTTTACCATCCCCGGAGATAGTAGCAACAGAATCCCTGTATGAACCCTTCTTATCTTCGTTTTTTATTTCGGTTGCTGAAGTCATTAATTTTTATTGATCAGTTATTTAACTGTTTTTTTTACGATGCCTGAATCAACCTTAATTATTGCCTGTGCAGCAGGTGCTGTTGAATCAGCGCCCCCGGTTTCAACATATAAATCTCCCTGTGGTACTTTTGGAGCAGCGGGCTTAGTACCCCTGAATGTTTTAATATAACTGGCGAGCTGGCTTATTTCTTTAGGAGTAAATTGTTTGTCCCAGGACTGCATTCCTTTATCAGGATACCCCATTTTAATGGTTTTGTAAATATCATTTAATGAGCCCTTGTGTAACCAGTAATCATCTGTTAAATTGGGCCCCACATTTCCGCCTCCATCTTTTAAATGACAGGCAACACAATTGGCTTCAAAAATTATCTGACCGGCTTTTATCCCTGCGGCATCTGCCATCGGCACATTGTTTTCATCCACCTTATCTTTATTATTGGCTTCAAAGATTTCTTTTTCCATTCTTGCATTTTCCATTTCCACAGCATACTCTTCAGCAGGGTTTTTACCAGAACCCAATGCATGAAAATAACCGATGTAAACAAATGCTATTACTATGGTGATGATGAAGCCATATTTCCACCAGGGTGGTAAAGCATTATCTAATTCCTGTATGCCATCATAATCATGATCCAGCATTACATCTGCTTCTTTTTCTACCGCTACTGCCCTGGTAAAAAAATTCTTATCCAGCGATGACCACCACTCACTCAACTTGGATGTTTTGGCAACTGCAGCGGTTTCCGGTAACAATTCCTGGTAAATGCGTTTGATGGAAAAGGCCAGGAATAAAATAGTGGTTACTTCAATAATGATAACACCAACAAAAGCCCAGAAATTATTGGAACTTAATCCACCATAATTAGGCAAATCCTTTATAACATCAGTTGTACCACCAGCTGCATTTTGGGCAAAACTTAACTGAGATAATAGTGAAAAACCTATCAGCATAATAATGCTCAGCATTTTCGTCCCGGCTTTATTTTTTTGCATTACCTGTCTGCTGATGGCAATCAATGCCTGCCCCATGCCCCATATTACAAAGGCCAGTACAATGGCGGTAGCGATTAATAGTATTGCCAATAAATTACTTTTCTCCCCTGTTGCCGGTGGCGTGGCAGCCTGTGTGGTTCCCTGGCTAAGGGCACTCAATGTAATGAGCATACATGCTGTAACGGGCAGTAATTTTTTCTTTATTAACTGAATGAAATACATAAAAATTATTTATAAGGTTGAGTTAGATAATTCTTCTTTATCCAAAGGGATGTTTGATAATTCTTTGATTCTTTCTTTCCCCATTTTTTTTACCATTACCAGCAGTACCACAAAAAAAACGAAGAAGATGAACAGTGAGATCATTGGGTAGACCTGGGCATTATCAATTTTTTCAGCATACTGTTTTATGAATTTGAACATGGTTATTATTTTTGAGCGTTAGCAGATTTAGAAATATCAGTTCCCAGGCGTTGCATGTAGGCAATCAATGCAATCACTTCCTTGTTGGGTGATATGCGGATGCTGTCAATTTTAAGATTGATGGATATTCCTTTTGCCTGCATCATCAGCTCCTGGTTGGCATATTTTTCATATCCTTTTTCGTAAGGCACGCCCAGGGTTCTCATCGCATTTATTTTTGCTGCAGTGGTACTGGTGTCTAAATTTTGTTCCAGCATAAAATCATATGCAGGCATAATAGATCCTTCACTCATAGAAGAGGGTTCACGGAAATGCCGGAAGTGCCAGCCGTCAGATTTTTTCAGGTTACCAGATCCTTCCCTGGCCAGATCAGGCCCGGTGCGTTTGCTGCCCCATTGAAACGGATGGTCATACACAAATTCACCTGCTTTGGAATATTCTCCATACCGCTCTGTTTCACTTCTGAAAGGGCGTATCATTTGTGAGTGGCAGGTGTAGCAGCCTTCTCTTACATAAATATCCCTGCCCTGCAGCTCAAGCGGAGTGTAAGGTTTTACGCTGCTGATAGTAGGTATATTTGATTTGATTAAAAATGTTGGTATCATTTCTATGGCGCCACCAATCAATATCACAATTAAACTAAACAGCATTAGCTGCACCGGTTTTCTTTCAATCCACCTGTGCCAGTGTTCACCGGGATGTTTTACATATTCTTTTTGTAATGGTGCTGCTTCTGCCGGTTCGTTGGCTACCAGTTTGCCTGCCTTTACTGTTTTGTAAATATTATAAAACATCAGAAGTACACCCACCAGGTATAGTGTGCCGCCCAATGAACGCATGGCGTAAAATGGTTTCATGTAAGTAACTGTTTCCAGGAAAGGATATTTCAAATTGCCTGCATCTGTAAATTGTTTCCACATAAGGCTTTGCTGAATGCCGGCCCAATACATTGGAATGGCATAAAATAAAATACCCAGTGTGCCTAACCAGAAGTGATTATTGGCTAATTTTTTTGAGTATAAACTGGTATTGAAAATTCTTGGTATCAGCCAATATAAAATACCAAAGGTGAGCATACCATTCCAGCCTAAGGCGCCAACGTGTACATGGGCTATAATCCAGTCGGTGTAATGACTGATGGCACTCACACTCTTCAGGGACAGCATGGGCCCTTCAAAAGTGGCCATACCATAAGCAGTTACTGCCACCACCATAAACTTTAAAATCACATCATCTCTCACCCTGTCCCATGCCCCACGTAAAGTAAGCAACCCATTGATCATACCGCCCCAGCTGGGGAAGATGAGCATAACGGAGAACACTACCCCAAGAGATTGAGCCCAGTTAGGGAGGGCTGTATATAAAAGGTGGTGAGGACCTGCCCAGATGTATAAAAATATCAATGCCCAAAAATGAATGATAGAAAGGCGGTACGAATATACCGGCCTGTTGGCAGCCTTGGGTAAAAAATAATACATCAAACCAAGGTAAGGTGTGGTTAAAAAGAAGGCCACTGCATTGTGCCCATACCACCATTGCACCAGTGCATCCTGCACACCAGAATACCAGCTGTAACTTTGCAGCCAGGTATAAGGCAATTCTCCTGAGCGTACAATATGTAACACCGCCACTGTAACAAATGTGGCTATATAAAACCAGATGGCTACATACAAGTGTTTTTCCCTGCGTTTAATGATGGTGCCAAACATATTCCAGCCAAACACTACCCAAATAACAGTGATGGCTAAATCTATTGGCCAGATTAGTTCTGCATATTCTGCCCCGTTAGTAAGCCCCAGGGGAAGTGTAATGGCGGCAGCAACAATAATCAATTGCCATCCCCAGAAATGTATCTTGCTAAGCGTATCACTAAACATTCTTGCCTTGCATAAGCGCTGCAATGAATAATACACCCCCATGAAAATACCATTGCCCACAAAGGCAAAGATCACTGCATTGGTGTGTAACGGACGCAGCCTTCCAAATGAACCGTATTGTGTAAGGTTGAGCGATGGAAAAATGAGCTGCAATGAAACCCACAGTCCTGCAAGCATTCCTACACCACCCCAAAGAATAGTGGCGTAAGCAAAGTTTCTGACTGTTTTGTTGTCGTAATAGAATTTTTCTACCTGCATAGTGTTTATTTGTTTGGATTTTATAATGCCTGTTTATCTTTTTTAAAATGGGGGTTCTGTATTACTCTCCTTCAGGCCCGTTCCGGTTCAGGCGGGCGTGCCGGTACGGACGGGGGTTTGGGGGCATCATCAAAAAGCATTCGGATGGAGGGGGTATAGTCATCATCGTACTGGCCGTTTTTTACACTCCATAAAAAGGCGGCGAGAAATAAACCTGCCACTACAATGCTGACGCCGATCAAAATGAATAATGCACTCATACTTTTTTTAAATAATTTCAACAAAAATAGCCAGAGTGTTTTTTTTAGCGGGTGACGGGAATCAACTGACCAAATGATATTTATCAGTATGGTGAGCTTTAAAAAGTAAGATGATACCGGTCACTGAGGTAGCCAATACCCGTCATAATTATGCTATTGTTTGGTATTTATATTTATCGTAAAATAGCAGTATGAAAAATATTATTGCTGCGGTTGATTTTTCAAAAGTGTCTGTAAATGCTGCCCGGTATGCTGTACAGCTGGCTGAATTTTATAAGGCCAATGTCTGGATATACCATGCTTACCAGCTGCCTGTTACTATCAGCGATATTGGTTATCCATTTGTAAGTGCCGCTGAACTGCAAAACCTGGCAGATTTTCAAATGCAGGAACTGGTAAAGGAATTATCAGAAATTCCAGGGCAGCCTGTAACCATCAACAGCAGGGTGGAACTTACCAACCTGATGGATGGACTGCATGGTTTTTATGATGAAGTAAAGACGGATATATTGGTAATGGGCATTACCGGAAAAAGTGCACTGCAAAGATTATTGGCAGGCAGTAATACTATCCATGCCATACAACACCTGCATTACCCTGTATTGATTGTGCCTGCCGGTGCAAAGTTTTCAACACATAGGAAAATTGGGCTGGCTGTTGATTATGAAAAGCCTGTTGCACCTGGCACCATCAACCTTATCAATTCCATCACTAATGACTTCCATGCCAGCCTGTATGTTATTAATGTTGATTGGAACAACCGGCATAATACAGATGCCTGTAAAAAGCAGGAAGAAATATTGCACCAGCAACTGGATAATAATAATGTTCACTTTAGAAGCCTGCAAAACGAACATGTAGCAACAGCCATACATGATTTTGTGAAAGAGGAAACAATAGAACTGTTGATTGCACTGCCCAGGAAACACAACCTGGTAGAAAAATTATTTTCAGCAGCTCATACGCCTGAATTATTGTATCATACAGATATCCCCGTGCTTTGCATCCCGGAATAAAAGTACCAGGATCAGGCTGAAAAGATTTTCAAAATTTTATTTTTTACAACCCTTTTTTTCTTGCAACAATATTACTCAGCAGTGTTACCAGCAATACAATGCTGATGCTGCTGGCAGGCATTAAGATGGCTGCCACCATGGGAGAAAGTTGTGCACTTACGGCAAAGCTTAGCCCAACAATATTATAGATGATAGATAATATAAAACTGGCAGTCACAATTTTTTTACCATCCCGGGCAAACTGTAGAAATTTATCCAGTTTATTTACACAGGTGCCATCCAGTATGGCATCGCAGGCAGGCGTAAACTGTGCAGTGTTATCACTTACGGCAATGCCAACATTGCTTTGCATCAATGCTCCTGCATCGTTCAGCCCATCACCCAGCATCAGCACATTTTTATAGTTGGATTGTAAAGACTGAATGTAGGAGAGTTTTTGCCGTGGAGATTGTTGAAAATACAAGGTTGTATTCTTGCTAAATAATTGCTGCAGATTATTTTTCTCCGCATCGTGATCGCCGGAAAGCACATGCAGTTCATATTGATGATCTTTAATTTGATGAACAGTTTGTTCCAGCCCCTGTCTGTAATGATTACTGACACTGAAACTGCCCATATGTATATTGTTCATCAGCAGGTGCACATGAGTACCGGTATCATAACTGATAAGGTCGGGATTGTTCTCACCAATAAAAGCAGCAGAACCCATTTTCACTGCCAGGTTATTTACGGTTCCTTCAATGCCTTTGCCGGTAAACTCTGTAAACGCATCTACATTCAGGAACTGTTCTTTTTGAGTGTTGAGATGGCTGGCAATTATTTTACTAAGCGGATGAGAAGATTGTGCAGCAACATTTTTGATGGCTGATTTTTCTTTTTCTGTTAGCGGTGTTCCCCTGTACAATACTTCAGATGTATGGCCCTGTGTGAGGGTGCCGGTTTTATCAAACACAATAGTATCGATGGAAGCAAGCGCTTCGATAACATTTGCATTTTTTAAGTACAATTTATTTTTTCCAAATATGCGGAGCATATTGCCATAAGTAAAGGTGGCAGACAGCAATAAAGAACAGGGGCATGCTACCAGCAATACAGCTGTAAGTGCAGGGAAAATGTTTGCCGGATTTTTGATCCACCAAAAAATAACTGCTCCGGCAGCAATAGAAAATAATGCCAGGGTAAAATACCGGCTCCATGGATGGATAAAAGATTGTGCTTTGTTTTTTTTGGCATTAAAAATATCGTTATTCCAAAGCTGTGTAATATAACTCTGCGATACATCTTTTACAATCTCCAGTTGAATGGCACTGCCAATTTGTTTGCCACCGGCAAAAACAATATCACCAATATTTTTTTCGACTGGGGTGTTTTCACCGCTTACAAAACTGTAGTCCACATTGGCTTTGCCGTGTATCAATACTGCATCGGCAGGTATCATTTCTTCATTGCGGATGATCACCCGGTCGCCTTTTAATAATTGGGTAACTGGAATGTTTTTTTCTTCGTGATTTTTTATTACTGTTACACCTAAAGGAAAATAAGATTTATAATCCCGTTCAAAGGAAAGTGAATCATAGGTTTTATTTTGAAACCATCTGCCAACCAGCATAAAAAAAACAATGCCTGTGCCGGAATCTAAAAAACCGGCCCCGGTACCGGTAATGATTTCATAATAACTTCTGCTAAAAGCCACCAGGATTGCCAATGCTATTGGCGCATCAATGTTTAAAAATTTTTGCCTGAATCCCTTCCAGGCTGAAATGAAGAAATCATTGGCACTATAAAACAGCACCGGAACAGAAAGTGTAAAGATCAGCCAGGTGAATGTTTGTTTTAAACCCGATTGTTCAATGTTACCGGAAGAAAAATATTCCGGGAAGCTCAGCATCATGATATTGCCAAAGCAAAACCCGGCCACACCTATTTTGTATATCTGTTTCCTGTTGTATTGATGTGCTTCTTTTTTAGATGCATCTTTCAAACTGATATCAGGTTCATAGCCAATAAATGCCAGCAGCTCCACCACTTTTCTTAAAGAGATGAGCTGTGGATTGAAAACAATAAATACTTCTTTACGCTGAAAATTAACTTGCGATTTGGTAATAGCCGGATCAATGCGGTGCAGGTTTTCCAGCAGATAGATACAGGAAGAGCAATGCATCTGCGGCAGCAGGAATGTTACGTTAGTTTGTGTTCCGCTGCTGTACTGTATAATTTTATTAACTGTGCTTTCATCGTCCAGGTAAGCAAATCTTTCTGAAATGAATTTACCCTTTGCTTTCAGTCCGGGGGTTTTATCAAAATCATAATAGCTGCACAAATTGTTTTCGCTCAGCAGCAGGTAAACCTGTTTGCATCCCTGGCAGCAAAATGGCTTATCATCTGCTATCAATAACTCATCACAATTTTCTCCGCAGTGATAACAGGTTGTTGATATAGTGGTAGTAGTTGTGATAATTGAATTGTTTAATGATAAAATAAAAACCAGCTACTGTCAAAATTCAATAGCTGGCGGGGTTTCAAGGTTATTGTGTTATTTGATGTTGCCATTCTTCCGGCATTTTTTTCATACAGCATAATTATATCTGCGTAGCCAGAAATTTCATAAAACTGCATTTTAGCTCTATATATTTTTTCTCAATTTCTTTAATTCTGTCTCTTAAAATATCCTGGCTGCAAAGTGAATCAATATCGTACAGGTACTTTTTTGCAGTGTCTGTTTTAAGTCTTTGTTGCTGTTGATTAAGCGCTGTATTTAGTTGGATCATTTCTTCCTGCTGCATTGTCAATTCATTTCTAAACAAATCTTTTTCAGCATTTATTCTGTCATCATTTTCCACTATCTTCTCCCTTGGCAACATTTTTTTTAATTCGGGTATTTCATTTTTTTGAGCAACAATTATTTTCATCCAGCCAGCATTTTCTGCCAGGTACAATTGAACTCTCTGCCCGTTTGTCTGAAATAATGTGCTCATGTGGGATCGTTTTTTTTACAGTACAAAAGTGCAATGTAAAAGCACACTTATAAATGACAACTGTCAAGCAGCAGTATGACCTTTATCAGTATAGGGAAATGTTTGATTAAACGGAAGAATGTTATTCCTCTAACAACCATCTAAAAGGTTTATATGGTGGTGCATGTTTCAAATTGAATTGCTTAATGGTATTTTGCTGGATATAATTTACTGCTTCGTCAACAGAATCTGTTACTAAAAAAAAACGATTGTCATCTTCCGAAATAGTACCATTGGCCTTCATTTTGTCAATATGTTCTAACAATTCTTTATGAAATGTTTTATCAAAAATCACAATGGGAAATTGTTCTATCATTTTTGTTTGTATCAGCGTAAGTGCTTCAAAATATTCATCCAGGGTGCCAAAACCGCCAGGCATCACTACAAAAGCATAAGAATATTTAATGAGCAGAGTTTTGCGGACAAAAAAAAATTTGATATTTACCCATTTATCAAGATAAGGATTGGGGTTTTGCTCATGAGGTAAAACGATGTTGCAACCCACGCTTCTGCCACCTGCGTCTTTAGCGCCTTTGTTCGCTGCTTCCATGATGCCTGGCCCACCACCGGTCATGATAGTAAAACCCAATTGAGCTATTCTTCCGGCAAGCTCTTCCGTTTTCTCATAATAAGGATGGCCATCTTTAAAACGGGCAGAACCAAAAATGGTAACGCAGGGGCCGGAAAAATGCAAAGCCCTGAAACCTTTAATAAACTCAATTAAAACTTCCACCGCAAACTTGAATTCTTTCCAACGGCTTTGGGGCCCTGCTAAAAATTTTATTTCTGATTTGGTCATGGTAAGTAATTTTATTGATTATTCAAACCTAAATTATTTTTGAAATAGTTGGATAGTATTTTTGAATATTTACAAATGATTGTCGGCAGCTTTTTTAGAAAGCATCATGATGATAAATAGCACAGTTGAAATAATTAGCAATAACCCGTTGGTGGATTAAATTTTATAGCTCCAGGGGAGCGAAATATTAGTAGTAAAATTAGATTTCATTATCTTTTTAAAGCTCCGGAGGAGCGGCATGTAAGAAACATATCGCTTCCAGATAAATCGGGACTGGCTCTCCGGAGCTAAATTCGGTTTTTGATTTTCGTTTCTACTAACATTTCGACTCCCGAAAAATCGGGACAGGCTCTCTGGGTCTTTTAAAAACCAAATTTTAAAATAACCCCGCCAACAGGTTAGCAGTGATAAAAAATTAAACATGGTTAGTAAAAAATCAATGATCCTTTTTTTATTGGTAGCGATAAAATTTGTTCTTCATTACTTTCTTATTGATAAAGGGTACGATTTGCACAGGGATGAATACCTGCACCTTGACCAGGCCAAACATTTAGCCTGGGGATACGATTCCGTGCCGCCGGTTACCTCCTGGATATCATGGATCATTCTTAAAATGGGTAATGGTGTTTTTTGGGTTAAGTTTTTCCCGGCGCTATTTGGAGCTTTAACCATCGTGATGGTTTGGAAAATCATAGAAGCATTGGGAGGAAAACTTTTTGCAATGATTGCAGGTTCTGTGGCAGTACTGGTTTCAGCTATTTTACGTATCAATATTTTATACCAGCCCAATTCGCTTGAAATTCTTTGCTGGACTGCTTTTTATTACACCCTCATCCGTTACATCATTTCTGAAGAAACTAAATGGCTGTACATTACTGCTGTAATTATTGCGTTGAGTTTTTTAAATAAATACAATGTTGTGTTTGTTTTGCTGGGGTTGTTACCGGCTATTATTTTAACCAGCCAGCGCAAGCTTTTTCTGAATAAGCATTTTTACTTTTCAATGACGCTGGCATTAGCGTTAATAACTCCCAATATTATCTGGCAAATACAAAATAATTTTCCTGTAGTTCATCATATGAATGAACTGGCAGCTACGCAACTGGTGAATGTAAACCGGGGTGATTTTTTAAAAGATCAATTATTGTTTTTTATCAGTTCATTTTTTATCCTGATAGCTGCATTCATTTCTTTTTTTGCTTACAAACCATTTAAAAAATTCAGACTGTTTTTTTGGGGCTTTGTTTTTACTGTGATCCTGTATGTTTATTTTAAGGCAAAAAGTTATTATGCCATCGGGTTATATCCTGTATTACTGTGTTTTGGTACTGTTTATCTCGAGTATCT
Organism: Chitinophagaceae bacterium; assembly: GCA_043759175.1. GTDB lineage: Bacteria > Bacteroidota > Bacteroidia > Chitinophagales > Chitinophagaceae > Ferruginibacter. The sequence continues at coordinate 5,820 of JAYVLZ010000037.1, read as the reverse complement.
TTTACAAAACGGTTGGAAAAAATACCTGCGTCCGGTTGTTATTATTGTTCCGGTATTGATGTCCATTCCTTTTTTCAGAATAGGGTTTCCTTATCAAAGCCCTGATGTACTTCAGAAGAAATTACCGGAGTATAAAAAATTCGGTTTGCTCCGTTGGGAAGATGGCAAGGATCACAGCCTTCCACAGGATTTTGCAGACATGCTCGGATGGAGTGAGCTGGCCAGGAAAGTAGATGCTGCTTACGAAAACATACCTAATAAAGAGCATACGCTGGTGTATTGTGATAATTACGGGCAGGCTGGTGCAATTAATTATTATTCAAAATACAAAAACATCCATGCAGTTTCTTTAAGCGCAGATTATATCAACTGGTTTCCTTCCGCTGGCAAAGAAATAAAAAATGTGATACTGGTGCAGGATGCCAGTGATGACGACCCGGATAGAAAAAGGGAGAAAACTTTGTTTGAGACCGTAATCATAAAGGGAAAAATCGAAAATAAATATGCAAGGGAATACGGAGCCAGTATCTATGCGTTGATAAATGCCAAGACCTCCATCAGTGCCATCTTTCAAAAGGAAATTGCCGACAGGAAAAAGCAGAAATAGTTTTCCGTTAAATGGAAAGTTTGGCTTTTTAATGGACTGTCTTCCTGTAGCCTCTCTTTCAAATCCAGTGCAGCAGCAGTTTTTTAATTTGGCACTATAATAGATTTCAGCAGGGAAAGTATTTTTTATGACTGAAATTTTTGCTCAGCGGATCTTTATTTTAGACAATGATCTGTTCAGCCTTACGATTAACAAGCAGCTGCTGAAAAATCTTGGATGTACCGATGTAACCAAGTTTGATAATGAGATTGATTTTTTTAGAAAACTGTATCAGCAGCCCCGGGTGGTTTTACTGGATTACAGAACAAACCCTCAGAAAGGTCTTGAAATATTAAAAACGATTAAAGAATTGCAGCCAGAAACCTACGTGGTATTTATTGCAGGGCCCAGCGGTGTACTGGAGGCATTGTACTCCCTCAATTATGGTGCTTTTGAATATATTATAAAAGATAAAAGATATGCCGCTGTTGTTGAACTGGTGATGAATAATATGCAGCACATGGAAATGCTCATTTACAAAAGTAATGGAGGAAAATGAAAAGGTATTTCTGATTTGGATTGGATATTAAAAGGCTGGGTTAGTTTGATTGTTTAATGTGATTTAGTTATGGAATATATTTCAATTACAAAATTCAATTGCACTGCGCTGCCCGTTCCGTTCAGGCGTGGCTGTAGGGCAGTGATAAAAGAAATTTTTCCTCTTCCGGGCTTTAGCCCAAAAAATCTTTGGATAGAGCCCAGTTTTTTATTATTAATTCCCCCAAACTAAAGTTTAAGGCAATTAATATCCTTAATTAACCCACATCGAATTACCAGTTACCACTGGCTCCGCCTCCACCAAAACTTCCACCACCAAAGCCACCGAAGCCACCACTACCAGAGCTTCCGCCGCCCCAGCCACCACCCCCACCACCTCCAATGAGAAATGGAAAGATAGAAGGGCCACTAAAACCACGATAACCACGCCTGCTCATAAAGCCGCCACCACCGCCACCACCACGGGAGATTAACGAAATTAAAATGATGACAATAATGATCGCCATAAAAACTTTACGGGGAGATAGACCTTTGCCTTTATTATATCCTGCAGGTGCAGTGAATTCTCCTTTTGCTGCCTGTATGATGGCGTCTGTTCCTTCATCTAATCCGCGGTAATAATCCTGTCCTTTAAAGTTCGGTTTAATAACGCCGTCAATGATCTGCTGGCAGGTGATATCGGGCAATACTTTTTCCAGGCCATAGCCAGGTGAAATATTGAGCTTTCGGTCGCCGTAAGAAACCATCAATACCACACCGTTGTTATTTTTCTGCCCGCCAACACCCCACTTTCTTCCTAACTCAGTGGCAGCATCAGCAATATCTTTTCCTTCTAAGGAAGGAACAATTACTACAGTGATCTGCGTGGAAGTGGTTTTATCAAACGCTACCAGTTTATTTTCCAGGGCACTCTTCTGATCTGCTGTAAGAATGTTGGCATAATCGTTCACTAATTTTGGAGGCGATGGCGGAGTTGAAATTATATTATCAATGGATACATTCTGCGCCTTTAGCATAGTAACAAAAGGAGCAAGCAGCAATAAAAATATGAGGGAAATTTTTTTCATGGATCGTTTATTCATCATCTGCCAAATACAATATCATCTGGTAATTCATTTTTATCTGCTTTGGCATCGTAAGGAAATTTTTCTTTTAAAGTCTGTCCGATATGTGTAACACAATTTACAATGCCTGTAGCTATATCATCTTTTGTAAATTTTGAGATCATTTCTGCTACTTCATTTTGCCAATAGGCTTCTCCCACCTGTTTGTGAATACCTTCATCACCAAACAAAGCCAGTTGATGGTCTTTCATTGCAATGTATAAAAGCACTGCATTGCGGTCGTCTGTTTCCTGCATTTTTAGTTTGAAGAAAATTTCAGATGCCCTGTCAAGTACATCCACAAAGGGATTCCTGCTTTCAATAAAAACTCTTACTTCTCCGCTGGTTTGTCTTTCTGCATTGCGGATGGCTTCCACTATCCGCTCCTTTTCGGGTGCAGAAAAAAAGTCTTTGTTTTTTTTGAAAAAAGAAAATATACCCACTGGTAAATAATTAAAATTTTATTTCAATAGCTTTTTCAGCTCCGGCATCAGATTGAAAACCTTCTTTAGATTTAAAACCAACGACGCCTGCAACTAAATTGGTTGGAAAACTTCTTACTGAACTGTTATAAGCTGCAATGGCGTCATTAAAATCTTTACGTGAAAATTTTATCCTTCGTTCCGTTCCTTCCAGCTGTGTCTGTAAACCCCTGAATGCTTCTGTTCCCTGGAGCTTTGGATATTTTTCCACTACTGCTATCAGTTGATTGGTTGCAGCTGCCAGTTCGTTTTGAACTGCATTTTGTTTATTGTAATTTTCTGCAGTTAACTCACCGGTTGTTGTAATTACTGAACCAGCTTTGGCTCTTGCTTCCACAATTTTCTGCAATGTGGTCTGTTCAAAATCTGCCTGCCCCTTTACTACATTCACCAGGCTTGGTATCAGGTCAGTTCTTCGCTGGTAGGCGCTCTGTACTTCGTTCCACTGCAGTTTTACTTTTTCTTCTTTTTTTACCAGGCCATTATAGGTGGAAATAATGAAAATGCCTAACAGTATAATGACTGCTCCAACAATGTAGCCGGAATAACGTTTGCTGTTCATGCTTTGATGACTTAGAATTTAACTTCAGGTGCTTTCTCTGCACCAGCATCTGCTTTAAATCCTTCTTTAGCATGGAAGCCAAACATGCCGCCAAGAATGTTCATGGGGAATGATCTTACTTTAGTATTATAAGTATTGATCTCATCATTGAAAAGTTTTCTTGAATTCCTGATGCCATTTTCAATGCCTTCTAACTGGCCCTGCAGTTTGGTAAAATTTTCTGTCGCTCTTAAAGTTGGGTATTGTTCAACGCTTACCAATAAACGGCTTAATGCTCCCGATAACTGTCCCTGTGCTTCCTGAAACTTAGCAACATTTTCTGGTGTAAGGTTGTTAGCATCTACATTTACACTGGTAGCTTTTGCTCTTGCATTAATTACATCTACTAAAGTTTTCTGCTCAAAATTAGCTGCACCTTTTACAGTGTTTACCAGGTTGCCAACTAAATCATTACGATTCTGATATTCTGTCTGAACATTGTTCCATGCTTTCTTTACGCTTTCGTCTTGTTTTACCAATCCGTTGTAACCATTGCAGCCTAAGAACCCTACTATTACTACGATGGCTAGTACTACCAATAAACCTGTACGTTTCATGTTGATGATTTTTAGTTTAAATAATTATAAGTAAATGCTTGAGTAAGATATTGGGTGTTTTTTAATTAAAGCCGGTGCAATATAACGTTACTCCTTTATAGCTGCAATACCGGGCAACACTTTTCCTTCAAAATATTCCAGCATTGCACCGCCGCCGGTGCTTACATAGCTTACTTTATCTGCCAAATCAAACTGGTTAACTGCTGCTACGCTATCGCCTCCGCCAACCAGGCTGAATGCACCTTTGGAGGTAGCATCAGCAACTGCCAGCGCAATTGATTTAGTACCGTTCTGAAATTTTTCCATTTCAAATACTCCCATCGGGCCGTTCCATAAAATAGTTTTTGATTTTTCAATTACTTCACTGAAAATACCGACTGCTTTCGGGCCAATATCTAAACCCATCCATCCATCAGGAATGGCATCGCTTGGTTTTGTTTCAGTATTGGCATTGGCATCAAATTTATCTGCTATTACAGAATCTTCCGGTAAATGAATGCTTACATTTTTTTCTTTTGCTTTGTTTAAAATTTCTAATGCAGTTGGCAGGCGGTCGTCTTCACATAATGAATTACCAATTTTGCCGCCTCTTGCTTTCATAAATGTATATGCCATACCTCCACCGATAATGATGTCTGTTGCTCTTTCCAATAAATTTTCGATGATCATGATTTTATCTGAAACCTTTGCTCCGCCAATGATTGCCGTGAATGGTTTTTCTGAACCGTGCAACACTTTTTCGGCACTGATCACTTCGCCTTCCATCAATAAACCAAATACTTTTTTATCTGCTGCAAAATATTTTGCTATTACCGCAGTAGAAGCATGTGCCCTGTGTGCTGTACCGAATGCATCGTTCACATATACATCACCCAGCTTGCTAAGTTTTTCTGCAAAGGCTTCATCACCTTTTTCTTCTTCTTTATAAAAGCGAAGATTTTCTAACAGCAATACTTCACCGGGCTTCAGCATATTTGCTGTCATGGCGGCTTGCTCTCCAATGCAGTCATTTGCAAAAAAAACTTTGGTGCCGTTACCACCATCGGCATTCAATAATTCATGTAAATGCTTTACCAAATGTTTTAAAGAATATTTATCTGTCGGGCCATCTTTGGGGCGGCCAAGATGACTCATTAAAATTGCACTGCCACCATCAGCTAATATTTTTTTGATGGTGGGAATGGTAGCGGTCATTCTTGTGTCGTCTGTAATATTAAAGCTGGCATCTAATGGTACATTGAAGTCAACACGTACCAGTGCTTTTTGTCCTGCGAAATTGTGGGATGTGAATTTGCTCATAATATTTTGTATCGGTTTGTGATTTGGTTTATTCGCTCTTCTAAATCCTGAATGTAAGGTTCATCCCTTTTTTTATTTTCCTCATTAAACATTTTTGCTTCAGCTATAATTATTTCGATGCTTAAGTGAAGGCTCTTACATACATCTGTCCAAAACTTTTTTCTCTGTTCAGAACTGTGACAGGGGCCGTCTTTTTCATCTTTGAACCTATCAGGGTCTATAAAGAAAAGGCATTCAGAAATTAATCCTAATTGCTTTGCTTTTTCTTCCGCTTGTTCTCTTTCATTCCAGTTGTCGAACCAATGCTCACCGAAATCATTATCCATCAAAAAAAATCTCCCTATCCACACCACTTCATTCCATTCAACAAGTCCAAGTTCCTCACTAATTCTTTTGAATTCAGGTGTTACATCAAAACAATCAAGTTCAATAATATATTTAAAAACTTTAATCATAATAAAACCGCAGAAACATTCAGCAGTAAAGATAAACTTTCAGCTAAACATTTCTGCGGCAGAATTATTTTCAAAAAAACTACTTGCTTATCAATCCTGCAAAATGATGCACAGTACGTACTAACTGTGATACGTAACTCATTTCGTTATCGTACCAGCTAACAGTTTTTACTAATTGT
>JAYVLZ010000036.1:0-7849 GCA_043759175.1 Chitinophagaceae bacterium | reverse complement strand
TAAAAATTTCCATCGGCGCCAATTACAAGATGGCCTCTTGGATTTGTTCCGTTTGCACTAACTAAATGCTTTATAACAGTGAATATCCCTGTAATAGTGATCTTAAAAATAGTACCGAAGCCACTGGTTCCTCCCACACTGGTAAATCCATACAAGCTGCCATCGGCACCCTTTATTAATTCTCCGTACGGATTAGCCCCGTCTGTAGCATAATTCAGGTTTCGTAAAACAGTTACAATACCTGCAGGGGTGGCTTTAAAAATAGTCCCATAATTAAAAGTACCCCCTCCGTTCGTCATGCCATAAAAATTTCCATCATCGCCTTTTAATAAATCACCCCAGGGGGTTTTACCCCAATCAGGAAATGCTTTTAGTATTGAAAATGCAGTTGCATTGGTTTTAATAGTAAATGCTGTACCCCTTCCTTCAGTACCACCGTTTGAAGTTAAGCCCATCAACGTTTCCTGCCCTTTAAGCCCGGTAGCCAGCATTATTAAAAGCAATAAATTAATAAGCAGACATTGCTTATTTAAAAGATGATTGATTAAATATTTAATACCCATTACGGCATTTAATATTTTGTCTTTTTTATAATTGATTAAACACAACGGGTCGAATGAATCCTGATTCATACTATAAATTTTAATGATTAAATAATTTAACTATTACAGGATATTGAGTTAGCCTATTGTTGTGGTACTTTAAGGTAATGGTCAAATGTAAATACATCCAAAATTTTATTATTCACCCGAAACAGTGATTCTTACTAAATCCTGCAGTATCACCCGAAACTGGTATTTGGAAAGGATAGTTTGATTTTGTGAAGGAGAATGTGAACCTTTATGAATAATAACCTGGTTTTATTTTATGAAATCAATCGCCTCTTTTTTTGTTTACCTTTTGTTTGGCTTTATTCTAAACCACCAGATGCTGGCACAACAGCATAAAATAGACAGCTTAAAAAGGGTATTGCAGGAGACAAAAAATGATTCAGCAAAATATGAGATACTTCTTAAAATAGGCTTTGCCCAGGAAAGTATTGATTATAAAGTTTCCCGTAAAATTTATGATTCGCTGCTTCTGCTCTTATCAGCGGAACAGGGAAAATATATTTTGACAGAGGCCAGGGCTTTTTCAGCAATTGGCGGATTGGGGTTCGATCATGGAGACTATCCATCGGCAATAAAATATTATAATAAAGCAGTGGAAAAATATAGTCTTACCCAGGGTGAAGGACGGACGTACGGATTAGCAGGTGTGTATAATAATATGGGTGGGATACTTTCGCTGATTAATGCATGGGAAAGTGCACAGAAATATTATTTAAAAGCATTAAAGGAATATGAAAAATTAAACGACACAACCAGGACGGTGACTGTTTATTTCAATCTGGCTTTTGTATTTAGTGATATGAATGAATGGAATAAAAGTTATGAGCAGATGTATAAATCATTTCAATTGACAGGGGGTTCAAAAAGTAACACACAAAATATAACGACCTGTGCCCGTTTGGCAACCATTTGTTTCAAAACCGAAAGATTGAAGGAAGGGGTGACCTATTTAAAAAGAACTGATTCACTGCTGAATTATTCTCATGAGGCGTTGGATTTAATTTATTATCATCATGCTTATGGTGAATACTATTATCTCCAAAAAGAATTTATACCCGCCATCAGGCATCATAAACTCGCCTACGGATATGCCCTAAAATGGGACGACCCCTATTACCTTGCCGACGAAACACTTGAAATAGGTAAGGATTACCTGCAGGTAAAAAAATTTGACAGTGCGGAAAGCTATTTTCAAAAATCATTTGAGGTAGCCACCCGGTATAACTATAAACCAAAAATATTGTTAAGCCTTTCTTTTTTAAGCGGGCTGGAAGAGGCAAAAGGTAATTACAGGAAAGCGTATGAGTATAAAAATAAACAGACAGTGTTTGCAGACAGCCTGGTAAAAGAGCAAAATCATTATCAGATTTTGTTAATGGATGAAGAATTTGAAACCGAAAAAAAGACCAATGAAATTGTACAACTAAATAAAGACAAACAGATACAATCCCTTTCCATCAAACAAAAATCAACGCTTAATTACTTTTTAATTGGCTCTTTGACAGCAATAATGCTGGTCGCATTTTTGGGTTACCGAAACTTCCGGCACCGTCATCAATTAGCAAAACAACAGGATGAACTGCAGCAGCAGCGCATCCGTGAATTAGAAAAAGACAAACAATTAGTGACAGTAGATTCAATGCTGCAGGGGCAGGAAGAAGAAAGAAGCCGCCTTGCTAAAGACCTGCACGACGGGTTGGGCGGTTTATTATCAGGAATTAAATTCTCATTACATAATATGAAAGACAATTTAATTATCACCCCTGATAACATGGCTGTGTTTGAACGGTCATTAGACATGCTTGACACTTCTATCAGTGAACTAAGGAGAGTAGCACACAACATGATGCCCGAATTGCTTACCAGGTTTGGACTGGATGAAGCGCTGAAAGAATATTGTAATACTATTAATGCTACCAATTTACTTTCTGTAAAATATCAATCAATTGGTATGGATACAAGAATAGAAAAATCATCAGAAATAATTATTTACCGTATCATACAGGAGCTGCTGAATAATATTATGAAACATGCTGCCGCAACAGAAGCTATGGTGCAGTTAGTAAAAGAAGAAGGCCGTTTGAGTATAATTGTGGAAGATAATGGAAAAGGTTTTGACACTGCTTTAATAAAAAGTAATAAAGGGGCCGGGCTTTCCAGCATACAATCAAGAGTGGATTATTTAAAAGGCCGGTTAGATATTGATTCCAAAAAGGGTAAAGGCACATTGGTAAATATTGAATTCAACTTATAATTATGATACGGGTTTTTATTGTAGATGACCACCCTGTTGTCATAGAAGGCATCCACTCCTTACTGCAAAATGAAAAAGACATGGCATGGGTGGGGCAGGCTATGAATGCACAGTCGTGTTTGGGCTTTTTTGTAAACAATACAGCCGATGTGGTTTTGATGGACATCAGCATGCCTGGTATGGAAGGGGTGGAATTGTGTGCAGTGATGAAAGAAAAATACCCGGGCATAATGATACTTGGCCTCAGCACTTTTAACCAGGGATTGTATATAAAGAAGATGGTGGAGAATGGGGCATCCGGGTATATTTTAAAAAATTCTTCCAAAGAAGAATTAATAAAAGCCATACATGCAGTTCACGAAGGTTATATTTATTTTAGCGGTGAAGTGGGAATGGCATTGCAGGAGTATCAAAAATCTTTAATGCAGAAATTGCCAACTCTTACTGCAAGGGAAAAAGAAATACTGGCACTGATAGCAGAAGGATATACCAATCCGCAAATAGCAGAAAAAATATTTTTAAGCCCGTTTACGGTTGACAGTCACCGAAAAAATTTACTGGCAAAGCTGGATGTAAAAAATACGGCCAGTTTAATACGGCTTGCTGTGGAAAGAAAACTAATATAAGTTCTTATTAGCAGTGCAGGGTGCTTACAGTAATCTTTTTCCCTGTCAATCCCCGGGTAACATAAAGTTTCCCAATGTTCACCGCCTTTGGCAATTCCCGAAACAAAAATATAGTACAAACAGGATAAAGTGCTGCAGCAGACGGAAGAGCAATGTCATTAAGTTAAGGATTGGCAAAACGTGTAAGGTGTGCCGCCGGGGCAAGGCAGCATTGCAAGACTTACAGCCAAGCCGGAAGGTTTAAGAAAGCAATGTGACCTTATTTGCCTTATTATACTGTACGCCGTATAAATTTGTGCAAAAGAAATTTTGCCGCAGATTCGCAGATAATAAATAAAAGAATAGAAATCTGCGAATCTGCGGCTTTGTGTACTATGCTATAACTGCATATTTTTATGCAGCTTACACTATAACAACTCCAACGCTAAAATTGAAACTCATGTCGTCAAAAAATAAAAAATAGAACTTCTCATATTTCTTCCAAAAAAATATAAAACAAAAAATGCTTTGAAATATTGGCCGTAAACTATATCTTGTGTATAGATATTTATACAGTTTAAGCGCTTATAGACCGGCAACAGTTTCTCAATCACCCATCTTATCCTTTGTAACCAAACTTTTTAATTTCTGTAACCACACTTTTACCTTTTGTTACCCATTGAGATGATACTTACATTGTCAAAACAAGAAGGACTCGTTTTTTAAACAATTTAAAACCATTTAACATGAAAAAGATTTTCCTTTTCTTTTCAATCGCTTCCTTGTGCATGTTTGTGATTCACAGCTATGCCCAAAACACTTTTCCTGCAACCGGCCCTGTGGGTATTGGCACTACCTCTCCTGTTGCTTCTTCATTACTGGATATGAGATCAACTACAAGAGGTCTGCTAATTCCCCGGATGACATTAGCCCAACGAAACCTGATTGGTGCACCGGCAACAAGTTTGCTCATCTATCAAACAGATGGTACAGTTGGTTTTTATTATTACGCTGGTTCAGGCTGGATCCGGTTAGTAACAGCAACAGGTGCTAATACAAGTCTTTCAAACCTTAGTACTACAGTTGCCATCAACCGTTCCCTCAATCCAGGAACAAATGGAACTTTAGACCTCGGCAGTTCAACACGAAATTGGAGAAATGCTTATTTAAGCGGGAGCCTTACTGTTAACAGTACTACAGGTATTGGGGTATCCAGCTACGGTAGCAATTATGGTCTTTATGGTTACGGGCCTTATATAGGTGTTTATGGTACCGGTACCGTTTATGGCGTTTATGGCTACAGCCAGGATAGCTACGGAACCACAGGATCCAGTGGTAGTAGTTTTGGCGTTTATGGCAGCAGCAATTCCAGTACGGCCGTTTATGGTACCAGTAATACTGGGAATGGTGTATATGGCTATAGTAATGGTGCATATGGTGTGTATGGCCAGAGTACATATTTAGGTGTTTATGGGGTGGGCACCAGCTATGGTGTTTATGGGTATAGTTCCGGTAGTTATGGTGTTTACGGTACCAGTGGTTATCTTGGTGTTTATGGTAATGGTGATACCTATGGAACGTATGGCTATAGCGGCGGAGGAACTGGCGCTTCTGGAGTTAGTTCTACCGGCACCGCAGTATATGGCAGCAGTAGCAGTGGTTTGGGTGCCAGTTTTTATTCTGGCAGTAACTGGGCATTAAGGGCACAAACAAGCACCGGAACATATGCTGCTGTATTTTATGGCCTTACTTATTCTTCAGGAGGTTATACATCCAGTGACAGAAGCTTAAAGAAAAATGTTCAGGAGTTTACCGATGGAATGAGTATTATAAATAAGCTTAAACCCAAATACTACGAATTTAAAGATGATGCAAAATATGCATTCCTTAATCTGCCTAAAGGAAATCATTATGGATTAATAGCACAGGATGTAGAACAAATTTTACCCAATTTAGTTAAAGAGTCTCCCCATGAAAGTGTGAACGGGGCTGATGCTGCTATTAAGCCCTCTGAAGATGGAAAACCAACTTCTGCTGCTCAAATTGCTGAACAAAAAATAAAACCAATAGCAAAAGAAAGCATTAGCATCAAAGCTGTAAATTACACAGAGCTGATACCCATCATAATTAAAGCCATGCAGGAATTAAGCGCAAAAAATGATGAATTACAGGTTCAGGTTAACGAATTAAAATCTACTATATCAAAAGCAGGCTATGCTGCATCCCTTAATGCTTCGTCAGCATTCATCAAACAAAATATACCAAATCCTGCCAATAACAGTACCGTTATCAGTTATTACCTTCCTGATAATATTACAGGGAAGTCACAAATAATGATAACAGATATTAAAGGCAGTGTGTTAAAAGTGTATAACGCTGCAAAGGGTGCCGGCCAGATAAATATCAAAACTGGTGAATTACCAGCAGGCACTTATAATTACTCATTGTATGTAAATGATAAAAGAATAGATTCAAAGCAAATGGTAATTATAAAATAGTTAAATAATAATTCTTACAAAACCCTCACAACTTTTTAAAAGCTGTGAGGGTTTTTGCATACAGTAAAAAAACAATGCCTGTTTCGGATTTTCTTATAAAAGAGTTTTATTGTGGAGTAAGTTTTCCATACACCAACGTTAACAGGTAATATGCCTGCCAAAGCGGGAATCATTCTCAGCAACGTTTTCTAAAACCGTGCAAAGATGAGGAGATTGCATCGCCAGTACAGGCAGCATGCATAATTTAAGCTTCCACTATGCATATTTTTTTTCTATTCAACAAAGTTCTTCCTCTAGCTGCAACGTCCCTGGCCATCACACAAAACCAGTATAGAAAAAACGCTGCTAAAACATAATATTGTAACCCTGATTGCTTTTCCTGGTCTATAATTTCAAAAATTTAAATGTCCATCTTTTGGTTCCGTTATTTAATTCCAGTATATAAGTTCCCGGAGCAAAGCCCGAAACGCTTATTTCAAATTTTCCTGCATTTATAGCTGCAGGAGATATATTTTTTATTACTTGTCCATTTATGTTTGTAAGTATTCCTGATATCTTTAAAACAGACCGATCAAGCATTACCGTCAATTTATCTTTTACGGGATTAGGATAAATACTGATTTTATTGAAGCTTTCTTCAGGCTGCTGCATGGTTGTTAAACTTGATTTAGCAACCAGTGTAGCGGTAACTGTTACTGTTATTTGTTCTTCATCAAAAAGTACCGGGGCACCGTTATCTGTAACTCTTATTTTGAAGGTAAAACTTCCTGTAGCAGATGGTGTCCAGTTAAATACACCTGTACCTGCATTAATAGTAGCACCGGATGGCGCTGTTATCAAAGAAAATGTCTTTGTTTGCCCTGCATCCACATCGGTTGCTGCTGCAGTAAATGTTAACAGCGAACCTGCTTTTATTGTTTTATTACCAATAGACGCAAGAACAGGCGTATCATTAACAGGCGTTATTGTTATATTAATTTTTGCAGGAGAAGAAGCAGCACAGCCAACATTTACAGTAAAGTAAAACGAATCTTTTCCATTATAATTTGCTGCTGGTTTGTAAGTCCAGTTGGCGCCTGTGTCTGTAACGATACCATTTTTAGGATTTGTTGAAATTTTAAATACCAGGGGGCTTCCTCCGCTGCCTGTTAAAACAATTGCTTTGGATATATCTTCTGCGGTAGTAACGGTTTGTGGGTTGGCTATTAAACTAACTGCTTTTTGAACTAGCAGGCTGCCAAATGCAGTACCACCATCCGTAAGCAAATTAAGTTGTCTTAAGATAGTAAATGCTCCTGCGGTTGATATTTTAAAAACGGTGCCTGCATTATTAGTGCCCCCTGCACTGGTAAGCCCATACAAAAATCCATCTCCATCTTTGGAGTAAAGGTTTTACTGGTTTCTAAATAGGCTAAATACTGTGAATGCCTTATCCAGCTTTGCTCTTTGTTAGGGGCAATGCAATCAGAACTTTTAAATATCCTGCAGACTTTTACTTCCTTCCAACCTCCATCCCTGGTAAACAACATAGAGCCATCTGTCTGCCCATATAATACCTCATCGGGTTTTAAGGGAGCAAGCGTTCTTGTCTTTGCAATCGTTTTCTCAAGTTCTTTTCCGTAGGTATCTGCCACCCGGTGTACTTGAGAATGGCCGACTGCTACCCAACTGTCTTTTCTATAATTTCAGGACATTTTTCGTAACATTCCAACTGCCCGAAATATACCATGAGTTCCTGCAGTAAAGGACTAATTTGAAAACCGTTCATCCCATTGCTAAAAGCATGCTGATTGTTTATTTCGATGTACCCAAACTTTGTGAGTGTTTTTTTTACGCCTGTCGGCGGAGGGCTTACCCAAATTTTCTTCCAAAACCGTTCGG
>JAYVLZ010000035.1:0-5531 GCA_043759175.1 Chitinophagaceae bacterium | reverse complement strand
ACTGCTGTTTTGCTGTTTTTTGAAATGCCATTATGGGTGCCAATTGCAGTTCTTCAGGTAAATCAATTCTTGAAAAATTTCCTCTGCCATCATTGATAAAACAGGATGAAGAAAGCACTTCTGCTTTTAATTCTGTATAGTCCTTAAACAAATCGTAAAACATATACTGTACTGTTTCCCCTGCCACTTCGCTGTAAGTGAGGTATGCTTTTTTCAGTACCGGCAGCGAACGCTCCAGCTCATCTTTTGCAAGAAAAGTGTATTCTTTTCCTGCAATTGTGTAACACATAATTTGTTCAACAGAACCATTTTTGTCAAAGTCTTTTACATACAATTTTAATGGGCCGTTTTTGCCTGCCCAAAGTTTTGTATTGTGTCCCCAGTTACCTGCAAGAATATCCGTAAAACCATCTTCGTTTACATCTGTTATATAAACTGTTTGCCAAAGGCCTGTGCTTGCAGGAACGTCTTCTGCTGTGAACACCCCTTTATTGTTGATGAATATTTTCACCGGCATCCATTCTCCTGTTATAATCAAATCCTGCCAGCCATCTTTATTGATATCTGCAAAAGATGACGCCGTAACCATACCGATATTTTGCAAATTGATTGGGATGCCTGTTGCAACAGAAAATTTTCCTTTGCCATCATTAATAAGCAAATGTGATGTTTGTGGCAGGCCATAAGTTCTTGCATCAGCCAGGGTGCCGATAAAAATATCCATGTCCTTATCATTGTCAATATCTGCCACACTTATACATGATTTATTTTCTAAAATTTGCGGCAATGCGGTTACTGATTTTGTAAAATGTCCCTTGCCATCATTTACATAAAGCCTGTCCTGCAAAAAAGGATTATTTTTTAAATACTCATTCCCACCATCTGCAACATATAAATCATTGTCACCATCGTTGTCTGCATCAAAAAACACCGCATCCACATCTTCGCAGGCTGCATCTTTGTTAAACACAGCCGTATCAGCATTTACAAATGAGCCATCAACCAGTTGCAGCATCAATGCACCCGGCTGGCCTTTTGCACCGCAGGCATACATATCATCAAGGCCATCATTGTTTACATCTGCCACTGCTAGCTTTGGTCCTCTTGAAGAGAGTTGATGGGGAATTAAATACTGTACATTGTAATCTAAAAAATCATTTTCCTTGTGCCGCCAGTTACTGTTTACCTGTGTACTTACATCCTGAAATAATTCCTTTTTGGAAGGAAAGAAATGTTCATAAATAAAATCTTCATGAGCATCTTTTCTATTTACAACAAGGATTTTATTAATTGCAGGATTTTTGATTAGCTCATATTTTTGATTAGGCCATACTATCAATAAACTATCAATACGGTTCACAGAGTCCAGCCCAAAATGTAACTGTGCAGACGAAGAAGACATAAAACCTCTTTCCTGCATACACTGCTGGTATTGCATTTTACCGCCTGCGAACAAATAAGTTTTACATCCTACACCTGCAGTATTAATGCTGTCACTTTTAAATGAAACAGAAATATAATTTTTATTGGGGGCATTATTTTTAAGAATAATAGCAGGTGCATCGAGGCAGTTTATTATTAAATCAAGCTTGCCATCATTATCAAGGTCAGCATAAGCTGCCCCGTTTGAACAGCCTTTCAAATTTTGTGTTCCCCAACTGTCACTTACATCCTTAAATGATAATTTTCCATCACCCTTAAATAAAAAAGGATGGGAATTACCGTCAGGCATCGCTGCGATTGTTTCATTATCATACTTATCGGTCATATCTATACCTCTTGCCTGCTGCTTGCTGGCAAAGCGTATAAAATCCAAATCTACCGGCCGCTTTACGATGCCGCTTGAAACAAATAAGTCCTTATTGCCGTCATTATCAAAATCTGCAAACAAAGGACACCAGCTCCAGTCTGTTGCCGATACGCCGCTTTGCAAAGCCGTTTCACTAAAACTTACACCATTGCCATTATTACGTTGGAGGCAATTTTTTGAATTTTGGTTTTGATATCCTTTTGACTGAAGTTTTAATTTATAAGTATCCGGGTTTTCGTCACTGCCATAAGTTTTCAGTGCTTTTTCATCAGGGGGCAGCATATCAACTGTGATAATATCCAGTTGCCCGTCATTATTATAATCAGCCACATCATTGCCCATGCTGAAGCGGCTGTAATGACTGAAATGATTTGCTCCGCTTTCAGTAAAAGTGCCGTTCCCGTTATTTACATAATAGTAATCGTTTTCATGAAAATCATTGCCCACATAAATATCATCCCAACCATCGTTGTTTATATCCGCCACAGCAATACCAAGCCCATACCCAAGATTGCTCTGGTAAATGCCTGCCTGTTTTGAAACCTCTGTAAATTTTTTTGCAGGAGTATTTAAATCATTTCTATAAAGCCTGTCGCCGGAAAGTGTATCATAACGCTTCCTGTTACTGATATCAATAATATTAGCATGTGGGTGATCTGACTGATTAAGTATATAACAATCCAGGTCGCCATCTCGGTCATAATCAAAAAAAGCTGTTTGCGTTGTTATGCAGGAAGTATTCAGGCCGTAAGCTTCGGCACTTTCAGTAAAAGTATTGTTTTGGTTATTGATAAAAAGTTCGTTATGCCCTTTCAGTCCATACTTGCTGCTGACTGTGGAAACATAAATATCCTGGTATCCGTCATTGTTTACATCAGCCATGGTAACGCCAGTACACCAGTCTGCAGTGCCCGCCACATTTGCTTTTGCAGTTATGTCTTCAAATTCAAAATTGCCCTTGTTTAAATACAATTTATTATTGCCTTTGCTATTGGCTGCAAAATAAATATCCTGCAAGCCATCGTTATTAATATCACCGGCAGCAACCCCGGCACCATTATAATAATACAAATAATAGAGTATGTTAAACAGTTTCTTTTGTTCCAGCTTGTTTGAAAAGGTTATATTGGTTTTGGAAGCAGGCAGGCTTTCAAACAGCATGTTCTTTTTATTGCTGTTGCATGATTGAATACATGCGGCTGCAATAAATAGAGCCCCTAAAAAACATGCGGCTGATTTTTTGCTGCTGTTCATTACAAAAAAATATTTGGATAAAGATAAAAAAGGCTGAAACATTTTTGTTCAGCCCTTTTTATTATTGCTTACCAAAACCAAAACTATAATCTTTATAATTTGCTGTTGTATAAAGTTGATATTTCTGTTTCTGTGAGGACTTTTTTCCCGTATAGCCTGAACTGGTCTATTCCTCCCCGCCATGATGTCATCCAGTCAGAGTGATCAGTTTCCAGCTCAACATGTTTATTGCTGCCACCAATAACTAATCCAATTAATTTACTATTATCCAGCACTATAGGTCCATGCCCTGTCCAAACGCTTGTATTAATTAAAACCGCATCTTTGTAAGTTTTAAATTCAGAGTTGGTTTCATCATAAGTAAATACCAGGTGGTGCCAGGTATCATCAAGTAAACCGGGTATAGCATTAGCTCCGGTATAATAAACTTCAAAGTAATCTCCGTTGGGCTGCTCTATGTAAAAGTAGGCAGGAGCTTTTTCAACAGTTGCACCATCGCTTGATGGATAGACATCAAAATGCAGGGCGGTTCTGTAATATAAATCCTTATGGGCTAATGCTAAAACAGTTTCATAGCCATTATCAGTGACAGCTTTTTTCAGCCATAAAGAAATAGAAAAACTTGAAATATTACTTCCAAAATCATTGGCTGAATTATATTTTATTGCTTTTCCATCTTCGCCCTGAACAGCTTTGCCACTAACACCTGGTATTGATGTTAACGGGTTGGCGCCGGCAAAATTTGCTTTAATGCTGTCCACAGCGTTAAAAAGCGGGTTATCGGTAGTACCGTCAAAAGCTGCATAAAATTTTAATGGGCCACCGGGAGCATTTGCATCCTGCGGATAATCGCCCAGTTGAGGCCTGTCCTTTTTCTGGCAGGCTGCAAAAAAAACACACACTGAAAAAACAAAACATATATACCGGGTTGCATTAATTATTTTTTTCATGATTTCTTATATTTATTAAAACTGAAGCATACAACTATAAAAATATTTTTCCATTTCTACAATCATATTACCATTCGGGGTTTTGAACCAGCTTATTATTACTTTTATCAATCGCTGGCTGGGGTATGGGATAAAATCTGCACCGGTTTGTATAGCCCAACGACCCAAGCACGGAAACAGCATCCCCCCATCTTACCAAATCAAAAAACCTTTCGCCTTCCAGCCCCAGTTCACTTCTTCTTTCTTTTTTAATGGCAGTACGCATTGCTGTCTGGATTGTGAAAGTAATGTCTGCAAGCCCTGCCCTGTGCCTAACCTGATTGACTAATTCTGCTGCCTGGTTTCCGTCTCCCCCGGTTTCATTTATACATTCCGCCGTCATTAATAATACGTCAGCATAACGGTACACCCTTTGATTTATCCAATAGGCGCCATTTAACCAGCCCGTTGATTGCCGCATTACAGGATCTGAATATATTTTCTTATTCCAGTACGGGTTGTCCAATGGGCCGGCCGGTCTGCCCCCAGCCCAATTTGGAAGAACTGCCCCATATCCCCCGGTAGATGGATCATCACTTTGGCCAGAGAATAATATGCTTGAGGCTTTTCTTATATCACCAGTTTCAAAAGAGTTTGCAAAATCATCAGTAGGCACGTTAAAACCCCAGCCAAGATCCCAGCCAGCAGCTCCGGCTCCACGAATATTCTGAACCGTTGCAAACCATGACCCATGTTCATCAGTTTGATTAGGACCGTCATAATTCTGCCATTCCAATATGGATTCACTGCAATTTTCTCCTGCATCTTTAAATATGCCATAATAACTGGAATATAAAGCATATTGACCTGATGCAATTACTTGCTGTAACTGTGGTAAAGCAGCTCCAAAATTGCTCCTGTACAAATATGCTTTTGCCCACAGTGTTTTAGCAGCGCCGCTTGTTATTCTTCCGGGATATTTAGTGCCCCAGTTAGTTGGCAGGTTTGCTGCAGCATATTGCAAATCCGCATCTATCAATGCATATATATCGGCAATTGGAGATTTTTCAACATTGGCCTGTGCGGCATTGTATAACCTGAAATCTATTTTAGGAACTTCTCCAAATACCCTTACCAGATCAAAATAACAAAAAGCCCTGAAAAACTTTGCTTCAGCAATATTGACCCGTGAACCAACATCGTCCAAATGAAGTGAGTCAGCCGTTTGTAATGCAGTATTTGTTTGATGGATTACAGCATAATGAGAATCCCAGTAACCATTGGAAGTCCAAAAATCTTTTGAGTATTTATACTGATCAAATATGGTAGTCATATCTGCCTGATCTGTAGCAGAACTTCCTTTTCGTGAATCATCTGACCGGAAGTTGTGCAAGGCTTGCCAGCCAAGTCCACCGAAGGCCTGACCATCACCATAGTCTTTTACAGTGCTGTAAACTCCAAATACAAGGCTTTCAATTCCGCCCTGGTTAATATCATCTAATGTAGCCGTTAATGGTTTTCGGTCTAAAAATTTTTTG
>JAYVLZ010000034.1:0-5733 GCA_043759175.1 Chitinophagaceae bacterium | reverse complement strand
GGAGTGAAGGATTTGGAAAAGAAGTTCAAAGAAGGATCATGCTGGGAACATTTGTATTGAGTGCCGGGTATTACGATGCTTATTTCAGCAAGGCACAGCAGGTAAGGCGATTGCTGGTAGATAAAACAAATGAAATTTTCAACAATTACGACGCCATTATCTTACCCACTTGCCCTTCTACCGCTTTCACCATTGGCGAAAAAACGGATGATCCAATAGCAATGTACCTGGCTGATATTTATACTGTATTTGCCAATTTAACTGGTCTGCCTGCTATTTCGCTCCCAATATTTAAACATAGTAATGGCATGCCATTTGGCCTGCAGGTGATTACAAATAAGTTAACTGAAGTAACTTTGCTCCAACTTTCTTCGTTTATCATGAAGCAATACAAAACTGTATAGTGAAATGAAAAAAAGTGCTTTCATCTACATTGCATTGTTATTATTGCTGGCGAATATTTCTTTTGCCGGAAAGCACTCCTTAAATAAAAATGTACCGCAGCAAATTCAACCGGACACCATTATCATTGATCCCAGCAAGGAAGATGAGTTGATTGATGAAGTAGTTCATTCACGGGAACTTCCCAAAAAAGAAAAAGTAGCATACTTTAACCAGGTAACACAGTACGGTTTTAAAAGTCTTTTCTCCAATACCACATACAGCTCCACTTTACCATATAATGCCCAGATCAATCCGAATGCTGAAATATTTGTGCAGGATTATATGAGGAGACATTCAAAATATCTAACACGGATGAAGGGATGGGGACAACCTTATTTTAACCTGATTGAAAATGTTTTGGAGCAATACGGTTTACCAAAAGAACTCAAATATATTGCAGTGATAGAATCCAACTTAAGTACTGGCGCCACCAGTCATGTTGGTGCCGGCGGGCCCTGGCAGTTTATGCCTTACACTGCAAAGCAGTTTGGACTGGTGGTAAATGGATATGTAGATGAAAGAAGGGATTACTTTAAAAGCAGCCATGCGGCAGCAAGATACCTTTTGTCGCTATACAAAGATCTGCACGACTGGTTGCTGGTAATGGCAGCTTACAATGGTGGACCTGGAAGAGTGTATTCCGCCATTAAAAAAAGCGGCAGCAGGAATTTCTGGAGCCTGCAATATTACCTGCCGGAGGAATCAAGAACTTATGTAAAACGTTTTATTGCCACTCACTACATCATGGAAGGAACAGGTGGTGTAACTACCAATGTTGGTTTGATACCAAACGCCGGCAGGCCTTTAGGCAATAATGCAAAAGCAGACAATAAAGAAAGTACATTGCCAGAAACTGACCTGGTGGATGTTGAAAAGTTAATTGTAACAGGTAAATACAATTCTTTGGTAATTGCTAAAAACCTTGCATTGGATATTACTCTTTTTAATCATTACAATCCCGACTTTGACGCCGTGTTATCGTCGGCAGGTAGTTTTGATCTGAGGTTGCCTCCTGATAAAATGGAATTATTTGTTGCAAATAAATATGTGATACTGAACGAGAGTGTTCAAATATTACTTGGCGGAGCTACTGTACCTGCAGGCAGAACGCAATACCCTTCAAAAACTAAGAAGAAAAGTTCCCCCTAACTGCTTACGGCTACGGCTTGGCTATGTGGCGTTATTCGTAGGCTGGAACTGAAGCTAAATAGCGAACAAAAAGTTGAGAATATATTCGTCGCCCCGTCATATTGCCAAACCGCCTCCTATGTTGTAGGCTGTGCTTTTTCAACGTATTTGAATTATTTGATTTTAATTATGCCTTCTGCTATTATTGGAAATCGTTTAAACAACAAAGCATCATGTCCAGGTATTATAAATTTAAT
Organism: Chitinophagaceae bacterium; assembly: GCA_043759175.1. GTDB lineage: Bacteria > Bacteroidota > Bacteroidia > Chitinophagales > Chitinophagaceae > Ferruginibacter. The sequence continues at coordinate 3,904 of JAYVLZ010000034.1, read as the reverse complement.
ATTTGAAGATAACGTTTTCATCCTTTCCATCGACTTTACATATGCCGTTGTATCAAAAGTAGCTGGCATTGGTGCAGATTTTAAATGTTCTAAATTGTAATAGGTATAAATGTTGTCCGATGCAATAATTATTTTGTCTGCTCCGCTTTCTACAAGTACGAATTGAGAATTAAATGTGTGTCTTGAACCTGTGTAAACTTTGATTCCCGGGATAATTTCTTTATTGTCGCCTTCTACCAAATTTAATTTTCCTGCTAAGTTTTCTTCAACGAGTTTACGAACATCCCGTTTATTAAATCCCCAGTTACGTCCATCCTTTTGCCAGGCATTACCAACAAAATAATTGTAGTCGTCTTTCTGAATCCAAACCTGTGCATTAGGAAACAAGTCAATTCCATCTATATGGTCCCAATGAGGGTGTGATAAAATTATATCGCTAATATCGGTTGCTTTCAAGCCTAATCCTGAAAGAACTGAATCTGGACGAACATAGTTCGTAAAACCAATTTCTTTTGCTTCCTCAACATCTTTATGAAAGCCTGCGTCTACCAGGATGTTTTTACCGTTATTCCCTTTAATCAGCCAAAACATGAAAACTGCAGTCACACTATCTGTTTTAGGCCCATCAAATGCAACTAGTGAACTTGGTATCGTGGCTTCTGAAGTAAATTTTAATGCATACACTTCATAGTTGTGGTTCTGTGAAAATGCGACTATTGAATTTGTCAAAGCAAGTAATAAAATGATGAATTGTTTTGTCATTTTTATTTTTTTATTGTCAATTTTTAGCGACATGAATTCTCAGTAACATAGCCTACAACTCAATATTGTAAATTCTCTGGTAAGCATCTTTGTATTTTTCCATTATCACTTTTCGTTTAAGCTTCAGCGTTGGTGTTAGTTCACCACTTTCAATTGTCCACTCATTGGGCAACAACTCAAAACGTTTTATCTGTTCCACATGATTAAAGAATTTGTTGAAACTGTCAATTAGCTCCCTGTATAATTTCAACACTTCCGGATTATTAACTGCATCTTCATTTGTTACAAAGGTTAAACCCTTTTGCCGCATCCATTCTTTCAGATTTGGGATTGACGGTACAATTAATGCTCCTACAAATTTTTGTTCCGCACCCACCACCATCATTTGCTCCACAAATGGCGACTCCTTCATTTTATTTTCAATTGGCTGAGGAGCCACGTATTTGCCGCCGCTGGTTTTAAACAATTCCTTCTTCCGGTCAGTTATCTTCAAAAATTTACCGTCTTCAAAAATACCAATGTCGCCGGTATGTAACCAGCCATCAATAACTGTTTCGGCCGTTAACTCAGGCCGCTTATAATAGCCCATCATTACGCTGGGCCCTTTTACACAAATTTCACCATCTGCTTCCAACTTTACTTCCTGCCCCTGCAGAACCGGACCCACTGTTCCAAACTTTGTACCCCCGTTGTACCGGCAGTTCACACTGATAACAGGGCTGTTTTCTGTCGGTCCATATCCTTCATAAACAGGTATTTTGGCAGCACTAAAAATCCTGATCAGTCTTACCTGGCATGCTGCACCACCTGTAATGATCAATTCCACATTGTTACCCAACCCCTCCCTCCATTTACTAAAAATTAATTTATTGGCTACAGCTAATTGTATATTATACCAGGGGCTTTTGTTTTTTTGATTATCATATTCATTGCCCAATGCTACAGCCCAATCAAACAATTTTCGTTTAATACCGGTAAGCTCTGCGCCTTTTGACATAATTTTTTCATATACTTTTTCCAGCAACCTCGGAACGGTACAAAATATATTGGGTTGTACTTCTTTGAGGTTTTCAGCAATCGTATCTAAGCTTTCTGCATAATAAATAGAGATACCACTGTTGATGTAGATGTAAGAAACCATCCTTTCAAAAATATGATTGAGTGGTAAAAAACTCAAACTTTTTCCATGTACCTTTTCTTCAAAAGGAAAACTCTTTGCAGCGTTGAGTACGTTGCTTACAATATTTCTGTGGCTCAGCATTACTCCCTTGGGGAAGCCTGTAGTACCTGAAGTATAAATAATAGTGGCACAATGTTCGGCCAAAATAGTATCTCTTATGGTTGCTAATTTTTCAAAATGTTCCTGCAAAGGTATCTCTAAAATGGTTTTCCAGTAAATCACTCCAGGCAGTTCATCAAATGCATATATCTTTTCTAAAGAGGAAACATTGTGCTTTATACTTTCTACTTTTGATAAAATATCATCCCCACTTACGAAGGCTAATTTTACCGCCGCATCATTAAAAATAAATTCCAATTCATTTACATTGGTAGTGGGATAAATAGGGCAAAGCAAAGCTCCTATTTGCTGACAGGCCATATCCAGCATCAGCCATTCCGGCCGGTTTTTGCTGATGAGGGCTATTTTATCCTGGTGGTCCACAGTCATATCATGGCCGCCAATTCCCATTGCCAGCAGGCCGGCACTCAGTTTGTCTACTGTATCTTTTACGTGTTGCGTACTGAAAGATTGCCATTGACCATTTACTTTTCCTGAAAGCATATCTGTTTTAGGAAATTTATTTAACTGGTATTGAAGAAAATCAAATATTCTTGAAGAATCATTCATATTAGCAAGCATTCGTTAGTAACTTAAAGAGCGTTAACAATAACTAAGATATATAAAAAAAGCCATCTCATATAAATGAAATGGCTGTACTTCTTTATCAAAAATAGTTACTTCAATTCGTGATAATACTGACCTGTTGGTATTTTAAATATCCTTCCTTTTTGAAACCTGGTAAATTCGTTGTACTCGGCAGCGTGAATAACAGTCCAGTTTTGATAAGCAGCTAAATTTTGTACCGATTCAAAAACCCATTGGTTATAAGCATCAAACATTCCCTCCCGTAATAACTGCTGGTGAAATTCAAATAATTTAAAAGGCAGCTTGTCTGCATAATCCTGGTACCAATCCAATATAAACCGGGTCCTGATCATAGTGAGTGATTCTGTATTGATTCCGGCAGTTGCAACCTCATTTTGTTTGCTGATGGTTTTGATATACGCCTCTGTAAATTTGTTTTTTTCTGCGCCAGCCAAAGTAATCTCAGTGGATGCAAATAACTTTTTATAACTCTCCAGTAATATACTCTTTATCTCTGGGGTACGGCTGCTGAAGGGTTCCATATTGATGAAAGTTTCACCATAAATAATACTCCATACTTTATCAGTTGTAAAAAAATAATACTTGCTTGCATTATAATAATTCTTAGAAAAACTGGGGTCCACTTCAATCCCCTTTTCCCATTGTTTAATGGCAGTAAAATCTTTTTGCTCCCAGAGTAATTCCCCCAATTCATTATACAAGGGGCCGCTATCAGGAAATTTCTTAAGCCCTTTCCTGTATAATTTATCACTCTCTTTAGGTTGCTGCAATTGTTTATAAATATTGGATGCAATCTGAAAACACTGGTCATCAGCGTCCTCCCTGTCAAGCAATGGCTTTATTATTTCCAGCGCCTTGTTATTATCTCTTTGCATATAATAAGACAGCGACAGATCTTTTGCAATGTCAATGTTTTGAGGTTCCATCTGGATGGCCCTGTTCAATACCAATACTGCATTGGTATAATCTGACTGCTGCATAAATGAACGGGCTGTTTCCTGTAATTCTTTTGCAGATTGAGAAAAGGAGATGCTGCTAAAAAGGAATAAACACAGCAGCAATAAATAGGTAAACTTTTTCATCCCGTTAAAGATAAAGAAAGAGATGCTATTGAGGCATCTCTTCTGTTCTGAAAAAATGATATTAACTAATTCTTAGTTGATAAATAGCATAACATAGGTTACACTTTTTGTTGTAGCACAACATAGGTAACAGTTTTTACAGTTCTTTGACATAAAAAGTTGATACTCATCA
>JAYVLZ010000033.1:0-3126 GCA_043759175.1 Chitinophagaceae bacterium | reverse complement strand
GTTTACCCCAATCCTGTTAAAGACGCAGTGTTCAATATAATATTTACTGATATGGAAGGGGGTAGTTATACAGTAAAATTGTATACCAGCACCGGCTTGCTGGTTTTTTCAAAACAGATTGATCATGCACCCGGCAGTGAGTCAAAAACTATTGTGCTTAACAAAAAATTGGCAAGCGGCCTTTACCATCTGAAAATATACAGGGGTGATGAGGAAGACAGAAAGACCTTCAAATTAATTGTTGAATAAAGCTGCAAAGCATATTTTGAATGGGGACATACATTGTATGTTCCCATTTTTGTTTTGAAATAAAACTACTCCTGCCATCACAAAAACAGTTTTCCTTAAAATACTATTTGATTGACAGCCAACAATTTTGCAGAAAGGGGCTTAGTATGGGATAAAATTTTTAATATGTGTGCCTTATTTTTCTTAATTTGGTGCTGTCCTTTCAAAGAAAAACATTTGTTGTCCAGTATCCCTTTGTCTAACTGCCTGAAACAATTCATACCCCGTCTTTAAACGCTATTTGCTTATTCATTGCCTGTGGGCAATTAATTTATTTGCTATGGACAAAATTTACGCCCGTTACAAATTTGCTTTTTTATTATTGTTAGTTGTATACAGCAGTGCGTTGAAAGGACAGGTATCATCCTATAATTTTTCCCAGGTTGCTGGCACATATACGGCATTGACAGGGGGCACCAACTTATTTTCAGCAACAGATAATACTGTAAGCGCAAGCCTTACTATCCCTTTTACATTTACATATAGTGGCACAGGATACACCGCTTTGACAGTGTCTTCAAATGGTTTTATAACTCTTGGTGCCACTACTCCCAGTACCTCTGTTTATACTCCTATTTCAAATACAGGTGCTGCGTATGATAAAGCTATTTCAGCTTTTAGTGCAGACCTTGTAACAACAGCTAAATACCAAGTATTAGGAACATCCCCAAGCAGAATCTATGTAGTAGAATGGAGTGGTTACAGGTATTGGATTGGCACTCCGGCGGAATCAGTTAATTTTCAAATACGATTGTCTGAGACTAGCAATCTTGTAGAAATTGTATATGGTACTCTTACAACTACCAATACAACATTAACCAGTTACCCTGTTGAAATAGGATTGAAAAGTGCCACCTCAGTTTACAACAATGTTACGTTTACCAATGCAACGCTGAGCGGTTATCCTTACACCAACAACTGGAACAGTTTGGTGTCTGGAGCATTGCAGGCAGATGTGGTAGGTATAACGTCCACCATTGCCCCGGCAATCGGAAGCATATTAAGATGGACACCTTCTTCCTGTGTACAGGTAACAACCGCTGCAACAGTGGCTTCAATTACAAGTACCAGTGCTATCGTTTCCTGGACTAACAGTGCCACTTATTCATCAGGCTATAAAGTAAGATGGCGCAAAGTGGATGATACTTACTCTGCAGCTACATGGGTAACACCTGTATCTGTTGCTTTAGGGAGTTCATCTTATACGATTACAGGTTTAACCGCTGCTACTTATTATGTGTTCAGTGTGGAAGGCCTGTGCAGTGGAAGTTCCGCCAATAATTATTCAACAGTAACTACTACTAATACAACAAATGGTAAGGGTCTTTTTATGACAAGTTGCGTAAATGCAACCTTACCATACCCACAGGGTTTTAATTCAACAATTTTCCCAACCTGCTGGTCGCAACAATATGTTACCGGAACATCCAACATACAGTTTGTTCCTAACTGTACTAATCCAACCATACTCACTCCGCAAGACGGTGCAGATTTTGTGTACTGGAATAGTTTCAGCTATACGAATGGCAACCAAACGAGGTTAGTATCAGCACCAATCACAACAACAGGTTCTGCTACAGTAAATGCAAGATTTTACTGGTACCATGATAATTCAGCTTATACAACAGCAGGCTATGCTGATGAAGGCATTATACTTCAGTATTCATTAAATGGAACAGTATGGAATAATGTGCAAACAATAAACCGCTTATTAACCGGTACAGATGGCTGGACATTGTATGACATCGCACTACCGGCTCCGGCAGGCAATGCAGCAACAATGTATGTAGGATTTCAATTCACCTCAAGATTAGGTGATAACTGTGCATTAGACAATCTGCTTGTATATGCACCTGCGCCATGCACCACACCAACAGATCAGCCGGCAGCACTGGGGCTTACTTCTGTTACTTCAACATCATTGAGCGGTTCTTTTACTGCCGCAAGCCCTGCCCCAAGTGGTTATATTGTTTTAAGAAGCACCAGCAGCACAACACCTGTATTAGTAAATGGCACCACTTATAGTGTCGGATCTTCCTACGCTCTTCCGGGAAACAGCTATACAGTTATTTCATCTAATTCTTCCACCAGTTTTACACAAACCGGGCTTACTCCCAACACAACTTATTATTACTATGCTTTTTCTTATAACAGTTCTTGTATCGGGCAACCGTATTATTTGAATACACTGCCGGCAAAAGCCAATGCATTAACATGTACTGCAGCATCCGCAACACTTACCGGTACTACAGCAAGTTCAACTTCAGCTACAATAAATTTTTCAACCATCACAGGTGCTGCTTCTTACATACTTCAATATAGCGTGGCAGGTGCTAACGCATGGATAACGGCATCGCCTGCCCCAACTGTTTCACCTTACACATTAACAGGCTTGACATCGGGTACTGCTTATGATATAAGGATTGAGGGGCCTAATAGTAATTGTGGTACACTCAAGACTACCAGCAGTGCATTCACCACCACCTGCACTACTGCTTCGTTAACTTATACGCAAGGCTTCAATGCATCCACCATGCCACCATGCTGGAGCGTTGCAACAGTTGCAGTACAAACAGGCACTAAAATTAGTTTTGTTACCACAGCATCTAATCCAACCACATCACCTTATGAAGGGACACATTTTGTACAATACAATTCATTCAGCAGTACAAATGGCAGCAGTGGCTCTGAGGAAAGATTGATTTGTGCGGCTCTTAATACCACAGGTACACCAAGTGTGGATGTTGAATTTTATTGGCGCAATGAAAATAACTCAAGCTATAGCTCAGGTGCTTATCTTAATGAAGGGGTGCAACTGCAATACTCAATAAACGGCGG
>JAYVLZ010000032.1:0-16619 GCA_043759175.1 Chitinophagaceae bacterium | reverse complement strand
GGCCAGGGATATTATGGTGTTAGAGGTACCAGTACCGATGGTTATGGTTTGTGGGCCTCCAGTGCAAATTCTGCAGGCGTGTATTCAACAGGTTATTATGGGCTTTATGGTTCAGGAACTGCTTATGGAACTTATAGCTTTGGCAATACTTATGGTGTTTATGGCTCCAGTTCCGGTGGGGAAGGTGTGCATGGAAACAGCACAAATAAACAAGGCGGTTGGTTTCAATCTCAAAATAGCCAGGGTTTGTGGGCAAAAACAGTTGCAGGTGATTATGCCGGTGTTTTTGAAGGAAACGTTTACGCTTATGGTACTTACAACTCAAGTGATAAAAGCTTAAAAAAAGATATTAAGGAGTTTACAAATGCAATGGACATTATAAATAAACTGAAGCCTAAGAAATACGATTTTAGAAACGATGGGAAATACGCATCGCTTAACTTACCTAAAGGAGATCATTTTGGATTAATAGCACAGGAACTGGAAGAAGTATTACCAAATCTTGTTAAAGAATGCGCTCATGATATTTATGATAAGGTTCCAACTGATGATGCTGTAAAGCTTTCAGAAGATGGAAAAGTAATAATTGCTAAAGTGCAGGATTATGGAAAGGAAACTATTAAGATTAAAGCAGTAAATTATGTTGAGCTGATACCTGTCTTAATTAAAGGAATGCAGGAACAGCAAGCACAAATACAGGAACAGCAAAAACAAATTAATAACCTTCAGGCATTATTACAAACTATTACAAAGCAAGGTGGGCAAGGCCTGTCAACTACCTTATCTGCTAATGGTTATTTAAAACAGAATGTACCAAATCCTGCAAACAATAATACTGTGATAAGTTATTACCTTCCTGAAAATACCGGCAGGGCACAAATCAGGATAAGCGATGCCGTAGGCAGGGCTTTAAAAGTTTACGTTGTTTCAAAAGGTGAAGGTCAGGTAAACATCAATAATAGTGAACTGCCTGCAGGAACTTATAATTACACTTTATATATAAATGATAAAAAAATTGATACTAAGCAAATGGTACTTACAAAGTAATGTAAACGCTTTGGCGGAGTACTGATACTTGTGCGGTGACATTTAATGATAATGAAATAAAAAAAAAGCAGAACAGGTAAATGGAGTTTCATACTGCAAAGTAATTTTGGTGATGTGATTGTAAATGTAAATGAAATAATGGTGTACCGGATTGTTTGGGCGGGGCTTGCATCAGTGGGTGTTTATTTTTAATCATGTGAACCCTTTACTCGTAGAGCATCATACTCAGCTCTGTCCTGATCCGCTGAGAAAGGTTGGGAATGAGAAAGTCTCCGCAACGGAAAAAATGAAGGGCAATAATAGCACTGGCTGGAAATCTTTTTTATGCTATTTTTATTTCCATTATGAAATACTTCGTCACTCTTTTTTTATTATCGCCCCTTCTTTCATTGGCGCAGGAAAATTATGAGATACAGGTGTATGCTTCACCTACTATGGAAAAGAGTACTGCTATTGTTGAATTGCACAGCAACTATACTTTTAGCGGTGAAAAGAATGTAAGCGGCACCGTAAGGCCCTCTTATCATGCCCTGCATGAAACCCTTGAAATAACAGCAGGTATCGCCAGGGATTTTGAAATAGGTTTTTATTTATTTACCAACAGCACCCATCCTTACGGCTGGCAGTTTGTGGGCACACATATACGCCCCCGGGTAGCGGCGCCGGAAAAATGGAAGCTGCCCGTTGGGCTTAGTTTATCTGCAGAGTTGGGTTACCAGCGCAAGGAATATTCATCCGATACCTGGAGTGTGGAGCTGCGTCCCATTATCGATAAGCAATTTGAAAAATTATATCTCTCCCTTAATCCCGTTTTGGTAATACAGTTAAAGGGAGCCCAGCAACAGGCCGCTCCATCCTTTGCACCCAATTTTAAAGCAGCCTGGGCGTTTACAAAAAAAATAAGTTTTGGTGCAGAGTATTACGGGGACCTTGGCCCCATCAATAATTTTGACAAAGCGGCCGATCAGTCGCAAGCTTTGTTTGCGGTTTTTGATCTTTACCTGCATCCTGACTGGGAGATTAATGCTGGCGGTGGATGGGGGCTTACCCGGGCAACCGATGGCTTCAATTGCAAACTGCTTTTGGGAAGGCGTATCCACTGGAGAAAAAAACAATCCAACTAATTTTATTGGGAATGGAAGGGAGCGGTGTTATTTGTTTATGCAGCTTAATGCGGCGGGGTTTCGCCGTATGGTTGTTTTAAATTAGGTAAATATTTCTGCGGAGACCCCCGATAGGCAGTGTCATTAAGTTAAGATGTTAAAGTAAATTCAATGCCACTTCTACGGAGTTTTTTGAAAGATGGTGGGCTTCTATAATCATAGCGTCACTTCGGGATTAAGCCTGAAAGCCCGCCTGAACGGAATCGGCAGGGTTGACAGGATTATAGAAAAGATGATTTAAAAGGAGACATTAAAACACTGAAAGGGTGAGATTATAAACAACGACTACCATTGGAAAACAGCACACCAAACAAAGTTATTCTAACAAGCCGCCGTATGCCGAACGGCATGTACGGTGGTGTGGCTCTTATAAAAGATAGTAACCGGAGCAAGGGTTCGATTGCAGACCCCATATTTAACTATCCACCTTATGTGAATAACCCCCTTTACTTACTGTATCTCCGTTTCATTATATTTGCCGCCATCGTAAATGGTGGAAAAAGCTCAGTAAAGAATAATAGTGCAAGAGTGTATAGCCTTAGGCAATACCAATGAAGTTGATTAAACAAATATAGCTGGGAACAAAAATTTTATAATCAAACACAATCGTCCTCCGCTGGTTAGCGGAGATAGGGACATGGCAGAAAAAGAACCAAACAAGTACGACGAAGACTCCATCCGGAGCCTGGACTGGAAGGAGCACATCCGCCTGCGTCCCGGGATGTACATCGGCAAACTCGGCGACGGCAGCAGCCCGGATGACGGCATTTATGTGCTGCTGAAAGAAACGATTGACAACTGTATTGATGAACATACAATGGGCTACGGCAAGCATGTGGATGTGAACATCAGCGGCAAAGAAATTACGGTAAGAGATTATGGCAGGGGTATTCCGCTGGGCAAGGTGGTGGATGTGGTGAGCAAGATAAATACCGGAGCCAAGTACGACAGTAAAGCCTTTCAAAAAAGTGTGGGACTAAATGGTGTGGGTACCAAGGCAGTGAATGCGCTGAGCCACTATTTTAAAGTGAGCAGTTACCGGGAGGGTAAAGAAAAAACGGCAGAATTTGAAAGAGGCAACCTGGTAAAGGAGCACAAAGAAGTTCCAACAAAAGAAGAGAACGGCACATTTGTAACCTTCATTCCGGATGAAACAATCTTTAAACATTTTCATTTTGTACAGGAATATTTAGACAACCAGTTTTGGAACTATTGCTACCTGAACGCAGGGTTGGTGATGAACCTGAATGGCAGGCGTTATGTAAGCAAAAATGGGTTGCTGGATTTGTTGCAGCGCAAAACGAATGCAGATGAAATCCGTTATCCCATCATTCATTTAAAAGGAGAAGACATTGAAGTGGCTATTACCCATGAGAGTGCTTATGGCGAAGAATATTACAGTTTTGTGAATGGTCAGTTTACCACACAGGGAGGTACGCATTTAGCCGCTTTCAGGGAAGGTTATATTAAAACCATCCGTGAGTTTTACAAAAAAGATTTTGATGCGGCTGATATTCGTGGAAGCATTTGTGCCGCCATTTCGGTAAGGGTGCAGGAACCAGTATTTGAAAGCCAGACCAAAACAAAACTGGGCTCTCAAACGGTGTATGAAAACGGCCCTTCAATGAAAAATTTCATCAGCGATTTTCTCGGTAAAGAATTAAATAATTACCTCCACCGCAATCCCTCTACTGCTGATGCGCTGAAGAAACGCATTGAACAAAATGAAAGAGAAAGAAAGGAACTAAGCGGTATTCGTAAACTGGCAAATGAAAGAGCAAAGAAAGCCAACCTGCACAATAAAAAATTAAGAGATTGCAAGTTTCATTACAATGATGAAGCCACCGGAAAAGATAAGGACAAGATTGTAGAAAAACAAAAAGAAAGCACCATTTTTATCACAGAAGGAGACAGTGCAAGCGGAAGCATCACCAAGGCAAGGGATGTGGAAACACAGGCGGTGTTTAGCTTACGTGGTAAGCCGCTCAACTGTTTTAGCCTTACCAAAAAAGTGGTGTATGAAAATGAAGAGTTCAATCTGCTGCAGCATGCGCTGAATATTGAAGAAGGCTACGAAGGCCTGCGCTACAATAATATTGTATTTGCCACCGATGCCGATGTGGATGGAATGCACATCCGTTTGCTGCTGATGACTTTCTTTCTACAGTTCTTTCCAGACCTGGTGAAGAACGGCCATGTATATATTTTGCAAACGCCATTGTTCCGTGTTAGAAATAAACAGGAAACAATTTATTGTTATGACGAAACAGACAAGCAGGCCGCCATTAAAAAATTAGGCAGCAAACCAGAGATCACCAGATTTAAAGGACTCGGTGAAATAAGCCCGGATGAGTTTGCAAGATTTATTGGTCCGGATATGCGGAAAGACCCGGTGATGATGTTGCCCGACACACACATACAACAGTTGCTGGAATATTACATGGGCAAGAACACACCCAGCAGGCAGGATTTTATTATTGAAAATTTGAAAGTGGAAATAGATTTGGTTGAGACGGTTTAGAAGTTTAGATGTTTAGAAACAGCATGCTAAATCAGATGCTTTGTTTTAAGTTTTTTGTACTTGACTTTGGTGCTGCTATTAAACATCGTTGTGTCACTCACTTGTATGGCATACCAATGCTGAACAACCCCCTCCGCCCCCTAAAGGGGGAACTAAGGCAATAGCTCAAAAATTTGAAATGTTTGCTGAGTAGCAGAGTGTGGCCGTCAATTGTTGATTAAAGATTAAATGAGAATGTGGAAGAGCAAATATTTATTAAAGATATGGTGTACCGCTCTCCCGATGCATCGGGAGAGAAGGAGGGTGAGGTAAAAAAGAGCAGGCTATACAAAACCATTCAGCAATAACATAAAACGACATTAAACTTTAAACCTCTTAAACCTGTTGAACCTTTTTTTATGTTTGATTTTCACACCAATAAAAAAAGATACTTTGAAATGCAGGCGCAAAACTCACGGAATTATATTGTGCCTTTTGTTGAGAAGTACAAGCCGGTTAAACCGGGCATGAGGGTGCTGGAAATTGGCTGTGCTGAAGCAGGTGTGCTTAAAGCATTTACAGAAAAAGGATGTATTACTGTGGGAGTGGAGCTGGATGAACCGAGATTGGTTTTGGCGAGAGAGTTCATGAAAGATGAGTTGGACAAGCAACTGATCAGTTTTGTATCAAAAGATATTTACAAAGTAGATATCGAAACAGAGTTAAAAGGGAAGTTTGACATCATCATTTTAAAAGATGTAATTGAGCACATTCACAACCAGGAAAAATTGATTGCCTGGATGAAAAGTTTTTTGAACCCCGGTGGCGTAATCTTCTTTGGTTTTCCGCCGTGGCAGATGCCGTTCGGCGGTCACCAGCAGATCATGAGCAATAAATTATTGAGTAAGTTGCCATACTTTCATTTGCTGCCGATGAGCTTGTATAAATGGATCCTAAAAATAAGTAAGCAGGATGTGGCAGCGTTTGAAGAAATAAAAGAAACAGGAATTTCGATAGAACGGTTTGAAAAAATAGTGAATGATACAGGCTACAAAATGGTGAACAAAACGCACTACTTTATCAACCCGATTTACACCTATAAGTTTGGCTGGAAACCGAAACATCAATTAGGTATCATCAGTGCCATACCGTGGGTAAGAAATTTTTTCACTACTTGTGTGTATTATTTAATAACAGAGCGGAGAAATGAGCTAAAGGCATAACGAAGAAAAAAAGGTAAAACAAGAAAAATATTTTTTTATTGGTTATGAAGTATGTTAGAACAAGAAGATTTATTACAACTTCTTTTTTGCTTCTTTTCTTCTTTAACCTTTTAGCAAAAAAATAAACAAATGATTCATATAGTTTTTAACGAAGCAGACATTAAGGTATTAAAGCAGGCAATTGAAATGGATGAAACGCTTGCAGGGGAAGTAGTACAAATAAAAGATGATTATGCAGTGGGTCCATTGGGCAATATCTATGTTGGAGAAGGCATTGATGCAAGACGCCAGTGGTGGAGAGAGGTATTAGACGGTGGTGATTATGAAGGCAAGGTAGAAAGTGGTGAAGTAGATGACTATAAGACAGCAGCAGCATTAGCGGGTGCCATGCGTAGAAACGAAGAAGAAACAATCTGGATATGGGCAGCACAAAACAAACATGATGTAAGTGGCTATTACTGGCTGCTCAATTACATGAAAGAATTCCAGGGCAGGGTTTTTATTTTGTACCTGAACAATCTACCTTTCATTAATGAAAAAGGCAATATTTTTTATCCTGACTGGCTGCATGAAATTCCGGCGAAAGAATTTTTGAAAGCAAAGAAGCTGTCAAGAGAAATCACCCTCAGCGAATTTGAAGTTGATCCGGATGAATGGGTTAAAATTTGCAATGAAGATAAAGGAGTGCGGTTGCTGGAGGGAGGAAAAAAACTGGAGCAAAAGGATTATGATTTTTATGATGAAGAATTAAAAAAACAAATTACACCAGACTGGCAAAAGGCTTCCAAAATTATTCATCATTTTTTAAGCAGATCCAAACATACCACCGGCGATGCTTACCTGCTGTGGCGTTTAAAAGTGATGATTGCACAGAATATGTTTGATGTGCAGGGAAAGTTGGGGAACATGAAAGACTTTGAAGTAAAATTGAAAGCATAATAATTTATTTATGAATATTAAAGGAGTGCATCATATTGCGATTATTGTTGGGGACTATGAAGTAAGTAAGCGTTTCTATACCGAAATACTTGGCTTTACCATCATCAAAGAAACATACAGGGTAGACAGGAAGTCTTACAAACTGGATCTTGCCATTGATGGTCTTTACCAGGTAGAATTATTTTCTTTCCCCGAAAACCGGGAAAGGGCTTCTTATCCTGAATCGAAGGGGTTGCGGCATCTTGCATTTGCTGTGGAGAATGTAGAAGCTGCTGCAAGTGAATTGAGAGCAAACGGAGTGGAAGTTCAGGGTGTAAGAACAGATGAAATAACCAATAAGCAATTTTGTTTTTTTTATGATCCCAATGGGCAGCCGTTGGAATTGTATGAGATATAAAAATGTAAATTGTACAAAGCTCCGGAGAGCCTGTCCCGATTTTGTATCGGGAAGCGGCATGTCAGCAGCAGCAAAGAAACAAACAAAAATATTTAATAGCTCCGGAGGAGCGACATGTCAGTAGCAAAAAAAATGAACAGAATATTTGAGAGCTCCGGAGGAGCGGCATGTCAGCAGCAAAAAGAATGTAAAATGAAGAACTCCCGAGGAGCAGCATGTTAACAGCAGCAGCGTTAGCAATGTGATTTTGGAATGCAGATGTACACACCGGGATGAATCAATAAAAATATTGTAACCAAATAAATCTATCATCATGGGAGATACCTATCATCAATTGTATATCCAGATTGTGTTTGCAGTAAAGGGCAGAAAGAGTTTTATAAAAGAATCTTTCCGGGAAGAATTGCAGCAATACATCAGCGGCATTATTTCCGGGCAAAAGCAAAAATTGTATGCCATTTATTGCATGCGGGATCATACACATATTTTTGTCAGCATCAATCCGGATATTGCGATTTCAGATTTGACCAGGGATATCAAATCCAATTCATCATCTTTTATTAAGGATAAAAATTTTGTAAAAGATTTCGCCTGGCAACACGGTTTTGGAGCATTCTCGTATTCAAAATCACAATCAAAAAATGTAGTGAATTATATTTTGAACCAGCCGGAGCATCATAAAAAGAAAACGTTCCGACAGGAATACATTGAATTTTTAGAAAAATTTGAAATTGAATATAACGAGAAATATTTGTTTGAATTTTATGAAGATTAGCTTTCTTTGAAAGCTGGTTTAACATGCCGCTTCCCGATACAAAATCGGGACAGGCTCTCTGGAGCTGAGATTCATTACAAATAATTATTACGAGGGCTACTAACATGCCGCTCCTCTGAAGCTATAATAGTGTAGCAGTATTAAGATTATCGAGACATAAATAAGCTTTGGATGTTTGAAACTTGAAGCATTATCAATTATCCATTATCAATTAAAACATGGCTAAAGCAAATAAAGAAGAATATTTACACACCGACTCCGGCGTAGGCGGGCAATACAAAACATGGTTTTTAGATTATGCCAGCTACGTAATTTTAGAACGGGCCGTACCAGCCATTGAAGATGGATTAAAACCGGTACAACGACGCATCCTGCATGCCATGAAGGAAATGGATGATGGACGTTTTAATAAGGTGGCAAACATTATTGGGCAAACCATGCAGTACCATCCCCATGGGGACATGAGCATTGGCGATGCATTGATAAACCTGGGGCAAAAAGACCTGCTGGTGGAAACACAGGGTAACTGGGGCGATGTTCGTACAGGCGATGATGCAGCAGCATCAAGGTATATAGAAGCAAGGCTGAGCAAGTTTGCACTGGAAGTGGCTTTCAATGCAAAGACCACAGAATGGTCGCTGAGCTATGACGGCAGGAAAAATGAACCGGTAACATTACCGATGAAATTTCCGTTGCTGCTGGCGCAGGGTGCAGAAGGTATTGCGGTGGGTTTGGCAACAAAAATATTACCACACAATTTTTGTGAACTGATAGATGCATCCATCAAATATTTAAAAGGAAAAAAGTTTGAAATTTATCCTGACTTTCAAACAGGTGGTACGATGGATGCGACCAACTACAATGAAGGAAAGCGGGGTGGTAAAATAAGGGTGAGGTCAATTATTGAAGAGGTTGATAAAAAAACACTCGTAATAAAAAGTGTACCCTTTGGCGTTACCACCACCCAGTTGATGGAAAGTATTGTAAAGGCCAACGACCAGGGGAAAATAAAGATCAAAAAAGTAATGGATCATACGGCGGCTGATGTAGAGATCATCATTGAACTGGCGGCTGGTATTTCTCCTGATATTACCATTGATGCATTGTATGCTTTTACCGATTGTGAAGTAAGTATTTCTCCCAATGCCTGTGTAATTGTAAAAGACAAACCACAGTTTTTAGGGGTATATGAATTGCTGAAAATTGCAACAGATAATACCAGGGATTTGTTAAAAAGAGAACTGGAAATAAAGCTGGGTGAATTGCAGGAGAAATGGCATTATACTTCACTGGAGAAAATATTCTTTGAGGAAAAAATATATAAAGAATTAGAGAAGAAACATGAAACATGGGAAAAAGTATTGCAGGCAATTGATACAGCATTTGGCCCGTACAAAAAATTATTAAAGAGAGACATTACCAAAGAAGATATTATTAAGCTGACAGAAAAACCGGTACGCCGTATTTATAAATTAGATATTGATGAACTGAACGAACAGATCAAAGGATTGGAGGCCGATATAAAGCAGGTGAAGTATGATCTGCAGCATCTGACTGAGTTTGCAATTGCCTATTATGAAAACCTGTTGAAAAAATTTGGCAAAGGCAGGGAACGAAAAACAGAGATCAGGTTATTTGATACCATACAGGCAAAAAATGTGGCGATTGCCAACATCAAACTCTATGTGAATTATGCAGATGGTTTTGTAGGCACTGGTCTTAAGAAAGATGAGTTTGTTGCGGAAGTTTCTGACTTTGATGACATCATTGCATTTACCAAAAACGGCATCATGAAAGTGGTGAGGGTGGCAGATAAAACTTTTATCGGCAAAGATATTATCCATGTGGCGGTGTTTCAAAAAAATGATGAACGCACTACTTACAACATGATGTATGTGGATGGAAAAAGTGGGGCAAGCCTGGCTAAACGCTTTAACGTAACAGGCATTACCCGGGATAAAGAATACAACCTTACCAAAGGGGAAGACAAAAGCCGGGTGCATTATTTTAGTGCCAATCCAAATGGCGAAGCAGAAGTAGTGAAGGTTGTATTGAGTCCTAATTGCAATTCCAGGAAAAAAGAATTTGATTTTTATTTTGAAGAAATAGAAATAAAAAGCCGTGGCGGTATCGGCATCACCGTTACCAAATACCCCATTAAATCTGTGAAGTTTAAAGAAGCTGGCAAGTCAACACTGGATGCAAAGAAATTGTGGTTTGATAATAAATTCGGAAGATTGAATACAGAGGAGAAAGGAGAGTACCTTGGCAAGTTTGATGCAGAAGACAGGCTGCTGGTTATTTACAATGATGGCAATTATGAAATAACTGACCAGGAACTCACCCAACGTTTTGATGCAGAAAAAATATTGCTGATTGAAAAGTTCAATACCAATAAAATAGTAACCGCTGTTTATCTCGACAATGAAAAGTTGCAGTACAATATCAAAAGGTTTAAAATTGAAACGACTACTTTGCACAACAAATTCTTCTTTATCAAAGAGGGAAAAGACAATCGCCTTGAAATGGTGACTACAGATGATGAACCTGTATTGCATGTACAAAGCGGCCGTGGACAGATGGTGAGAAACGCTAAGTTTAAAGTGGTGAAACTGGTGGAGGTAATGGGTTGGAAAGCAGTAGGAGCCAAGCTAACAGAATATAATAAGAGTGTAGAGATGGAATGGGAGCGAAAGAAAGTGGATGAGAATCCACAGGGAGAATTGTTTGAATAGGCAGGAGAAAATATTTTTAAATTTTATTGTAAAATGTGGGAGGCACCCCTTCCACATTTTTTCTATGTGCAATATCTTGTTTCGAACGGTTTGTACATCCTGCTGGTGGGAAATTGCTTTTTACCCATCTCAATATTATTGACCGCAATGTAAAGCACCAACTCATTTATACAACCTACCAGTTCATTTGGTCAACCACTCAATCAGGCGGTTTTTGAAAGTGCTGCTATTTAGATTTGAAATCATAATCAGTAATCTGCATATTCTTAATTTATATACTGATGCTGTAAAGAGTTAAAAAATAAAAAACGGATTTCATTGAAAAAAAACAATTGTAATCATTTATAAAAAACGCCTGTCATTAAAAAGTACTTCTTATCAGGAAAAAAAAGTATATTAGATATGCCATCAGCTCTTTTAACATGAAAAGATTACTCCCCCGTAATAATCATTTCTTCATTACAGCCATTGCGCTAACAGTTATCTTTTCTTCTTTTTATAATCAGTCTTTTTCACAACAAAAAATTAACGGCATTGTCCGGGGTACTGATAGTATCGCTTTGGCAGGTGTTACCATTGAAGTTAAAAATGCTAACCGGGTAACCACCTCCGCTGAAGATGGAAGTTTTTCTATTTTAGCTAAGCCTGGTGATGAACTACTATTTTCGTCGGTTGGGGCACTCAAAAAATCTGTCATAGTTGGCAATTCCACCTTCATAGATGTTACCTTATCCTTTGCAATAAGCAGCATGGATGAGGTGATAGCAGTGGGATATGGCACATCACGGAAAAAAGATGTTACTGGTGTAGTGACAAAGGTGTCTATTAAAGAATTCAATACCGGTATTATTACCAGCCCCCTGCAACAATTACAAGGCAAAGTGGCCGGGCTGGTAATCGTTCAACCAGGCGGCGACCCCAATGGGGATTTCATTGTACGTATAAGGGGTGCTGCATCACTGGAAGGGCAACCGCCACTGTTGGTAATTGATGGCGTGGCCATTGATGATTTCTTTAAAGCAATAAACACATTGAATCCTGCTGATATAGAATCGTACGATATTTTAAAAGATGCGTCTGCTGCGGCCATTTATGGATCAAGAGGCGCCAACGGAGTTATACTGGTGACTACTAAAAAAGGTAAGGCCGGAAAAACTTTAACAGACTACAATGCGTTTGTGGGTATGGAGAAATTTTCCAATCAAATAAAAGTATTGAGCGCTGATCAATGGCGTAAAGCTGCCGCAGCAAGTGGAGGAGGTGCATTTGATGCAGGTGGCAATACGGATTGGCAAAAAGCCATTTCACAAACAGCTTTTACGCATAGCCATACCATTGGAATAAGTGGCGGTAGCGATGCCATCAGTTTTCGTGGTTCTGTTGGCTATCTTAAACAGGAAGGAGTGATCATTAATACTGGTAAAGAAGTAATTACAGCCCGGTTAACAGCCAATCAGAAAAGCTTTAATAATAAATTAGAAATAAGGTATGGCATAAATACTTCGGTAATCAAACGTGATTTTTTACCTGATCAAAATTCTACCAGCCAGGTTCGCACAGGTGGGGCTTTTGTTTTCAATCTAACTCCGGGCTATCTGCCCGTATGGCCTGTTTATAACCCCGATGGGTCATATTTCCAGCCGCCTGCTAATGTTTTTAATTTGAATCCATTATTTCTCTTAAAAGAATTATATAGTAAAAAAAGCGAGAATTTTTTTCAGGGCTCTGTAAAAGCAGATTATGAATTAATGAAGGGGTTGAAATTTGGAATACTTGGAGCCATGTCGAGGGGAAATGACGTGTATGATTTATTTTGGCCGGCTATTGCAGGAACTGCTTTCGGGTCCACAGCATCAAAATCCAACAATAACAAACAGATTTTTTCAGGTGATATTCATGGTAATTACCGGAAAAAATTTGGCAAACAAACTATTGATCTTACCGGTGTGTATGAATACAATAAATTCCTGAATGATGGATTTGGGGTAACGGCAAGAGGTTTCCTGGTACCTGAATTGCTGAACAATAATCTTGCAACGGCTACCAATGTCCGCACAAATGATATCTATTCCTATAAAGATGAAGTAAAGCTCATTTCTTTTCTGGGAAGAGCTGTTTATAATTACGATGACCGTTATTTACTTACTGCAAATTTTCGCAAGGATGGTTCATCAAAATTTGGCCCTAATAACCATTGGGGAAATTTTCCTTCTGTTGCGGTAGCATGGAGAGTGAGCAATGAAAATTTCATGAGAGAAGTGAAATGGCTGGATAACCTGAAACTGCGGGTGAGCTATGGCTATACAGGCAACCAGGAAAACCTGCCGGCAAACACTTACCAGTTGCTCTATGGACCCGTAGGCCCTTACTTATACAACGGACAATTTTTGCAGAGTTATGCAGTGAAACAGGAAAATAATCCTGATTTGAAATGGGAGGTACGGCAATCATTTAATATTGGCATTGACTTCTCCATTTTCAAAGATCGTATCAATGGCACCATTGATGTGTTTAATGACAATACCAATGATATGTTATTCCTCTATGATATTCCCCAACCACCCTTCTTAACCAGTAAAGTTTATGCCAATGCAGCTTCGGCGAAAAACAAAGGAGTAGAAATATCGCTGGGCGCTGCAATAGTTAAAACCAAAAATTTCACCTGGGAAACCCGTGTTAATATGGGCACCTTGAGGAATTATGTTACAAATCTTTTAAGTCAATTTAAGGGTACTGCACTTTCCTTAAACAACCCTGGTTATGGATCAGCATACGGGGGAGGATTTGGCGGCGCTTATGTCACACAGTTGAAAGTAGGTTATCCGGCTGGTGTATTCTGGATTCCACAACATGCAGGGTTAGACGCAGGAGGGCATGAGCTGTATAATAACTATGATGCTGCCGGAAAATTGATTGGCACTTCAACGAACTATTCAGATCAGGATCGTGTATTTATAGATCCTACGCCTGATTTTACCTGGGGGTTCACCAATAATTTCACTTACAAAAATTTTGATCTCGGATTTTTTTTAAGGGGCGTGCAGGGGCAAAAGATTTTTGCAAATTCCATATTGCGCCTGGAGACCACCAGTTACCTTCCTGGTTCTAATATTACAGAGAAAGCATTGACAAATGGTTTTGCGGATCTTCCGCAACCATCCACTTATTGGCTAAGGAATGGCTCCTTCGCCCGTTTAGAAAATATTATGCTTGGTTATAATTTTAAAAAAATAAAAGGCATTAGTAACCTCAGGATCTACCTCGCTGCAACCAATCTTTTTGTAATAACCAGCTATGATGGTGTAGATCCTGAAATTAATACGGATGGGCCCCAGCGATATATTGATCAGAATTACTACCCCAAAACAAGGGGAGTTACTTTGGGTGTAAATGTTGGGTTTTAAAAGCTGATTAGTTAAAACTGTCTGTAGTAAATACCACCTGTGTACACTTTTAAATATTTGTATATGAAAAGGGAAAATATTTTTAAGATTGCTTTGCTTGTTATCCCGCTTTTGTGCGCAAGTTTTTCCTGCACCAAACTCAATACAAAAGTGTATGACCAGGTTGTCAATTTCTGGCAAACGCCAGACCAGGTTGCTGCAGGTGTGGCGCCTGCTTACAGTGGATTGAGAAATTATGCGCCTGCTAATTTTATTTATAGTTTAAATGAAACAAGTACAGATGAAATAATTGTTCCAAACCGGGCTATCGATTGGGCCGATGATGTGGTCTGGGAGCAAATGTGGAAGCATACCTGGGGACCCAATCATCAATTTATACGGGAAGTATGGCAGCAAATTTATGGCGGTATAGCCAGGGTAAATTTAATATTGCAGTCCCTTAATGAATTAAACCCCAAGCCCACTGATATAACTTCTATAGAGGCCGAATTAAAAACAATCCGTGCATTTTACTATTACCTCGCTATTGACTTGTATGGCAATGTTCCTGTTCATGAGGTTAGTGTTATTGATCAATCTAAGTTGGCTACTAAAACACGTAAGGAAGTTTTTGATTATACAGAAAAAGAATTAACCGGTAATCTGCAGGCCTTAACTACTGATGTTAACGCTTCAACTTATGGCAGGGCCACCAAATGGTTTGCCCAGGCAATTTTGGCTAAATTATACCTGAATGCCCAGGTCTTTACCGGCACAGCCCGCTGGGCAGATTGTATTGCAGCCTGTGATGCCATTCTCAACGCAAATAAATATTCCCTGGAGCCAAACTTCTTTAATAATTTCCAGGTTGCCAATGATGGATCAAAAGAAAACATTTTTGTTATTCCGTTCGACGGAAATGCAGGGCTTGGCGATTTTTGGATCCAGTTAGCTACTTTACACTACAATAGCAATAAAACTTTTGGTATTAAAGGTACTTTTGGTGTCGGAGGATTTAATGGTCACTGCAGTACAGCCGAGTATTACAATCTTTTCAACCCTAACGATAACAGGCGTAAAATGTTTCTCGTTGGTCAGCAATATGAAAATCAAATCATGGATGCAGCGCATTTACAATATGACCGCTTAGGAAATCTCCTGTTTTTTGATCCTGTAATTACAAGTTTCAAAATT
This sequence comes from Chitinophagaceae bacterium, assembly GCA_043759175.1. GTDB lineage: Bacteria > Bacteroidota > Bacteroidia > Chitinophagales > Chitinophagaceae > Ferruginibacter. Next base: position 1,263 of record JAYVLZ010000032.1, on the reverse strand, counting down.
CAACCACCTAAAACCGAAACTGCTGGTGCCCGCTGTGCCAAATGGGAATTTAATAAAGAAGAAACGTTTACTATGAGTAATGATTTTGCAGTGTTCAGGCTGGCAGATATCATTCTTATGAAAGCGGAAGCTCAGTTCAGGAATGGGGATATTGCTGCTGCTTTAATTACCATCAATCAAAAAATAAATGGGGTTTCCATCCGCAGCCGGGCTGGTCTCCCTGGTTTCATTGCATCCGAGATGACCGCCGATGGCCTGCTTGCTGAGAGGGCAAGGGAGCTTTCATGGGAAGGTTTCCGCCGGAACGATATGATCCGTTTGGGTCATTTTACTGATTCCAGGATTCCGGATAAGTCAGTATCAGAAAACTTCAGGAACCTTTATCCCATTCCAAGAGCCGAATTAGATAAGAATCCTTACCTGGTGCAAAATCCTGGATACAATTAAATAAAAATCACTGCTCTTTTCAGAACTTCTGAACAGTGCAGTTTCTATATATAAGTTTTTTTTACCAAACTATTGATCCCTGATTTAGCTTCATTGGCCCGTCCGAATGGCAAGTCCGGGCGGACGTAGCACTCGTGTACCGCATACCATTGTGGATCTTTTCCCACATTGTATAAATGCGACACCCGCCAGAATGAAATCTTTCGGGCTGGCATCATCCTCAACCTATATGAACACTCAATGTATTTATTTAAAAGTACTTCAGTTCTTAATGATGAAAAAAAAATTATATGCCGGTCTTCTTTTTGCTTTGCTAACAATGTCAGGCATATCTCTATGCAATCATGCACACTCGCAAACAAGCGACACTATCACTGCAATCAATCTTCCTTTGCCTCATGAAGACCTGTCCCTGTATGATTTTGCTTCAGTAAGAATAGAAACTGATAAAACTGAAATACCGCCTGCTGATATTACTAAAAGAAATTTTCAACGTGTAAAAGAATTTTTTCAAAAAGATGAAATGCATTTTGGAGACAGCGTAAAATCTGTTTGGATAAAATTTCAGTTAACAAATGATCAATCATCCGATACTACCATGGCATTAATTTTTGCTGGTGGGGTATCCAAAGCTGTTTTATATAAAGATGAAAGCAGCAGGTTAATCCTGGTTGGAAAAACAGGTTTTTTCCTGGCCAAACTGGCAAGAAATGTTTTTGACCAGGATAACCGGATAGACATTCCACTAAAAGCGCATTCTAAAACAAATTATTTTATACAGGTTATTCTTTACCATGGGGTATGGATTCAAAAAAT